>NZ_LZIK01000034.1:0-1988 GCF_001667105.1 Mycobacterium sp. 852002-51152_SCH6134967 | reverse complement strand
CATGGTGCGTCCAGCAAGCTGGATCAGGCTAGCGGGTGGAAGTCCCGTCCCGGTAGGTACCGGAACGCCGGGTAGCAGGCCCCGGTTCGTCGTCGAGAGGTGGCGGGCTGAGCGGGGTGTCAAGAGCCTCTTCGGAGGGAGCAAGTGTGCGGGCCGTAGCGCGAAGCGAACTCTGCAGCCTCGTCAAACGCACAACGGGAGAGCCGAGCCGCTCATGTCACGGCGAAGGCCATGTCTGCTGGGCCCTGGTCCGGGGTCAGTCCAGCGGGTCTCCCCGGGGTATGGGAGATGGCACGTGCACATAGTCTGGTTCGGAACTGGAGAGGCCCGTCTGCCTGGCCTTGTCGGGCAAAGACCAGGGGTATAAGCCGATGGTGAAAATCTCTGGAGGGCAGCGGGAGTCCGATGGGGTCGTAGTACCGCTGATCGGTGTGCAGCACAACGCGCCGGGAGGGAAGGACCCCAACTTTGATCACGCGCGCAGAGTGGGTAAGTGCGAGGGCATGGCCGGGCTTGCCTGGTCCAATTCCCCCGGCAGGTCATCGCCTGTCGTAGCCGATGAGCCGTTGGTGGTTTCGCCGGTGAAAGTGCGACAACTGCAACGCACGCTATGGGCTGCGGCCAAGCAGTCTTCGGGTCGGCGTTTCCACGCCCTGTATGACCGTATCTACAGGGGTGACGTCCTGTGGGAGGCGTGGGAACGGGTGCGAGCGAATAGGGGCGCGGCCGGGGTGGATCGGATCACCCTGGTCGCGGTGGAGGACTACGGCGTGGACCGCATGCTGCGTGAGTTGCGTCGGGACCTTCGCACAGGTCGGTATCGTCCCGCGCCAGCCAGGCGTGTGGAGATCCCGAAACCACGTGGTGGTAAGCGGCCGTTGGGGATTCCTACGGTGCGAGACCGGGTGGCCCAGGCGGCGGCCAAGCTGGTGTTGGAACCGATATTCGAGGCGGACTTTCTGTCGTGCTCGTATGGGTTTCGGCCGAAGCGGTCAGCTACACAAGCGATGGAACGGCTTCGTGTCGGGTTCATCGAGGGCTACCAGTTCGTGGTGGAGTTCGATATCGCCAATTTCTTCGGCGAGATCGACCATGACCGCATCCTCACCGAGGTGGGGCGGCGGGTCTCGGATCGGCGGGTGCTCAAGCTGCTGCGTCAGTGGCTGCAAGCAGGAGTCATGGTTGACGGTGAGGTGACGCGGACGGTCGCGGGCACCCCGCAGGGCGGGGTGATCTCCCCGCTGTTGGCCAACATCTACCTGCATGTGCTCGACACCGAACTTTCCCGCAGGAATGTGGGTGAGTTGGTGCGCTACGCCGATGACGGTGTGGTGATGTGCCGTTCGGCGGCACAAGCCGAGCACGCCCTGGCGGTGCTGGGCGAAATCCTGGCGTCGTTGGGGTTGCGGCTGCATCCGGACAAGACGAAGGTGGTCGACTTGCGTGAGGGGCGTGAGGGCCTGGATTTTCTGGGTTGTCACTTCCGGGCGCGTATGTCGGGGCGGTTGTGGGAACAGAAGCGGATCGTGCGCTACTACCTGCATCGCTGGCCCAGCCAGACGGCCATGGCCCGCCTGCGGGCCAAGGTGCGCGAACGCACCGGAGCCAATCGGGTCGGCATCGATATCCGTGACGTGATCGCGGCATTGAATCCGATCTTGCGCGGTTGGGGCAACTACTTTCGCACCGGCAACGCCGCCACTAAGTTCCGCCAGATCGACCGGTACGTGATGTGGCGCCTATTTCGCCTAATGGTGAAGAAGCGGGGCCGTAACCTGCGTGCCGGACAAGCCGATCAGTGGACTGAAGAGTGGTTTCACGGTCATGGCCTTTTCCGCTTGCGCGGCACCATCCGCTACCCGAAGGCGGCGTAACCATGTCAAGAAGATCATCGGTAAGCCGTGTGCGGGAAAACCGCACGCACGGATTGAAAGGGGGAAGGGGAAACGGGTCCGCTACGCAGATACCGCGCCCCTGACTACCAATGA
>NZ_LZIK01000033.1:0-96365 GCF_001667105.1 Mycobacterium sp. 852002-51152_SCH6134967 | reverse complement strand
GTCTGTTTGTCGCCGTCTTTGCTGGGGGGGGGGGGGGGGGGCGGGAGTTGTTGGTGCTGACATCGTTGACACTCCAATCGGGCTGAGGGATGGACCTGACTACCAAGTCACCGGAAGTTCGTAGACGCCGTAGGCGAGGCGGTCGTGTTTGAACGGCACTTCCTCGATCGGCACGGCCAGTTGCAGCGTCGGTATGCGCCGCAACAAGGTGTGGAACACGATCTGCAGTTCGGCGCGGGCGAGCTGCTGGCCGACGCACTGATGCCTGCCGTATCCGAATCCGAGCTGCTGACCCGCGTCGCGGCTGAGGTCGAGCCTGTCGGGGTCGGGATAGGCGCGCGCGTCCCAGTTCGCCGGCGCCAGGTCCAAGATGACGCCGTCGCCGGCCTTGATGGTCTCGCCACCGATCTCGATGTCCTCCAGCGCCACCCGGCGCTGACCTGTCTGGATGATCGACAGATAACGCATCAGCTCTTCGACCGCGTTGGCGATCACCTTCGGATCCTCGGCATTGCGCAGGAAGTCGGCCTGTTCCGGGTTCTCGAGGAGCGCCAGGATCCCGATGCCGATCATGTTGGCGGTGGTCTCATGTCCGGCGATCAGCAGGCCGGTGCCGAGCTGCGCGGCCTCCTTGACGCTGATCTCTCCGGCGTTGACCCGCTCAGCAAGGTCGGACACGGCGTCCTCGGACGGGTTGACCTGCTTCTCCTCGACGAGGTTCACCAGATACTGGTGCAGGCTCATCGCACCCTTCTGCATGGCGTCCGCGGCGGCGTAGCGAGCCAGCCCGGCGTTCGCATGCTCCTGGAAGAACTCGTGGTCTTCATAAGGGACGCCGAGCATTTCGCTGATCACCACGGTGGGAACGGGTAACGCCAGCTTCGAGACCAGTTCGGCGGGCTGGGGGCCGGCAAGGATCGCGTCGATGCACTCGTCGGTGATCTTCTGGATCGCAGGGCGCAGGCCCTCGACGCGGCGGAACGTGAACGGCTTGGACAGCATCCGGCGGAAGCGGGTGTGTTCCTCGGCGTCGGAGGTGAACACCGAGCGTGGCCGCTTGTGGACGGTGGCGAGCATGTGCGCGTTCCAATGCGGGAAGCCGTCGATCCGATCGTCCACGCTGATTCGGGAGTCGGTGAACAGCGCGCGGGCCTCCTCGTAGCCGGTGATCAGCCAAGGCGTGCTGCCATTCCAGATCTTTACGCGGAAAAGACCTTTGGGATGGTTGAGCATCTGTGGCGGTGGGGCGAACGGGCAGCGGGTGTCGCGCTCCATCGGGTATTCGGGGATGTCCGAGGACACGTCGGGGGTTCCGGTCAAGGTTTCAGACATATGGTCGTTCTCATTCCTCGATGTGGATGGCGAGTGCGGGGCAGGCCGCCGCCGCCTTGCGGGCGTTGTCGGCCTGGTCGTCCGCCGGGCTGTCGTTCAGCAGGACCACGACACCGTCGTCGTCGCGCTGGTCGAAGATGTCAGTTGCGTTGAGCACACATTGACCGGATGACACGCATTTGTCTTGGTCGACAGTCAGTTTCATGATGCCGGGCGCTCCGTGATCGGTGCCTGCCACAGCCCGACGATCGCGTCGATGAGCCCGGACGCCGCGGAGCTCCAGGTGGTGCGCGGCATGTCGGTCCCCTCGGCGAAGGCACGTTCGAAATCGGCGCAGGTGTGCATCATCAGATTGCGAGCCATGATGTTTCGCTCGGTGACCACCGCAGGCGGCAGGTCCGGCAGGCAGCGGGTGATCCCATCGACGACGCGTTGCACCGACGGCGACTCGAGAGCACCCTTGACCACGATCTTGTGGTACTCGGGGTCGGCCAGCGCCTGCGCGGCGAAGCGCGCGTACCACGTCGGGGTCCCGATCTGGGCCAGGTGTTCGGTGAGCGAGCGCACCAGGCAGGCGACCCAGTCGCGTAGATCGGTCGAGTCGCCGATCTCGGCGACCATCCGCGACAACAGACGCTCGGTGGAGACGCGGTGCTTCTGCTCGATGGCCCGCACCAGGTCAGCCTTCGTGCCGAAGTGGTAGCCGACCGCGGCGTTGTTGCCCTGACCCGCGGCCTCACTGACCTGACGGTTCGATACCGCGTAGACACCGTGCTCGGCGAACAGCCGCTCGGCGGCGGCCAGGATCGCTTCGCGCGTGGTGCTGGCCCGTTCGGTGCGCACGCTTCTGGCAGTGGTCACCGTCACAGTCAACCGCTCCCGAGCGCTTAAGTCAAGCGACTGATTTAAAGTCGTCATGGCTTCGATTTGCGGACAATCACCTTCCCCGCACTGGTGCCGCCGTCGATGGGAAGGATGGTTCCGGTGACATACCGGGAACGGTCTCCGGCGAGGTACAGCGCGGCCTCGGCGACGTCCTCGACGGTGCCCTCCCGCTTCAACGGGCGGTCGTTGCGCATCTGTTCGCGGATCTTGGCCTCGAAAGCCTCGAGGCGCTCGAGGTCCTCTCCCGTTGCCGACTTGCGCACGATCGCGGTCCGGATGTTGCCCGGGGCGAGCGCGTTGACGCGAACCTCGTAGTGGGCCAGATCGATGGCCGCAGACTTGGTGAATTGGATGACGGCGGCTTTTGACGCCCGGTACGTCATCACGCCACCGCCGGCCTGGATGCCGCCGATCGAGGTCAAGTTGATGATCGATCCGCCGCCGTGTTTCGACATGTGCCGAGCCGCGTCGCGCGTACCGGCCATGACCGCAAGGACGTTGATGGCCATCACCTGGTGGAAGTCGGCGAGGTCGTCGTCGAGGAACTTCGGGAACATCTTGCCCGACACGCCCGCGTTGTTGACCATCACGTGCAGGCCGCCGAACTCCTCGACCGCCGTGGAAACCAGTCGGGTGACCTGCTCGACCTCGGCCACGTCGGTCTCGATGAAGCGGACGGCGTCACCGAGGTCGGCGACGAGTTGGGCGCCGCCCTCACGATCGACATCGCCGACGACCACCTTGGCGCCCTCGGCGCAGAACCGCCGCACCAGCCCTTCACCGAGTCCGGATGAGCCGCCGGTGACGACCGCGACCTTGTCCTCGAGTTCGCCGGTCATGCCACCCCTTCGTGTAAGTCGGCCAGGAAGCCGAGCAGTAGTTCATTGACCGCGTCCGGTTGTTCGATCTGCGGGCAATGGCCGGCCGCATCGATCACCGCGGACCGGCCGCCGCGGATCTGGCCCGCGATCTCGCCCGCCCACCCCCTGGGCAGCAGCTTGTCACCGCCGCCCTCGACCACCAGCGTCGGCACGGTGATGCGCTCGTAGGCGCGGGCACTCGACGGCGGCGGTGGGGCCTCCAGGCCGGGGCGCCGAAACCGCGCCGCCGCCAGTGCTTCCCATGCGCCCGGGGCGATGCTGGCTTCGTAGCGGCGCTGGACGTATTCCTCGTCGGCGGGGTAGGAGGCGTCGTAGAAGAGCGCCGTGACGATCCGGCGCATCCCCGCGAACGTGGCGTCATAGTCGTACAGCGCGGCCGAATGCTCGTTGCGCTGGATCTCGCCGCCTCCGCAGATGGTCACCAGGCTGCGGGCGGGCAGCACCGGCGCTTCGGAGGTGGCGTCGACGAACAGGTTCACGGCCCCCATCGAGTTGCCCACGAAATGCGCGGATTCCACCCCGACGACGTCGCAGAACCGCGCGATGTGCCGGATCCGCATACCGCGGCCGTCGTTGAAGTCGATGACCTTCGCCGATTCGCCGAACCCGAGCATGTCGAGCGCGAGCACGCGGTAACGCGTGGCGAGCGCGGCGATGTTGTGTTCCCAGCCGATCTCGGCGCCGGCGCCGAACTCCCCACCGTGCAGCAGGACGACCGGATCGCCTTGTCCGGCTTCGAGGTAACCGGTCACCATCCCGTCGACCAGCACCGACTTGCGTTGGAGCTCGGTCACGCGGTCTCCCGGGCGGCCTTGGCGAAGAACAGCACTTGGGTGGCGAGCATGTCCAGCTGGTTCTGGGTGGCGTCGTGGATCAATTCCCCTGTCTCGTCCCAGATCTGGTCGGCGGAGTTGATCGCCACGCCCAGCGGAGTCGGCCACGCGCGCAGCGCGTGCCCGATGGAGCGCAACTGTCCGAGCGTGTTGACCGCCGCCTGCCAGCCGTAGGCGCAACTGATGCAACCCCACGGCGTGTTGTCCAGATAGACGCGCGGGTCCTCCCGCAGATCCTCGATGTAGTCGAGCGCGTTCTTGACCAATCCCGAGATCGCCCCGTGGTAACCGGGTGAGCCGACGACCACGGCGTCCGCATCGCGCAGCGCGCTGACCAGTTCGAGAGCCTGGGGCGTGCGTTCCAGCGAGTGCGGCGCATACATCGGCAAATCCAGGTCGGGTCCCGCGAACAGCCGCGTCCGCCCGCCCTGCTGCTCGACCGCCGCCAGGCAATAACGCAGGGCGCGTTCGGTCGACGAATTTGCCCGAAGGGTGCCGCCGAGTCCCACGACGAACGACGCACCGCCGGTTCTGGTGCTTGCAGTCATATCCTCACCCACTACTTGATTGCGATCGGGCTGACGGGCGCGCCCACCGCGCCAACGACTTTCAAAGGCGGTGCGATCAACTGGAACTCGTAGACACCGTCGGCGGCGCAATCGGCCGCCAGGCCGGTGAGGTCCCAGTATTCGCCGAACATGAGGCCCATGTCGCGCAGGCAGACCATGTGCATCGGCAGAAACGTGCCCTCGACTCCGTTGGCCGGGTCGGGGTCCTCGACCATGAGGTTGTCCGCAGCGACCGCGGCGACGTCATGGTCGTGCAGCCACGATGCGCAGGTCCAGTCCAGTCCGGATCCTGGTTCGGAGCCGTCACCGGTCGACAGGAACCTCGTCCACCACCCGGTGTGTACGACCACGATGTCCCCCGGCGTGATCGTCACGCCCTGGGCCTTGGCG
This sequence comes from Mycobacterium sp. 852002-51152_SCH6134967, assembly GCF_001667105.1. NCBI lineage: Bacteria > Bacillati > Actinomycetota > Actinomycetes > Mycobacteriales > Mycobacteriaceae > Mycobacterium > Mycobacterium sp. 852002-51152_SCH6134967. The sequence goes on along the minus strand of NZ_LZIK01000033.1, from coordinate 91,475 downwards.
ATATCGTCGAGTTCTGCTGGTGTGACCGGGTTCCCGGGTTCGAGGAAGACGTCGGCGCCGCGGTGCCGGACCGCGTCGAGCAGCACTCCTCGGGAGGTGATGCCCTTGACGTCGACCTTCTCGATTCCCAGGTGGACGGCCCCGAAGCTGGTCACCGAGTCCGCGGGAAAGCCGTTGTAGAGCTTGTCCTCGTAGTAGACGTGGGAGATGGCGTCCCACTGCGTGGCCGCCTGCAGCGGCATCACGATCATGTCGTCGTTGAAGCGGAACGGGTTGTCCACGAAGAACTCGCTGACCTGGTGAGCCACCGAGTTCCGCAGCCACTGGGGCCCGTACTGCGCCAGCGTGTTCGCGTCGCCGCCGTCCACCGTCATCACGTGGGTGGGGTTCGGGCGGAACTGGAACGCCCCCTGCGGGCCGTTCGAGCCGAAGTCGCCTCCGAGGGGGATTACCGTCCCCTTCTTCACGAGCGCGGCCGCTTCGGCCACCTTCTCGGGCGTGATGAAGTTCAGTGTGCCCAGCTCGTCGTCGTCGCCCCAGCGGCCCCAATTGCGCACGTCGTCGGCGACGCGGCGGAACTCGCTCATGCTGGCCATGGATTGCCTTTCACTGTACCGACTTTCACGTCAACGCCGCCGTACCGATCCCGCGAGGTCCGTCTCCCCCATGGTGCCTCCGTCCACCCAGATCACCTGGCCGGTGAGATAACTGGCCGCCCTGCTGTTGAGGAAGGTCAGCACGCTGGCCTGCTCCTGCGGTTCGGCGGCCCGGCCCAGCGGCGTCCGGAAGGAATCGAGAAACTCCTGTCCGTACGCGCTGCGCAACTGGTCGAGGATCGGCGTATCGGTCACCCCGGGTGCGGTGCAGTTGATGCGAATCCCCCTGGCGCCCAACGCGCTCACCTGTGCCATGCCGTAGAGGATGATGGCCTCCTTGGACAACCGGTAACCGCCGCCGTCGGCCAGCGCCTCGGGATTGCGTCGACACCACTCGATGCCCGCCTCAACCGTGTCCGTGTCGACCAGGCAGGCGGTGACCGGCGCGTTGTCCCGGTAGGCCGACGCCGCCAGCGACGACACGTTCGCGATCGCCGATCCGGCGCGCATCCGGGGCACCAGCGCCTCGGTGAACCGCCGGGTACCCAGAAAGTTGATCGTCACGACCCGGAGCGGGTCCTTGATCCCCGACGACACCCCGGCGACGTTGAACAGCGCATCGACCGAGTCGCCGACGGCGTCGGCCGCCCGGTCGATCGACTGTTGATCCGACAGATCGAGTTCGACGAACTCGCCGATACGCTCGGTCGGCGGTTTGATGTCGAGTCCGATCACCTCGCCGCCGAGGTCGGCGACCTGACGGGCGACGTGGGCACCGATGCCCGAGGCGCATCCGGTGACGACCACACGGCGCCCGTCGTAGCGCCACAGTTCCTCAAATCGGCCCATGGCTCATCTGCAGCCGGCGCCCGTCACTGCGCGCTCTTGGCGTCCGCTTCGGGGTTGCGGCTCGCCCACCCTTCTCCTGACTTGAGTTTGGCGGCCGCCGCCTCGATGCCGGCGTTCATCTCGTCCATCGCCAGCGACACCTCGTTGGCCGTGTAGTTCTGGCGGCCCGTGGGCAGTCCGCCGAATGCATAGCTCTCGTCGAAGACGGGTGCCTGCGACGGTTGCCGGCGCGCTTCGACCTTCTCGATGATCGGCTCGAGTCGTTTGGCCTTCTCCGCCTGCGCCTTCTCGTCGCGTTCGATGAACTCGGGCAGCACCTCCTTGCCCATCAGCTCGATGGACTCCATCGTCTCTTCGTGCCTGCGCGGGGTCAGCAGCAGGATCAATTCGTCGACACCGCTTTCCTCGTAGCCGCGCAGGAAGTTACGCACCGTGTCCGGGCTTCCGATCGGGCCGCGGTCGGGGCCATAAACGATGCTGGGGTCCTTCTCGATCTCCTCGAGGTGCCGCTTCCACACTCCGGTCCGGCCCGGTGTGTGCATACCGGTCATGTAGTAGTGCATGATGCCGAACGCGAAGAAGCCGCCGCCTTTGCCGAGCCGTTCGATCGCCTGTTCGTCGGTGGGCGCCACCATCATCGACAGGTCACCGCCGATGGCGAGGATGTTCGGGTTCATCTGCGGAGTGACCGGCGCGCCGTTCTCCTCGAATTCCTTGTAGTAGCCGTTCACCCGCTCGGTCAGCGGCCCCGGGCCCGTGTAGGCGAAACTCAGTGCGCCCAGGCCCTTCTGGGCTGCCATGGCGACCGATGCGGGCCTGGTGCACGCCACCCAGACGGGCGGATGCGGCTTCTGCAGCGGTTTGGGCACGACGTTGCGCGGGGGCATCTCGATGTGCTCTCCCTTGAAACCGGTGAACGGCTCCTCGGTCATACAGCGGATCGAAACCTCCAGCGCCTCTTCCCACATCGCGCGCTTGTCGGCGGGATCGACACCGAAACCGCCCAGTTCGCCGACCGACGACGACTCGCCGGTGCCGAACTCCACGCGCCCGTTGGAGATCAGGTCCAGTGTCGCAACCCGTTCGGCGACACGTGCGGGATGGTTGACGACCGGCGGCAGATGCATGATGCCGAAGCCCAGGCGGATATTCTGGGTCCGCTGGCTCGCGGCGGACAGGAAGATCTCGGGCGCGGTGGAGTGGCAGTACTCCTCCAGGAAGTGGTGCTCGGTCAGCCACACCGTCGAGAAACCGGCCTTGTCGGCGAGCTCCACCTCGTCGAGGCCGTCCTGGAAAAGCTTGTGCTCGTCGTCTTCGCTCCACGGCCGCGGCAGTGGGAATTCGTAGAACAGCGAGATCTTCATTTCGTTACCTTCCGATGTGTATCGAGTGTCGAATCGGTACTAGAGCCGGTCTGAATTCCAGAGCCGGACAGCTGCTCGGCGATGTGCTTGGCCGCGACATAGCCGAAGGTCATCGCGGGGCCGATGGTGGCACCGGCGCCCGCGTAACTGCGGCCCATCACCGCGGCCGACGTGTTGCCGACGGCGTAGAGGCCCCCGATGACGTGGTCGTCGGCGCGCAGCACCCGGGCGTACTCGTCGGTGCGCAGACCTCCGGAGGTGCCCAGGTCGCCCAGGATGATCTGGAACGCGTAGTAGGGCGGTTTACCCAGCGGGTGCAGGTTCGGGTTCGGCAGCGTGGGGTCGCCGTAGTAGTTGTCGTAGGCCGAGTCGCCGCGGTTGAAGTCGTCGTCGTGACCGTTGCGCGCCAGCTCGTTGAACCGCTCGGCGGTCTGGCGCAGTTGGGCCGGCGGAACGCCGATCTTGCCCGCGAGTTCCTCGAAGCTGCTTCCCTCATGTACGACACCGGATTCCAGCCACGCCTTGGGCACCTTCCAGCCGGTCGGCACCGGCGCGAACGGAATCTTGGGGATCGGCAGGTGCCCGGCGACCACGTACCGGTGGAACGACCGGATGTCCGTGATCAGCCAGCACGGAATGTGCGTGACCCCGCTGTTGTGACCCTCGATCATCGCGTGCGCGAAGTCCATGTAGGGGGCGGCCTCGTTGATGAACCGCTTGCCCTCGCCGTTCACCACGAACTGCGACGGCATCATGCGTTCGTTGAGCATGAACTGCAACCGCCCGTCGGGCCAGCAGATCGCGGGAAACCACCAGGCCTCGTCGAGCAGATCGGTCGAGCCGCCCACCTTCTCCCCCGCCCGGATGGCATCCCCCATGGACGCCGGATTGCCGAAGCTCCAATCCTTTTCGAGCAGCGGCAGGTGCTGGCGGCGCCACTCCATGTCGTGGTCGAATCCACCCGCGGCCAGGATCACGCCGTGCCGGGCTTCGATGCGCTGCTGACGACCGTCACGCTCCACCACCGCCCCGATCACCGCTCCGTCGACGTCGGTGATCAGTTCGCTCATCGGCGCATTGAGCCACAGCGGGACGTCGTGTTGCTTGAGCGCCAACCGCATGCGGGCGGCCAGCGACTGGCCGATGGCCGCCATCCGGTCACCGAGAACCCGGGCTCGGAACATCCGCCAGATCAACTTGACGAGAACGGCCTTGCCGCGCCAGTTCTGGCGAACCTGGTAGAACAACCGAAGGTCCTTGGGCGCGAACCAGATTCCCTTCGGAGCGAGCGCGAGCGGCTGCAGCAGGTGCTGCTCCTCGTCGCCCAGCTTGCGCAGGTCGATGGCGGGCACGTTGATCGTGCTGCCCTGTGCCGATCCCCCCGGCAGCTCCGGGTAGTAGTCCGCGTAGCCCGGCTTCCAGACGAATTCGAACCATGGGCTGCGCTTTTCGAGGAACTCCATCATCTCCGGAGCGGTGTCGACGTACTGGCGCAGACGTGCGTCGCTGACCAAGCCTCCGGTGATCTGACGCAGGTACTCCACGACATCGTCGGGATCCGGAGAGTAACCCGCTTTGCGCTGTGACGGCGCACCGGGCACCCAGATACCGCCGCCGGACAACGCGGTGGACCCGCCGAACTGTGCCGACTTCTCGACGATGAGCGTGTCCAGACCGAACGCGTCGGCGGCCAGCGCCGCGGTCATTCCGCCGCCACCTGACCCGACGACAAGCACGTCGACGGTGTGGTCGAACTTGTTGTCAGACATCTAGAACCGCCGTCCTGATCGCGAACCCTGCGATCAATTCCGGTGCCGCACGGTAGAACCGCTGTTCGGTGCGGTAGGGCCCGTGCGCGGCTAGCGCGGCGAAAGCCGCGATCCACGTGCGTACTTCGTGTGCCGAATGGCCGGCCTCGCGCTCGATCGACTCGTTGGACCAGCCGTCCACCTCGGCGAGCCGGTTGTTGTCGATCAGCTCGAGGAAAGCCGTGTCCCACTCCGGGTTCAGCGGCTGCAACGGGCTCTCGCCGTGCGCGAACGCCTGCGCGGCGTCCATCACCGCGACCTGGCGGGCCTGCCGCTGTTCCGGCGTCATGGGCGCACCGTGCACGATCCGTTCCAGTGCGGCGGGCGGCGCGGTCGCCAACGTGGGCACCGGCGGATCGTGCGACAGCCCACCGGACCCCACGACGAGGACTCGTTTGTCGAGCGTCGCGAGGAAGGTGCCGAGCGCCGCTCCGAGCGCCCGCACCCGGCGCACCGGCCCGAGCGGGGTGGCCACCGAGTTGATGAACACGGGGATCGTCAGCACCGACGTCGGATCCCCGAACAGGTTCTGCAGCGGTTGGACCGTTCCGTGGTCGACGTCCATGCTCGCCGAGATGGCGACGTCGATTCCGGACTCGAGAACCGCTCGGGCACAGTCGGTCGCGACCTCTTCGGGCACGTTCAGCGGGCCGGCGTGCGTGCCGTAGTCACCGACCCCCTGGGCGGCCGTGCCGATGCAGAATGGCGGCATCGTCCGGTAGAAGAACCCGTTGTAGTGGTCCGGGGAAAAGATGACGACGAGTTCTGGGTCGTAGTCGGCGACGAACCGGCGTGCACCGGATATCGCCGTCTCGATGTCGTCAAGGAGATCCCGTGACGGTCCCGGAAGGTTCAGTAGCGGGCTGTGCGACATGCAGCACAGGGCCAGTGTGCCCATGAGAACCGGTGCCTCCTCCCTGGGTCAGACACAGAACATCGAAAAGAGTTTCGCTGAGTTCGGCGGCGCGCTGGGCGATGCAGGCGCCGGCGATGCAGCGGTCGGGGCGTAGGAACAGGACCGAGTCGGTGTAGGTGTCGAACCACGCCTTGAGCGCACCGGTCCTGTCGCCGATCACCACCACATCGTCGTCGTCGTGGCCCGGCCAGCGCAGCTGAGTCATCGGGCGCGCCTCGATGAACTCCGCGCCCAACGCCTTCCATCGGTTGAACGCGTTGTCGCCCAGGATCGCTCGCAGGTTGTTACTCCAGCACAGCACCGCGAATCCCGGTCCGAGCACGTCGTCGAGCAACACGTTCTGCTCGGTTCGGGTGTCGACGCGCGGCTGGATGAACAGCGTACCCGTCGGCGAGACCGCCCCTGCCGCACCGGCACCCGGTGCGGAGTGGAACACGGCGCCCTGTTGGTAGCGCGGCATCGGCTTGAAACGCATCTCGAGGATGTAGCGCTTCAGCGAGGGGACCACGGAAGCGGCGTGAATGATCCGGTCCCGCAACGCGGCTACCCTGCGGTTGGTCGGCGATATCACGCGGCCGACCATGGTGGACAGGTCGATCATCGCGCGAGCGTGTTTGCGACGCTCGACGTCGTAGGTGTCCAGCAGGGCGTCGTCAGCCTGCCCGGTCACCACCGCGGCGAGTTTCCAGCCGAGGTTGGCCGCGTCGCGGATACCGCTGTTGTATCCCTGCCCCTGCCAGACCGGCATCAGGTGCGCGGCATCACCCGCCAGCAGCATCCGGCCCTTGCGGAACGAACCGGCGATGCGGGAGTGGTGCGTGTAGACCCGGTGCCGGATCATGTCGACCTGCTCGGGATACGGGACCCGCTGCGCCAGCATTCTTCTGACGAACGCCGGATCGTCGGCTTCTGCGTCGGTCTCGTGAGGATGGATCAGGAATTCGAAGCGGCGGATGCCGTGGGCGATCGAGATCGACACATAGGGGCGCGCCGGATCGGCGCCGACCTCGCTGTTGGGATGGCCGAGCGGGTCGTTGGCGACGTCGACCACCAGCCAGCGGGTCGACGACGTGGTGCCGTCAAACGAAACGCCCATCAGCCGGCGAGTGGCGCTGCGGCCGCCGTCGCAACCGACCACGTAACGGGCCGTGACCGACGGCTTGTCGCCGGCGAACTGCACCGTCACCGCGTCGTCAGACTCGAGGCAAGACTCCATCCGGCACCCGAACCGGACCTCCACATGGTCGAATCGGTCCAGGCCGCCAAACAATTCGGCATCGACCATCGGTTGCACGAAGCCGTTGCGTTTGGGCCAGCCGAACCGGGCGTCGGGCGGCGCCATCTCGGCGAGCAGCCGTCGGTTGGCGTCGAAGAACCGCAGGATCTGGTTCGGCACGGTGTGCGGCAGCACCCGGTCGACCAGGCCGATCGACTGGAAGGTCCGTAGCGCCTCGTCGTCGAGACCGACACCGCGGGGGTAGTCGATGAGCGTGTCGCGTTCCTCGACCACCAGCGTCCGAACCCGGTGCAGCCCAAGGATGTTGGCCAGCGTCAGTCCCGACGGGCCTGCCCCGACGATGACGACGTCGACGTCGGTCGTCGTCACAACCGCCCCAAAAGGAAGTCCAGGTGCAGGCGGTTGAACGTCTTGGGATCTTCGTACTGGGGCCAGTGACCGCATCCGGTCATCACCTCGAAGCGGGCGCCAGGGATCATCGAGGCGATGCGTCGCCCCTCCGTCACGTCGGCCGTGGGATCGTCGCTGGTCCACACCACCAGGGTCGGCGCGGTGATCGATCCGTACTCGTCGGGCCCGAGGAGGTTGCGTGCACGAATCTCCGGGTCCTGCAGCGCCATGATGTCGCGCATCGCCGCAACGAACCCCGGCTGCCGGTACACCCGCTGCCTGCTGGCGACGATGTCGTCGTAATCCTTGGTCTTGTCTGCCATCAGCCACTTGATGCGGGCCTGCACCGTCTCCCACGTCGGGTTCTCGGCGGCGGCCATAGACAGGGTGATGATCCGCTTCATCACCTCGGGATCGGCCTGCGAGCCGCCCGCGGTGTTGAGCACCAGCCGGTCCAGCCGGTCGGGGTGGTCGACCGCGAATCGCGCCGCGACCCAACCACCGAGCGACTCACCGCTGACGTGGGCGCGGTCGGCCCCGACGGCGTCGAGGAACGCCAGCAGGTGGTCGACGTAGTGGCCGACTTCCAGCGGATGACCGGGTTTGTCGGTGTAGCCGTGGCCGAGCATGTCGATCGACCAGACCGAGAAGTGCTCGGCGTGCGCCTCCAGGTTGCGCACATAGGCCTCCGCATGCCCACCGGAGCCGTGCAGGAAGACGAGCACCGGCTTGTCGGTGTCACCGGTATGCAGATAGCGGGTGCGGGTCCCACCGGCGTCGAGGTAGCCCTGAGCGAACGAGACGCCCTGCAAATCGCTCCAGACGCTTTCGAATTCCGCTGCCGCAGAACGTTCGTCGGCCTCGGAAGCCACCAGCGAATCCGACTCAGGCACGCTCACCCTCTCTTGACCACGAGAATTGAATTCTCGTATTCTGTAAGCACTCTGCTCATTTATCGCACACCCACGTGCACTATAGTCAGAGCATCACTCTCGCGGCAGCTAGATGTCAAGGGAAGTCGAGGAAGGGACGCCATGCCTTCAGAGGGCGGAGCCCGACATCAGGTCGAGCAGGGCGGAGCCCGACAGCGTGTCGAGCACGGCCGGGCCCGGCAGACGGAGCCGATCAGTGCCGTGCGTAACGGGGCACCCGGCTCGCAGACACTGGCCAGAGGGTTGGCCGCCTTGCAGCTGGTCGCGAGCTCCCGCACCGGCCTGACCGCCCAGCAGGTCGCCGACGACATCGGTGTGCACCGGACCATCGCCTACCGGTTGCTGTCGACGCTGTCGCAGTTCCGGTTGGTGGCCAAGGGCGAGGACGGCCGCTACCGCTCGGCCGCGGCGCTGGCGGTGCTCGGCGCGTCGTTCGACAACAACGTGCGCCAGTTGAGCCTGCCGACGCTGCGGGGTCTTGCCGACGAACTGGCGAGCACGGTGTCGCTTCTCGTCGCCGAAGGTGATCAGCAGGTCGCGATCGCCGTCGTCGTGCCGACCAACGTCTTCTACCAACTGTCCTTCCATGAGGGCAGCCGCTATCCGCTGGACCGGGGCGCCGCGGGAATCGCGTTGCTGGCGAGCATGCCGCCGCGTCCCGACGAGCGTGACCTGGTGCCGCTGACCCGGGAACAGGGGTGGGTGATCACCCACGGCGAGATCGAGCCGAACACCTACGGGCTCGCGGTCCCGGTGCGCCGACGGCCACCGGCGCCGCCGACATGTATCAACCTCATCTCGCATCGCGAGGACGTCCTGACGCGCGGCAGAGACGCGGTCATCAGGGCGGCCGACGAGTTGTCAGCGATCCTCAACTAGAGGGTCACTCCAGCCGGAAGGAGCAGCACGTGACGGATTGGGATCATGACGTCGACGTGGTCGTACTCGGCAGCGGCGGGGCCGGTCTGACCTCGGCCCTGGCCGCGGCGGCCAATGGCGCTTCGGTGGAGATCTACGAGAAGGCCGCGACCGTGGGCGGTACGACGGCGGTCTCGGGCGGCATCATCTGGATCCCGGCACACAAGCGCGCCGCGGACGGTGAGCTTTCTGTCGAGGACGCGATGGCCTACCTGCGGGCCCAATCGCTGGGATACATGGACGACGACCTCGTCGAGACATTTGTGCGCACCGGACCCGAGATGCTCGATTTCGTTGAGGCACACAGCGATCTGCGTTTCGAGGTCGCCGAGGGGTTCCCCGACTACAAGCCCGAGCTCCCCGGGGGGCGGCCCTCCGGTGGGCGTTCGCTCAACGCCAAGCCTTTCGACTTGAGCCTGCTGGGTGAGTGGCGCGACCGCATCACCTCGTTTCCGGCGGATTTCAGCAACGTCGGCATCGACGCCGAGACGCGCGCGCGCATCCACGCCTCGGTCGACGACGAATCCGGCGACTACTGCGTCGCGGGCACGGCGCTGGTCGCCGGGCTGTTGAAGGGGTTGCTGACCCTCGGTGTGACGCCGCGGACCAACGCGCGCGCGGTCGAACTGCTCTCCGACCCCCTCGGCATCACCGGCGCGCGAATCTCGCAGGACGGCAACGAGTTCACCGTGCGGGCCCGTCGAGGCGTGATCCTGGGAACCGGTGGGTTCGAGTGGGACCGCAAGCTGGTCGAGGCGTATCTGCGGGGGCCGATGCGCGGACCCGTCTCACCGCCCAACAACACCGGAGACGGCCTGCGGATGGCGATGGCGCACGGCGCCGATCTGGCCAACATGGGCGAGGCGTGGTGGGTGCCGATCGTCCAACTTCCCGGCGACACGTTCCAGGGTCGGCCGCGCAGCCGCAGCGTCCGGCTGGAAAGAACCCGGCCGCGCAGCATCATCGTCAACCGGGCGGGTAAGCGGTTTCTCAACGAGGCCGGCGAGTACAACTCGATGGCGGGGCCGTTTCACTATCTCGATCCCAAGCTCGGCTATGCCAACGATCCTGCCTGGATCGTCTTCGACTCGCTGCATCTGAAGAAGTACGGATTCCTCGGCATAGAACCGGATGGCCCTGCCCCCGACTGGTTCTCACCGTCAAAGGACCTGGTGGAGCTCGGCGAGAAGACCGGCATCGACCCCGACGGCTTGGCACGCACACTGCAATCGTGGAACGACGGCGTCGCCCACGATCGCGACCCGGATTTCGCGCGGGGCTCGAGCGCCTACGACGGGTATTGGGGCGACGACAAGGCGCCGACGCCCCCCGGCCGCACCCTCGGCCCGATCGACACGCCGCCCTACTATGCCGTGCCGGTGTCGATCGGCGCGATGGGCACCAAGGGCGGCCCCCGCACCGACTGCGACGGCCGGGTGCTGCACGTCAACGGGTCGGCGATCCCGGGTTTGTTCGCCGCGGGCAATGCGATGGCCGGAGCAACCGGCAAGGCGTACGGCGGCGCCGGTGGAACGATCGGCCCCGCAATGGTGTTCGGCTACCGCGCGGGCCTTGCCGCCTCGGCGCGCGTGTAACTCGCGGTTCGCACGCCCGCCGGTGCTCGATTGTGCGACCCGATACGCTCGTCGCGCGTGCTGCGTATGAAACCGCACACTCAGCGTCGAGTGCCGCTCAGGCTACGGCCATTCCGATGAAGTAGCTGCTCAACAGGCAAGTGGCGACGAGAACCACCCAGCCGTCGGTGAGGCGGCGCAGCCAGTCCGGGGCGTGGCGTACCTCCATGAACTCGCGAAAGATGATGCGCACCTTGATGAGTGAGATGACGATTGCGCTGACTGTGACCACGGTGCTGGCCTTCAGGGTGCCGTTCTGGTCGACCGCCCCATCCAGCCAGACGTAGACCAACGTCAACAACGTCAGGATCGCCCAGGCGATGACGAGTCTCTTGTTCATGGTGTTGCTCACCGATCACCTCACGATGTAGAGCATTGCAAAGATCAGCACCCACAGGAAATCGACTGTGTGCCAGTACGTCGCGCCGGTTTCGACGAGTTCCTGCGAGCGTCGCGCCGGGCTGCGCAACTGGTAGAGGACCACACCCAACACGATGAAGCCGATCAACACGTGGATGCAGTGCAGCGACGTGAGGAAGAAGTAGTGCTGGAAGAACTCGGCGCTGGTGAACGTGTTCCCCATGCGGATCTCCAGAATCCACTCGAACACCTTCGACACCACGAACGTCACCCCCAGACCCACGGTCACATAGGCGTACGTCGTCGCCGAACGGTACGAACCGCCGCGCGCGGCTTGCACGCACCGGGCGATCGCCCACGAACTCGTCAGCAGGACAATGGTGTTGAAGACTCCAATCCGCAGGTCAAGATCGGCTTGGGACTGCAGGAAGAGTTCCTCGTTCTGCGTGCGCAGGGCCAGGTAGACCGAAAAGTAGCCGGTGAACAGCAGCGCCTCGAACAACACGAACAGCCACATGTCGGGCTGGCCGGGCACTCGCCGTTGGGGCTGATCCTCGAGCGGTTTCGGCGCGGCGCCAACGACGTCGGTCATCGGGCCGCCTCCACCGCTTCGGTGGCTTCGGTTGAGTCTTTCGGTGGCAGATCGGGCAGCGGTCCCGTGCCGAAATCCTCCCGCTCGATCATTTTGCGCAGCAGCATGATGAACGCCGCGGTGTAGGTGACGAAGACGACCATGTTGATCCACCACGCGATCGCACCGTTCCACGCGAAAGCGCCGCGTTGGAAGATCCAGGCCGGTGCGACGACGACTTCGGTCAGCGCATTGCACAGCCCCAGGTACGCGAACCACTTCGGGAACACGTTGTTCTTGTCGAGCAGGATCGCCACCAGCCAGACCACCGAGCCGACCAGGAAGACGCCCATCGTTCCGCTGAACGACAGGAACGCGAAGTCGTACATCCACACGATCAGTTCGGGGTTACGGTCCGGCCGGAGCGCGCCGACGGTCATCGCGATCGCCATCACGAGCATGCCGGGCAGCGCTGCCAGCGAGTACATGATCAGGTACGAGTAGGCGAAGACACGACTTACCGACATCCGCCACATCGAGTATGCGAGAAGCGCATTCATCGGCGCACACATGCCCGAGATCAGGAACACGACGCCGAACCCGCTGAGCAGGCCGAGATGGCGATCGGCGAACCACTGCACGATCAACGGCGTGTCCCAGTCGGGGCTCGGCGGCGGTTGCACCCGTGTGACGAGGAAGAACAGCACGCCGTACAACTGGTAGAAGACCACCATCACCCACCACGCGAACCACAGCTCACGCTTGGGGTGATAGCGGAAGTTCCAGACCAGCCTGCCCCACCGTGAATCTTTGGGCGGATCGGGCGCCGCCACCGGTTCTGCGCTCAACGCGCTCATGCGCCGACCGCGACTTCGGCACGTTGGCGGCGGATATTCTGGGCGAGAACGACTCCCATCACCACGATCCAGACGGCGATCGCGATGTTCTTGAGCCAGAACGACAGCACGCCGTCCCACGCAAACGGGCCCTCGAACGTCACCGCCCCGAATGCCGCGGGCACCAATGCGGCGGCGATGAACAGATTGAAGTGCGCCACCCATGGCCGAAAGACCGGTTGGTCTCGACGATCCCAATAGATCGCCAGGGCGAGCACCAGACACTGCGCAATCAGGTACGGGACCAGCACCGTGAAGGTGACCCAGGCGAGGTCGTTGAGCAGTTGAGTCAGCTCGGGGGCACGCTCGGGCCGGAACGACCCCAAGAGCCAGAACATGTTGGCGATCAGGAACAGCGTCGGTGGACCGCCCGCGCAGGCGATCAGGCAGTAGGACAGGATCGGCGTGCGGTGTGCCATCTTGCGTACCTGCATCGCCAGCAGGATCACCGTCGGGATCAAACCCACACCGAACCAGTTGAACAGGATCATGCTGTAGCGGATTCGGGCCGTCTCGTCGCGATAGAAGTCTGCGACCTCCTGCGCGGACATCGTCGGTGACATCGGATGCAGGAAGCCGGGAAACAGGAAGAACGCGGACGCCCAGATGATCACCATCGCGGGCAAGGCCCACAGCATGATCAACTCGCCATCAGTTCGTCTCATGTGCGCTCCAAAGTCAGTTGCCGATCGGCTACTCGAACGGTAGCCGATCGGCAACCAAGCGGTCAATGCTGGGCTACCCTCGACGACATGGCGGTGGCAGAGCAAAAATTCAGTGCGATCACCCGCACCGCTGCCCAGACCAGGGTCTTGGACGCCGCGGTGGCCTTGATCGCCGAACACGGGGTCAGCGGCACCTCGCTGCAGATGATCGCGGATGAAATCGGGGTGACCAAGGCGGCGGTGTATCGCCAGTTCAAGACGAAGGAAGAGATCGTCATCGCGATCACCGAACGCGAGATGGGCTATCTTGAGGACGCGCTCGAAGCTGCCGAGTCGGCCGACCACGGCCTCAAGTCACGCGAGATCCTGCTCGACCGGATGATCGACCAGGCCGTCGAACGACGCGGAGTCGTCAGCGTGCTGCAGTTCGATCCGGTGATCATCCGGCTTCAGGCCGAACATGAGCCGTTCCAACGGTTCATCGAGCGTCTGTATGCCGCGCTGCTGGGCACCCAGGCCGGACCGGAGGCCCGGCTGCACGCGGCGGTGCTGTCGAGTGCGATCAGCGTGGCGGTGATGCATCCGCTGGTTTCCGATCTCGACGCCGAAATTCTTCGCGCTCAGTTGATTCGGATGTCCCGCCGGCTGCTCGACCTACCGGAGCAGGCTCAGGGTCGCTCCCGGTCGACGAAGAGGCGCTCGGCGGCGGTGTAGGGGTCGTCGGTGCCGTCGGCGACGGCTGCGGCCAGCCGGTCCAGTTCCGGATGCGTGCGCAGCAGCGTCTGCGCCAGCGACAAGATCTGCGTCCTGGCGCGCGCGGCGCGCCGTTCCGGGCTGTCGGAGCGGTGATGCGCCTCGATCGCGTCGACGAGTTCAGGAAGACCGTCGCCTTGTGCGGCAATCAGTTTCAGGACGGGGGCGCTGCTCTCGGCGCGAAGGTCGCGCACGGTCTGGTCGGCCCCTTCGCGATCGGCCTTGTTCACCACCACGATGTCGGCGACTTCCAGCAGGCCGGCCTTGGCCGCTTGCACGGCGTCACCGGCGCCGGGATTGAGGATGACGACGGTGGGATCGGCGACCGCGGCGATCTCGATCTCGGACTGTCCGACCCCGACGGTCTCCAGCACCACCAGCCCGTAGGACAGCGCCGCGAGAACGCGGATGGCTGCGGGCACCGCGGCGGCCAGCCCACCGAGATGCCCACGGGCGGCGACGGATCGGATCAGCACATCGGGATCGTTGATGTGGGCGGCCATGCGGATCCGGTCGCCGAGCAGCGCTCCCCCGCTGTATGGCGACGACGGGTCGACCGCGAGCACCGCGACGCGCACGCCTCGCTCACGGTACGCGCCGACGAGCGCACCGACCGTCGTCGATTTCCCCGCACCCGGCGGCCCGGTCACTCCCACCACTCGCGGCACCTCTACGGGCCCGAGCGCGTCGAGAAGCTCGCTGCGCCGGGGGCTTTCGACAATGCTGAGCAATCGGCCGGTCGCGCGGGCCGATCCGTTGCGTGCCGCCTCGATGAGCTCCGCAATATCGTCTGAGCTGGTCATCGTCTGGCAGTCTACGGAGCGCCTGCTTGATGCCGCCGCCGGGCGGCTCAGGCCACCTCGATGACCGTTGCCGATCCCATGCCGCCGCCCGCGCACATCGCGGCGACCCCGATCCCCCCGCCGCGCCTGCGCAATTCGTGGACGAGCGTGACGAGCATCCGCGCGCCGGTGGCTGCCACGGGGTGGCCGAGCGAGCAACCGCTTCCGCTGACGTTGACGCGGTCGGGGTTGATGTCGAGCAGTTTGACGGTGGCCACGCACATCGCCGCGAACGCCTCGTTGATCTCGAACAGATCGACGTCGGCGAGCGAAATACCCGCTCGCTTGAGCGCTTTCGGGATCGCCTCGACGGGCGCCAGTCCGGTGAAAGCAGGATCGACGCCGACCGATGCCCACGCCTGAACGGTGCCCAACGAGGCCAGCCCGAGCCGGTCGCTGGCCAACGTCAGCACGGCGGCGCCGTCGTTGGCGCCGCAGGCGTTGCCTGCGGTGATGGAGAAGCCCTCGATCTCAGGATGCAGCGGCTTGAGCGCGGCCAGCTTCTCGATGCTGGTGTCGCGACGCGGATGCTCATCGGTATCGAACTGTCCGTAGGGCGTCTCGATCGGAACGATCTCGTCCTTGAAGCGGCCCTCGTCGATCGCCTGGATCGCCTTGCGGTGCGAGCCGAGCGCCCACTCGTCCATCTCTTCGCGGCTGACGCCCGCGCGCACGGCAGCGTTCCAGCCGACGGTGATCGACATGTCCATGTTCGGCGCGTCGGCGCGGTCAGGGTGCGTCGGGGGAAACCAGTCGAGCATCGCGGCGTCTTTCGCGCTGCTGGCGCGGCGGGTGAAGCGCGGCGTGGTGGAGGCGGAGTTCACCCCACCGGCGATCACCACCTGGTCCATGCCGGCGCGGATGCTGGCGGCGGCGCTCTGGACCGCGGCCTGGCCCGCGGCGCAATGCCGGTTGTTCGACAGCCCGGGCACCGAGGTCAGGCCCGCGGTGATTGCGGCGTGGCGGGCGATCACACCGCCGCCGTAGAGCCCCTCGCCGAGGATGACGTCGTCGATCGGCAGCCCGTTCACCTCGCCGGCTGCCGCGCCGACCACGTGCTCGGCCAGCTCGTAGGCGTCGGTGTCTCGCAACGTGCCCTTCATCGCGGTGCCGATGGGGGTGCGCAGTGCAGAAACGATCACGGCTTCAGGCATGTGTATCTCCGTCTCGACGTATGAGAATGTTATTCTCTCAAGCCGAGAGTGCCAGTTGCAAGAAGGGGAACCATATGCAGATCGCGGGTAGCTCGGCAATCGTGGTTGGTGGCGCCGGCGGTCTCGGCGAGGCGACGGTGCGCCGGTTGCACGGCGCGGGAGCCAAGGTCGTCGTCGCGGACATGGCCGACGACAAGGGCAAGAAGCTGGAGAGCGAACTCGGTGTGCGCTACGTCCGCACCGACGCGACGTCCGAGGAGTCCGTCAACGCGGCGATCGCCGAGGCCGCGGCGCTGGCGCCCCTGCGGATCTCCGTGGACACCCACGGCGGCCCGGCCAGCGGTGGCCGGCTGATCGGCAAGGACGGCTCCCCGCTGGCCCTCGACGGCTTCAAGACGACGATCGAGTTCTATCTGACCGCGGTCTTCAACGTGATGCGGCTGGCGGCTGCCGAGATCGCGAAGTCCGAGCCGCTCGACGAGGGCGCCCGCGGCGTGATCGTCAACACCGCGTCGATCGCCGGTTACGAGGGTCAGATCGGCCAGCTGCCGTATGCCGCGGCCAAGGGCGGCGTGATCGGCATGACGCTGAATGCGGCCCGCGATCTCTCGCCGCTGGGTATCCGCGTGGTCACCATCGCGCCGGGCACCATCAACACCCCCGCGTACGGACAGGCCGCCGACCAACTCGAGCAGTACTGGGGTCCGCAGGTGCCGTTCCCCAAGCGGATGGGCCGGTCGACGGAGTACGCGCAACTGGCGCAGAGCATCATCGAGAACGACTATCTCAACGGCGAAATCATCCGCCTCGACGGAGCACTGCGCTTCCCACCCAAGTAGTTTCTTCTTTACTCCTTGTTCCGCGAGCGTGCGTGTCTGCACACGACACGCCGCGGTTCTACAGCAGTTTGCGCACCGTCGCGCCAGCGTGACGGTGCGCGTTTGCACATGACGAACCGTGCCGCGCGCTTTGAGGCCGCTTTGTGCGCACGCTCGCCATGCCTTGAGCGTGCCCAAAATGCCGACAAAGAGCGGCGTGTCGTGTGCAGACACGCACGCTCGCGCCTATTTCTTCTTGGCGTTCAGGCGGGTGACGATCTCGCGGAAGTCGTCGGTCTTGAACGACTGCTCCTCCGCGGTGTTGGCGTAGTCGAGCACGGCCAGCACCGACCGCTCGAGGTGAATGTTCAACAGCCGCTTGGTGCTTTCGACCGCCTGGCGCGGCAGTTCCATGATCTTCTTCGCACAGGCGATCGCCTCGCTCAGCGGGTCTTCGACGACGTGATTGGCCAGGCCCAGTTCGGCGGCGCGCTGCGCCGAGATCCGCGCGCCGGTCAGCGCGTACTCCTTGGCGTGCAGCAGGCTCATCTCCAGCGGCCACACCAGCGGTCCACCGTCGGCGGCGACCAACCCGACCTGGACGTGTGGATCGGCGAGGTAGGCATCGTCTTTGATGTAGACGATGTCGGACAACGCCACCAGGCTGCAGCCCAGCCCCATCGCGGGACCGTTGACGGCCGCCACCACCGGAATCCGGCAGCGCGCCATGCCCAGCACGATCTCGCGCCCGTGCAGGATCGTCTTGGCACGCAGGTCCGCGTCCTGACGCAGCTCCTCGAGATAACCGAAGTCGCCGCCGGCCGAAAATGCCCTTCCCGCACCGGTGATCACCGCCGCGCGAGCCTCCCGGTCCTCGGCCAGCCGCGGCCACAGCCAGGCGAGTCCGCTGTGCAGGTCGTCGTTGACCGAATTCAGGGAGTCCGGCCGGTTCAGGGTGATGATGCGCAACGGGCCGTCGGCCTGAACGTCGATCTCCGGTGGTAGGTCGTACAACTTAGACTCCTAATCCGAGAATGCGCGAAGCGATGATGTTCTTCTGAATCTGGGAGGTACCGCCCATCACGCTCTGCGCGCGGCTGTACATATAGGCCCCGAACAACTCGGGATCGCCGGTGCCGACGGTGGCCAGCGCGGCGTGGCCGACCGACTGCTCGGTCCAGGTCATCAGCAGCTTGTCCAGCGAGCCCTGCGGCCCGTGCGTCAGCCCGTCGAGCTGTTCGGACAGCCGCCTGCGCACGTGCAGCCGCAGCATCTCGGTCTGCACCCACGCCCACGCCAGCTCCTCGGGAGCCGGGCCTTCCACGCGGGCGGCCAACTGCCGCACCAGCTTTCCATAGCGGGCCGAGAACCCCAGCGTCGACGGCTCGCGCTCGTGGCTGACGACGGTCATAGCCAACTTCCAGCCCTCACCGGGCGCACCGACCATGTTCTCCGCCGGCACCCGGGCCCCATCGAACAGCACCTGGCCGAACTCCTTGGTGACGCCGCTGATCATCTTCAACGGCCGCTGTTCTATCCCCGGCTGGTGCATCGACACGATGAACGCCGAAATGCCCTTGTGCTTGGGCACATCTTTCTCGGTGCGGGCCAGCAGCAGACACCAGTCGGCCACGTCGGAATAGCTGGTCCAGATCTTGTGGCCGTGGACGACGTACTCGTCGCCCTCGCGAGTCGCGGTCGTCGTCAGCGATGCCAGATCGGAACCCGCACCCGGCTCGGAGAAGCCCTGGCACCACCGCTCCGTGCCGTTGATCATGCCGGGCAGGAAGCGCTGGCGAAGCTCCTCGCTGCCGTGGTGCGACATTCCGACCACCAGATAGCCGAGGCTCGGCCGCGCCGGCGCCCCCGCCTTGGCGATCTCCTCGTCGACGATGACGTCGTAAACCGGCGGCAGATCTTGTCCGCCATACTCTTTCGGCCACGACGTGCCGAAGAAGCCGGCTTCGTAGAGTGCCTGGTGCCAGGCTCCCTGGGCGGCCCAGTACTCGTCGCCCGACGTCGGGAACCTGCCCTTCTGTTCGGTCAGCCAGCCGCGTAGCCGCTCGCGGAACGCGGCTTCCTCCGGTGAGTCACGAAAGTCCAATGGACAGCTCCTCCAACTTCACGGGCCACGTCTCGGTGGCGGCCAACACCCGGCGCAGGTAGACGTGGGCCAGGCACTCCCAGGTGTTACCGATTCCGCCGTGCACCTGTATCGAGGTCTCACAGACGGTCAAAGCCGAGCGCGCACAGTAGATTTTGGCGACCCGCGCCGCCTCGATCGCCTCGGTGGGCGGCAACTCGTCGACCGCCCACGCGGCATGCCGCAGCACGCTGACCGAGCCCTCGATCAGCGCGAGGCTCTCGGCCAGGAGATGACCGACCGCCTGATAGGAGCCGATCGTCGCACCGTACTGTTCGCGCACCTTGGCGTATTCGACGGCCAGATCCTGCGCTCCTCTGGCCGCGCCGACCAGGTCGGCGCACGTCACCGTCAACGCCAGCGCGCGCCACCGGCCCGCGTCCTGCTCGGACAGACCGTCGAGCTCGGCGGGCGACTCGACCACGCCGTCAAGGCTTTTCGTCAGGTCCACCGACTCCGCCGCCTCCGCGCCAACCGGCTCACGACCGCTGCGCATCTTGAGGTCGTCGGCGAGCACGGGCCCGATGAAGGGCACGTCGACAAGCTTTCGGGCGAACTCCTCGGCCACGATCGCGACTTCGACCCCCGATGCGCCGTCCGAGCGAAGCGTGCGAAATCCCGTGGCGTCCACGGCCTTCTCCAGCCTGGCAACCCGATTCGCATCGTCGAGGTCGGCCACCGACCCAGGACCGAGGTCGTCGGCCAGGCTCGCGGCGGCGGACCTCAGCTGTTGTTGTTCACTGGTCAGACGGACGTCCACAAATGCTCCTTCAGCACTCGACGCAAGACCTTGCCCGATGGCAGGCGCGGGACCTCGGGCACGACGAGGACCCGGCTGGGTCGCTTGTACGACGCCAACCGCTCCCCGACCCACGACACCAGATCATTCTCCGGCACTGATGTATTCACCTTCACGGCGGCGATGATCGCTTCGCCGTTGACGGTGTCGGGCACACCGAACACCGCGCAGTCCTCGACGGCGGCGTGCCCGTGCAGAATCGCCTCCACCTCCGCGGGTGCGACCTGAAAACCACGCACCTTGATCATTTCCTTCGACCGGTCGGTGATGCGCAGCCACCCGTCGTCGTCGAGGAAACCAACGTCACCCGTGCGATACCAGCCGTCGTGGAATGCTCCGGCGGTCGCGGACGAGGGCAGATAACCCGCCATCACCGAATCCGATTGCACCTCGATCTCGCCGGCCTCACCCACCCCGAGGACCGCACCGGTGTCCAGTGACACCACCCGCACGCGCACGCCCGGTACGGGCCGGCCCACGGTGTCCAGGTGGTTGCCGTCGATGTCGTTGCACGAGATCACCGGCAACTCGCTTGCGCCGTATGCGGTCACCCACTTCACCCCGGTCCTGGCGGTGACGGCTTCGGCGACGCTGGCCGTGACAGGGGTCGCGCACCACATGATGTAGCGCAGAGACGAAAGGTCGTAGGACTCCAGATCGGGATGTGCAGCAAGCGCCAAAGCAATTGGGGCGACCGCCATCTCGATGGTGATCCGGTCGCTCTCGATATGTCGCAGCATGAGCTCGATGTCGAAGCGCCGATGCAGTCGGATCCACGTGCCGGTCTCGAGCGCCATGACGATGTTGAGCAGGCCCAGAATGTGCGACGGCGGCGTCATGATCTGCATGCGGTCCGAGGCAGACAGCTGCAGCGCGTCGCGCCAGTGCCGCACCGCGACATCGAACGCCGCATGGGTATGACGTACCGCCTTCGGCATGCCGGTGGTGCCCGAGCTGAACACGAACATCGCGTCGCTCTGCGGATCGGGTGAGTGGAACTCGCGCCGCCCCGGCTCGATCGGGTCGTCGAGCGAGAGCATCGGCATGAGTTCGGCGAGCACCGGGTGATCGCCGACCGCGTGCGTCGGTCGGGTCAGTGCGAGGGCGTGCTCGATCTCTGCGCGCCGCCACGCCGGGCTGAGCAGTACTGCCGAGGCGCCCAGCTGCCAGACGGCGCGCAGCGCGACGACGAACTCCGGGCGATTGGACGACATGAGCGCCACTCGGTCTCCGGCGTGCACACCGCGCCGCTCCAGGGTGGCCGCCATGCCTGCGGCCAGCGCATCCAGCTGCGACAGCGTGTATTCACGCTGCTCGAAGGCGAGCGCGATCGCCTCACTCACACTCTGTCCTCACTAGTGTCAACCGAGCCGGATTTCGCTTTGAGAATAGCGTATCATTTAACGAGAATGATATTCTCGCTCAGTTAGAACCGATATGCCAGGAGAGCTATAGATGACGGCGGATCCGATGCCTGACCAACCAGGACAGGTGACGATCGTCCTCGACCGCAAGAAGGTATCGGTGTCGCGCGTCGCCAACGAGACGCTGCTGGAAAGCGCCAGGCGAGCCGGATTGTCGCCGCCCTTCTCGTGCGAAGCCGGCAACTGCGGCACCTGCATGGGCAAGCTGACCGAGGGCCGCGCGACGATGCGCATCAACGACGCCCTCGACGAGGACGAGGTCGAAGAGGGATACATCCTGACCTGCCAAGCGATCCCGGAAACCGACACGATCAGCGTGACCTACGACGACTGAGCCGCGATATCGCCGTGTTCGTCGACGCGGGGTGCCGGCCGGTATTCGGGGTCATAGCCGACGATCTGAATCGGGCTGCGCACCAACCGGAAATCCCCCGCGGTGACGACCACCTCGGGCGTCTGCTCCAACGCTTCGGGCAGTGTGCGCACCGCGGCGACGGGAATTCCCAGCGGACGCAACCGCGACTCCCAACTCGCGGCGGTGTCGGTGGCCAACGCCGCGGCCACCACCGCCAGCACCTCGTCGCGCTGGGCTGCCCGTTCGGCCATGGTCGGAAAACCCTCGATACCCGCTTCGGCCGAGAACGCCCGCCAGAACCCGTCATGGGTGATGAACAGCGCCAGATAACCGTCCGCCGTCGCGAACAGTTGCGCCGGAACGTAATACGAGTGCGCCCCAAACGGATAGCGCAACGGCTCCGCACCGTCGTTGAGGTACGCCGACGCGCGGTAGTTCAACTGGGAGAACATCACATCCCGCAGCGACACGTCGACCTGACCACCACGGCCCGACACGATCTGCGCCAGCAGACCCAACGCCGCGGCCAGCCCGGTCGAGTTGTCTGCCGACGAGTACCCCGGCAAGGTCGGCGGTTCGTCCGGATGTCCGGTCATGGCCGCGACGCCGGTCGCCGCCTGAATGACGTAGTCGAACGCCGGATCGTCGCCGCCCTCCAGCCCGAAGCCCGTCATCGCCACACAGACGATGCGTTCGTTGAACCGCTTGAGAGAATCGTACGTCAGGCCGAGCTTCTTGATCGCCGACGGTTTCATATTCACCAGCAGCGCATGGGAATCCGCGACGAGTTCGCCCAGTCGCTGCCGCCCGGCGTCCGACCGCAGGTCAAGCACGACGCTCTTCTTGTTGCGGTTGAGACTGGCGAAGTAGCTGTCGCCGACCTGCCGCGAGATCTCGCCACCCGGCGGCTCGACCTTGATGACCTCGGCGCCCAGGTCCGCCAACAGCATGGTGGCGTACGGCCCGGCCAGCATGACGCCAACCTCGATGATGCGGATACCGGCCAGCGGGCCGCTCACCGCACAGCCTTGGCCAGTTCGCCGATCACCTCGCGCGTCCTGTACTTCGACGCAATGAGTTCGTCGCGGCTCTCGCCGATCGGCAGCAGCCGCACCGACAGGTCGGTGACTCCCGCATCGGCGAACCGCTTGAACCGCGCCAGGATGGCTTCCTCGTCACCGGCCGCACACAAGTCACCCACGTCACGCGCGTCGCCACGGTCCAACAATCGCTGGTAGTTCGGCGACGTCTCGGCCTCGGCGAGAATACGGTTCGCCCGCGCTTTGGCCGTCTCGATCTCCGAATTCGCGCACAGGCACACCGGAATGCCCGCAACGATGCGCGGAGCGGGCCTGCCCGCCTCGGCGGCAGCCTTGTTGATCTTGGGCGCGATGTGCTCGCCGATCGCCTTCTCATCGGCCATCCACAGCACGGTGCCGTCGGCGCGCTCCCCGGCGATCTGCAGCATCACCGGGCCCAACGCGGCCACCAGCACCGGCAGCGGGCGCTCCGCGCCGAGGACGGTGGGGTTGTGCACCGTGAAGGTGTCGTTCTCGACGTCGACGTCGCCGGGGCCTGCGAGCGCGGCGTTGAGCACCTCAAGATAGTCGCGGGTGTAGGCGGCCGGCTTCTCATAGGGAATCCCGAGCATGTCGCGCACGATCCAGTGGTGTGACGGTCCCACGCCGAGCGCGAGGCGCCCGCCCGCCATCGCATGCACCGACAAGGCCTGACGCGCAAGTGCGATCGGGTGCTGCGCCTGCAGCGGCACCACCGCGGTACCCAGCTCGATCTTCGAGGTGTGGGCGGCCATCAGCGCCACCATGGTCAGGCAGTCGAAGTCGTTGGGCACCTGCGGCATCCACGCGGTGTCCATTCCCGCCGATTCGGCCCACTCGATATCGGAGACCAGCTTGTTCACCTTGCGCGCCATATCGCCGCGTTCGGCCCCGATCATCACGCCAAGGCGCATGTCAGTTCGTCCTCCGGAAATTCAGTGCCGAGCAGGTCACTGGTGGCTCATCGTCAGCTTGCGGACCTCGTCGACCAGGGTGTCGAGCGACGTGCCCGTCGGGAACACCGCAGCCGCGCCCGCGGACAGGAGCTTGGGCACGTCACCCTGCGGGATGGTGCCGCCGACGACGACCGCGATGTCGCCGGCGTCGGCCGCGCGCAGAGCCTCCACCGTCCGCGTGGTGAGCGCCACGTGCGCGCCGGAGAGGATCGAAAGACCCACCAGCGCAACGTCTTCCTGCAAAGCGATCGACACGATGTCTTCGATGCGCTGACGGATTCCGGTGTAGATCACCTCGAAACCCGCATCGCGCAGCGTCCGTGCGACGATCTTGGCGCCGCGGTCGTGTCCGTCCAGCCCGGGTTTGGCGACCAGAACCCGCACCGGGCCGGCCGTCGAAGAGTCCGCCATCAGAACACCACCGGCTGCTGGAACTCGCCCCACACCGACTTGAGCGTCGAAACCATCTCTCCCACAGTGCAGTAGGCATTGGCGCAGTCGACCAGCTTGTGCATCAGGTTGTCGTCGCCTTCCGCCGAACGCGCCAGCGCCGCCAACGCCTCCTTGACCGCGGTGGCGTCGCGCTCGGCCTTGACTTTCGCCAGCCGCTTGAGTTGCAGGTCGCGGCCCTCGGCGTCGAGTTCGTAGGTCGCGATCTCGGGCGGCGGCTCATCGGAGACGAACTTGTTGACCCCCACCACCGGTCGCGCACCGGACTCGATCTCCTGGTGGATCTTGAACGCCTCGTCGGCGATCAGACCCTGCAGGTAGCCGTCCTCGATCGCACGGACCATGCCGCCGTGGGTCTCGAGATCGTGCATGATCTCGATGATCTTCTCCTCCGTCGCGTCGGTGAGCGCCTCGACGAAGTACGACCCGCCGAGCGGATCGGCGACCTTGGTCACGCCGGTCTCATAAGCGAGGATCTGCTGCGTACGCAACGCCAGCGTGGCCGACTCCTCACTGGGCAGGGCGAACGGTTCGTCCCACGCCGCGGTGAACATCGACTGCACACCACCCAGTACCGCGGCCATCGCCTCATACGCGACGCGAACGAGGTTGTTCTGGGCCTGCGGCGCGAACAGCGATGCGCCGCCGGCCACACAACCGAACCGGAACATCGACGCCTTGTCCGACGACGCCCCGTAGCGCTCGCGCACGATCGTCGCCCAGCGCCGCCGACCAGCGCGGTACTTGGCGATCTCCTCGAAGAAGTCCCCGTGGGTGTAGAAGAAGAACGAGATCTGCGGCGCGAACTGGTCGATGGTCATGCGCCCGCGCTCGACGACGGTGTCGCAGTACGTGACGCCGTCGGCGAGGGTGAACGCCATCTCCTGCACCGCGTTGGCGCCCGCGTCGCGGAAGTGCGCCCCGGCCACCGAGATCGCGTTGAACTTGGGCACCTCGGCCGCGCAGAACTCGATGGTGTCGGCGATCAGTCGCAGCGACGGCTCGGGCGGCCAGATCCAGGTCCCGCGCGACGCGTACTCCTTGAGGATGTCGTTCTGAATGGTGCCGGTGAGCTTGGCCCGCGGCACCCCCTTCTTCTCCGCGGCCGCGACGTAGAACGCCAGCAGGATGGCCGCCGTGCCGTTGATCGTGAAGCTGGTGCTGATCTTGTCCAGCGGAATGCCGTCGAAGAGGATCTCCGCGTCGGCGAGGGTGTCGACCGCGACACCGACGCGGCCCACCTCCTCGCCGTATTCGGGGTCGTCGGAGTCGTAGCCGCACTGCGTGGGCAGATCCAGCGCGACCGACAGCCCGGTGCCGCCCTGATCCAGCAGGTAGCGGTAGCGCCGATTGGACTCCTCAGGCGTACCGAACCCCGAGTACTGGCGAAACGTCCACGTCTTGCCGCGGTAGCCCGTCGCGAAGTTTCCGCGCGTGAACGGATAGGTGCCGGGCGGAGGCGGCTCCGTCACCCTGTCCGCTGGCCCATAAACCGGCTCGAGCGGGAGCCCCGACGGGGTCTGTACTGGCTCGCTCATCACGGATAACGTACTTGCAAAAAATGAGAATGCCAATACCGCACGCCGGAAACGTGCACCGAGGACAGGGCGTGACCCGGCGGTAAAAGGTGCCGAAGGCGCGGTACACAGCGAATATGGCACTTGCGTAAAATGAGAACGCTAATACCGGCCACGTCCGGTGTCGGCTAGCATCGTGGGGCGACGCTGGTCGCAGACAAAGGAGGTCCATGTCCGCCTTCACTGACCGCACACTCGTCGTCTCCGGCGGCAGTCGCGGCATCGGTCTCGCGATCGGCCTCGCCGCGGCCAGGCGCGGGGCCAACGTCGTGCTGCTGGCCAAGACCGCCGAACCGCATCCGAAGCTGCCGGGCACCGTGCACACCGCAGTCGCCGAGGTGGAGGCCGCCGGCGGCAAGGGCGTGGCGGTGGTCGGCGACGTCCGCAAAGAAGAGGATGTGCAGCGCGCGGTCGACGCGGCCGTCGAGCATTTCGGCGGCGTGGACGTCGTGGTCAACAACGCCAGCGCCATCGCCACCGAACCCACCGAGCAACTGGCCGCCAAGAAGTTCGACCTGATGATGGACATCAACGTCCGCGGCACGTTCCTGCTCACCAAGGCGGCGCTGCCGTATCTGCGCAAGTCGGCGGCGCGCGCCGAAGGAGCCGAGCAGCCGGGAGCGCATGTGATCACGCTGGCGCCGCCGCTGAACATGAACCCGCGCTGGCTGGGCGCCCACCCCTCCTACACCCTGTCGAAGTACGGAATGACCCTGCTCTCGCTGGGATGGGCTGAAGAGTTCCGCCAGGAACGGGGTGGGGCCGGCATCGGATTCAGCTGCCTGTGGCCCGAGACCTACATCGCGACCTCCGCGGTCGCCAACGCCCCGGGCTTCCAAGAAATGCTGGAGCGGTCGCGCGACCCTCAGATCATGGGCGACGCGGCCGCGCTGATCCTGTCCCGACCCGCCGCCGATGTGAACGGCAAATGCTTCATCGACTCCGAACTACTCGCTGAATCCGGCGTGACGGACCTGTCGCGCTACGGCGGTGGGGACGACCCCATCCTTGATATCTTCGTCGACAAGTCATGAGCATCTCACTGCTGCTCGAGATGGCCTCGAGCAATCCGGACCGCACCGCCGTGGTGTCGGGTGAATTGCGGCTGACCACAGGTGAGTTGAGCGCCCTGGCCGACGGCGGGGCCGGCGTCATCGCGGCGTCGGGCGCGTCGCACGTCGCGTACGTCGGCATGGGCGGGGCGATGCTGCCCCTGCTGCTGTTCTCGTCCGCGCGCGCCGCGGTGCCGGTGACGCCGCTGAACTACCGGCTGTCCGCCGACGGGCTTCGTGAGCTCATCGATCGCCTCCCCCAGCCCCTCGTCGTCGCCGACGCCGAATACCGCGAGATGGTGGCCGGCGTGGGCAAGCAGGTGATCGGGTCCGACGAGTTTCTCCACGCCGCGCGTACCGCCGAGCCGGCCGCGGAGTTCCCCGACCCCGAAGACGTGGGGGTCGTGCTGTTCACGTCGGGAACCACGTCGCGGCCGAAAGCCGTTGAGCTGACGCACAGCAACCTCACCAGCTATATCACCGGCACGGTGGAGTTCGACTCCGCCGAAGCCGGCGACGCCGCGTTGATCTGTGTTCCGCCGTATCACATCGCCGGTGTCAGTGCGGCGCTGTCCAACCTGTACGCCGGCCGAAAGATGGTGTACCTGCCGCAGTTCGACGCCCACGAATGGATCCGGTTGGTGCGCGATGAGGGCGTGACGTCGGCGACGGTCGTGCCGACGATGCTGGACCGCATCGTGGCTGCCCTGGAGTCGGACAACGTGGCGCTGCCGACCCTGCGCAGCCTGGCCTACGGCGGCTCGAAGGTGCCACTTCCATTGGTGCGCAAGGCGCTTTCGCTGCTGCCGGACGTCGGCTTCGTCAACGCCTACGGCTTGACCGAGACCAGCTCGACCATCGCCGTGCTCGGGCCCGATGACCACCGCGAGGCGCTCGCCTCATCCGTCGAGTCCGTGCTGCGCAGGCTGGGCTCGGTCGGCCAGCCGGTGCCGGGGATCGAGGTTCAGATCCGCAACTCCGACGGCGAAGTGCTCGGCCCCGGGCAGACCGGGGAACTCTTCGTCCGCGGCGAACAGGTGTCCGGCCGCTACACCGAGATCGGATCGGTGCTCGACGCCGACGGGTGGTTCCCGACCAAGGACATCGCGATGCTCGACGAGGACGGCTACCTGTTCATCGGTGGGCGCTCCGACGACACGATCATCCGCGGTGGCGAGAACATCGCACCGGCCGAGATCGAGGACGTCCTGGTCGAGCATCCGGCGGTGCGCGATTGTGCCGTGGTGGGGCCCGAGGACCCGCAGTGGGGACAGATCATCGTCGCGGTCGTGGTCCCGGCCGACACTCCGGACGGCCCGGCCACCCCGGACGCCGACGAACTGCGTGAGCATGTGCGCCGCCAGTTGCGTGGATCGCGAACGCCCGACCGCGTCGTGTTCCGCGACGAGTTGCCGACCAACGCGACCGGCAAGGTGCTGCGTCGAGAACTGATCGCCGAGTTGACAGCCACCAAATAGCAAGGAGCCCAGCATGATCAAGAACGGCACGCGACTGCAGAGCCAGGTGTGTGACACCCAGGTCATCGTCGTGCGCAGCTCGGACAGCCTCGACGACCTGCGTGCGGGCGGCGTTCCGATGGTGCCCCTGGACGCCGAGAAGTCCGCCGACGCCCAGATGGACCCGGAACTGTCCGGCGGCAACGCGATGGGTAAGCGCTACGTCGACGAGAACGGCGCCGAGGTCCTGGTGACCAAAGCCGGGACCGGAACACTGAGCGTGGGCACCACGCCGCTGTCTCTCAAGGAAGCCAAGCCGCTACCTGCCAGCGACTGATACCTTCCACTGGGTGAGGCCACGCCGCCTGCTCACCCGGTACGTGGCCGGCCTTGCGTCTGCCTACCTACTGACGGCGATCGAGGTCATCGTGATCGTCGGGCTGCTGGCCGGGCGCAGCGTGGTCAACCTCGGCAATGCGATCACCGCGGCAGCGCTGCTCGCTGTCGGTACCGCCACGGTCGGCTTCAGCGCCGCCTACATCTTGCGCCCGGCGCTGCGGTATCTGCGCGAGGGGCGCCCTCCCACCGCCGACGAACGGCACTCGACGCTGAGGATGATGCGTCGCCAGGCCGCGGCCACGGTAGCACCGTGGATCCTCACAGCCGCGGTCCTGGTACCGCGGAACCTCGACGCCGGATCTGAGGCGCTGGCGGTGATCGGATCGGCGATGCTCTTCGGAACGATCGCCACGGTGTGCACCGGCTTCCTGTTCACGCTGCGGACGTTACGACCCGTATTGGCCAGCGTGACAGTGGATTCCAGCACATCGCGGTTGACAGCACCCGGGGTCCGGGCACGGCTGCTGCTGATGTGGACCGTGTGCACCGCGCTTCCGGGTGTGGCGATCGCCGCGCTGTTGGTGATGCGGAACAACGGATGGCTGATCGAGGAGACGGCCCCGATCGAGTTGGCGCTGATCGTGCTCGCGTTGGTGGCGGTCGTGCTCGGTCTGCGATCGCTGATCCTGACCTCGATGTCGATCTCCGACCCCGTTCAAGAAGTCGTGGCCGCGATGGGAGAGGTCGAGCGCGGCCATATCGAGCGATCCGTCGAGGTCTATGAGTGGTCCGAGATCGGCCGCCTCCAACGCGGTTTCAACAGCATGGTGGCCGGGCTGCGCGAGCGTGACAGGCTACGCGACCTGTTCGGCCGCCACGTCGGCGAGGACGTGGTCCGGCGAGCCGTCGAGGAGAACGAATCGTTGTCAGGCGACGAACGCGACGTCGCGGTGCTGTTCATCGATCTGGTCGGGTCGACCCGGTTGGCGGTCACCCACGAG
This sequence comes from Mycobacterium sp. 852002-51152_SCH6134967, assembly GCF_001667105.1. Lineage (NCBI taxonomy): Bacteria > Bacillati > Actinomycetota > Actinomycetes > Mycobacteriales > Mycobacteriaceae > Mycobacterium > Mycobacterium sp. 852002-51152_SCH6134967. The sequence continues at coordinate 62,161 of NZ_LZIK01000033.1, read as the reverse complement.
CCGGCCGAGGTCGCCGGATTGCTCAACGAGTTCTTCCGCGTCGTCGTCGCGGCCGTGGATCAGCGGCACGGATTGATCAACAAGTTCCAAGGCGACGCGGCACTGGCCGTGTTCGGCGCTCCCCTGCGCGTCGATGACCCGGCGGCGGCGGCGCTGACGACCGCACGCGTGCTGGTCACCGACCTGCAGCGCCTGCAGCTCGACTTCGGGATCGGGGTGTCGGCGGGCCCGGTGTTCGCAGGCAACATCGGCGCCGAGAACCGGTACGAATACACCGTCGTCGGGGACGCGGTCAACGAGGCGGCACGGCTGGCCGACCGCGCCAAGGAGTTTCCCGCGCGAGCGCTGTGCTCGGGCCGCGCGCTCGAGCGTGCCGGCGAACCGGAACGGCGGTGCTGGGAGGCGCACGGGTCGGAAACGCTGCGCGGTCGATCCGCGCCCACCGACCTGTGGACACCCACCGCCGGACCTGGTTAAAGACGTAGGCGGGCGGGGAATACAGCGGCATGGCTGTGCGCACCGCAGAACCCCGGGCAGTTCGCAAAGCGGTTACCGGCGCGTCGATCGGCAACGCGGTGGAGTGGTTCGACTTCGCCATCTACGGGTTGTTGGCAACCTATATCGCCGACAAGTTCTTCCCTCCGGGTGACGAGACCGCCGCGCTGTTGAGCACTTTCGCCGTCTTCGCGGCCGCGTTCTTCATGCGGCCGTTGGGCGGCTTCTTCTTCGGTCCACTCGGCGACCGGATCGGCCGTCAACGCGTTCTGGCGCTGGTCATTCTGTTGATGTCGGCCTCCACTCTGGTCATCGGCCTGGTCCCCAGCTACGACTCCATCGGCGTGGCGGCACCGCTGATATTGCTGTTTCTGCGGTGTCTGCAGGGCTTCTCGGCGGGCGGCGAGTACGGCAGCGGGGCCTGCTTCCTCGCCGAGTACGCCACCGACAGACACCGCGGCTTCATCGTGTCGTTCCTGGTGTGGTCGGTGGTCGTCGGTTTCCTTCTGGGGGCGTTGACGGTCACCGGTCTCGAAACCGTCCTGTCCGAATCGGCGATGGATTCCTACGGTTGGCGGATCCCCTTCCTGATCGCCGGTGCGCTCGGCGTCGTCGGCCTTTACATCCGGCTGCAGTTAAGCGACACGCCGGAGTTCGAAAACCTGCGCGAGAAGGGTGAGGTAGCCACGTCGCCGCTGCGCGAGGCGCTGCGCACCTCGTGGCGCCCCATCCTGCAGATCACCGGCCTGGTTGTCATTCACAACGTCGGCTTTTACATCGTGTTCACCTACCTGCCAACGTATTTCACCGAGACTCTCGAGTTCACCAAGGTCGACGCCTTCGTCTCGATCGCCGTCGCGAGCATCGTGGCGATTATCTTGATCCCGCCGCTCGGCGCTCTGTCCGACCGGATCGGACGCAAGCCGCTGCTGTACTCGGGCGCAACCGGTTTCGCCGTCTTCGCCTATCCGCTGTTCCTGCTATTGAATTCGGGCTCGCTGGCCGCTGCCGTCGCCGCCCACGCCGCCCTGGCGGCGCTGGAGTCGGTGTTCGTGTCGGCATCCCTGGCCGCCGGCGCCGAGTTGTTCGCCACCAGAGTCCGCTCCAGCGGCTACTCCATCGGATACAACATGTCGGTGGCCGTCTTCGGCGGTACCGCGCCGTACGTGGCGACATGGCTCGTCGACCGCACGGGCAACCAGATCGCCCCGGCTTACTACGTGATCGCCGCGGCCGTTATCAGTATTGCGACACTTTTGACGATGCGGGAAACCGCGCGGCAGCCGTTGCGGGCAACGGTGCACACATAACGCACACAAGTGGGGCGATTTCGGCGTATTTGGTCGCGCTCATCGCAACCGGGTGCACCGAAATCGGGCATGGCACACAATCGATGCATGTCGACGGTGTCTTCACCGGTCTCGCCGATGCGCGTCGGGCTGGCCAGCTTCATCGGAACAACGGTCGAGTTCTACGACTTCCTCATCTACGGCACCGCCGCCGCGCTGGTGTTCCCGAAACTGTTCTTTCCCGCCGTGTCACCTGCCACGGGATTGCTGTTATCGTTCGCCACCTTTGGCGTCGGGTTCGTCGCGCGCCCCCTCGGTGGCGTGGTGTTCGGTCACTTCGGGGACCGGTTGGGGCGCAAGAAGATGCTCGTCTACTCGCTGCTCGTGATGGGGACCGCGACGGTGCTCATGGGGCTTCTGCCGACCTACGCCCAGATCGGCCTCGCCGCCCCGATCCTGTTGACCGTGTTGCGGCTCGCGCAGGGTTTCGCGGTCGGAGGCGAGTGGGGCGGTGCGACGCTGATGGCCGTGGAGCACGCCTCGGACCGCCGCAAAGGGCTCTACGGGGCGTTCCCTCAGATGGGTGCGCCCGCCGGGACGGCATGCGCGACGCTGGCCTTCTGGGCGGTGTCACGACTCCCCGACGACCAGTTCCTGGCGTGGGGGTGGCGCATCCCGTTCGTGGCCAGCGCCCTGCTCATCGTCATCGGCCTGGTGATCCGGCTGTCCATATCGGAAAGCCCGGACTTCGCGGCTCTGCGGCGGCGCGAACAAGTGGTGCGCATGCCGATCGCCGACGCGTTCCGCAGGCACTTAAAGCAGATACTGCTGGTCGCCGGGGCGTACCTGTCTCAAGGAGTGTTCGCATACATCTGCGTGGCCTACCTGGTGTCGTACGGCACGACCGTCGCCGGGATCGACCGCACGCAAGCGCTTTTCGGGGTGGCCGTGGCGGCGGTGGTAGCGGTCGCGACCTACCCGATGTTCGGAGCGCTATCTGACGGACTGGGCCGAAAACCCGTCTTCCTGGCAGGCGTGATCCTGATGGGCATCTCGATCGGCCCGGCGTTCGCGCTGATCAACACGGGCAGCGCGGTGCTCTTCGGTGTCGCGCTCCTGCTGGTCTTCGGCCTCGCGATGGCGCCGGCCGCGGGCGTGACCGGCTCGTTGTTCAGCCTCGCGTTCGACCCCGACGTCCGCTACAGCGGTGTGTCGATCGGTTACACCCTGTCCCAGGTGGTGGGTTCGGCGTTCGCTCCGACGATCGCCACCGCCCTGTACACGGCGACCAGAACGAGCAACTCGATTGTGGCCTATCTCGTTGCGGTTTCGGTGATCTCGGCGATATCGGCCTGCTTCCTACCGGGCGCGTGGACGCGACCGGCGACGGATCAACCGCGAGAACTCGACCATCGAACGGCGGACCGAGTCCAATTCGAGTGACACCAGCAGCGTGTCGACCATCGCGAACGGCAGAGTCGTCGCTACTGCACCGCGCCCGTATTCGATGTGCCACGACCCGGGATGGATGGTCAGGCCCCGCGCCTGCCCCTTCTCCAAGCATGTTCGCTCACCCGGAAGCAACGCCATTGCGGTGTTGTCGTCGGATTCGACGTCGTAGGAGTCGATCCGGCCCGCCATCAGGAACTTGTGGATCTGCACCCGCTTGTATCGACCGGAGAAACCCTGCGTGCCCGTCGGTGAACCGAAGATCACGATGTACTCACGTGGGCTGAAGTACACGAACCGCACCTTGCCGAGGATGCCGCCCGCTTTGCTCGCCACCCATCGTCCCGGTGTCGCATCGATGAGGTCGGGGTATGCGTCGGCGAGCAGTTCGACGGCGCGCGTGGTGAGTTCGCCGCTGTCCACGGGCAATCCGACGACCTGCTGGGCGACGCCGTGCAGCACGTCGGGATCGATCCTGTACCGCATCAACCGAACTCTATCGGCAGGCTCGTCGGTCCGCTCATACCCAGCAGCGGCTTCCACGGTGCCGGTCCGGCAACGCGCGGATTCGGCATTCGTCGCGCGATGATGACCAGGGCCTCGCAGAGCTCGCGCCGGGCGAGGTTGGCCCCCAGGCAGTAGTGCGCGCCGCCACCGAAGGTGAGGATGGGCGGCGGATCGCTACGGGTGACGTCGAAGCGGGCCGGGTCGTCGTAGACGGTCGGATCGCGGTTGGCGGCGTAGGTGTTGACGATGATGAACGTTCCGGCGGGAAACGTGACTCCGCCGACCGTGACGTCGTCGAGCGCACTTCGGACGGTGCTGCACATCGACGGGGAGTGGCGCATGGTCTCCTCAACGGCGCGCATCGCGAGGCCGGGCTGGTCCCGCAACAGCTCCCACTGCTCGGGGTGCTCGCACAACACCTGCATGGACGCCGCGAGCTGGCTTCGGGTGGTGTCGGTTCCGGCGATCAGCACGCTGAAGGCCAGCATGCGCAGCTCGCCGGCGTCGAGCCGGTCGCCGTCGTCCTCGGCGCGGATGAGCTCGGAGAGCAGATCATCGGTGAGGTCCTCGCGCCGATCGGCGATCATCTGGTCGATGTAGCCGTCGAACTCGTCCCAGGCCCGCAGGATCGTCGGTTCCTCTTCGACGAGATCGCAGTCGAAGCTGACGATTTTGAAGATGTCCTCGGCCCAGCGCGAAAACCGTTGCCAGTCCTGCCTGGGCGCACCCAGCAGGGCGCAGATGACCGGGATCGGGTAGGGCCTCGCGATGTCTTCGACGAACTCGCACCGGCCGAGGTCCGCGACGCGGTCGATGAGCTCGTTGACGACGGTGTGGATCGTCGGGTCCATGCGAGCGGTCGCCCGCGGTGTGAAGGCCTTAGAAACCAGACCGCGCAACCGGCGGTGTTCATCGCCGTCCATGTTCAGGATGCTGCGAGTCACCCTGTCCCACAGCTCCCCTGAGGTGATTCCGTGCGCCGACAGGTGAATGCCCCGCGGAATCCCGAACCGCGGGTCGCGCAGAACGGTCCTGGCCAGTTCGTAGGACAGCACCTCCGGTCCGATCGGGCCGAGCGCGACCGGCGCTTGCTTCTGCGCTGCCTGGAACTGCGGGTAGATCTCCTGAGGCGTCGCGGTGATGTCGTAGGTCAGCGTCGGCAACCCGGCGTCGAAGACGCTGGGCCGTCCGGCCTCGACGGTCACGGCGTCTTCCCGATCATGAGCGGCAGCTCGCGAAGCGCGCACGTCGCCGAGGGCCAGGCGATCTCGGGAACATAGCCCGGGCGGAGGTCGAACTGCGTTATGCGCGTCAGCCACTCGGTCACGACGAGTCGCAGCTCCATCCGGGCCAGGTGAGCGCCCAGGCACCGGTGCGGGCCGCCGCCGAAACCCCAGTGCTTGTGCAGTTTGCCGTCCATCACCAGATCGTCGCCGGAAAGCGGATCGCTACCGTCGCGGTTGATGGCGCCGACACAGAGCCGCACCTGCGCCCCTGCGGGCAACGCGACCCCCGCGACCGTCACGGGCCGGGTGGTCACACGCCCGAGCACCGGCGCGGCGGGTTCCAACCGGATCACCTCTTCGACGAAGGCGCCGACGTCGTCGGGGTTGTCCCGAAGGTGCCGACTCAGTTCCGGGCGCCGGGCCAGCTCCAGCATCGCGGCACCGATCGAGGCGGTGACGGTGTCGAGGCCCGCGAGGACAAACACCAGCGACATCCCCGTCGCTTCGGCATCCGACAGCGCATCCTCGCCGTGTAGAACGTCGGACAGTATGCCGTTGCGTGGCGATTCCCGCTGTGTCTGAACGGCTTCGGTGAGATAGCCGAAGAGCTCGGCCGCCGGGGTCAGATCCACACTGGTCGGATCCGTGGCCAGACTGACCGCGATGATCGCATCCTTCCAGGCGATCAGGCGTTCGCGGTCCTCGAGCGGAAGGCCGAACAACGTGAGGAACACCTGCGACGGGTACGGGACTGCGAGATCGGCCATCACTTCACACTCGGTGCGCCCGGCGATCTCGTCGATGATGTCGATCACCTGTGCCTGCAGCGACGGCAGCAGCGCGCTCAGTGTCTGCGGGCTGAGATACGGATGCAGGAGCCGGCGGTAACGGGTGTGCTCGGGGGGATCGAACCCGAGGGGTACCAGGGGCACCGGGCTGATCATGTCGTCGTAGTCGGTCCTCGACGAGAACGTCTCCGGGTCGCGCAGTGCCGCGAGCACATCGTCGCGCCGCGTGAAGTAATACCAGCCCTCGCCGTAGAGCACCGGCCCGAGGCCCCGCAGCTTGGCCCAACCTTCGCCGCGGTCGCGCGCCATCGGCAGATCCTCGTAGAGGACCTGCGTCAAGCCCGGTACCTCGGTCATGACACGTTGGTGGCCAGAAGCGTCACTGGGAGCCCGAGAACCGACAGATCGATCTCGTCGAGATATGAACCTTCTCCCGAGAATCCCTGTCGGAAACGGATACTCGATCCGTATCGCTGCGCGACGGACTCGGCCTCCGCGGCATCCGGCACCCGCAGCACGACGGTGTACACCCCGTCGCCGTGACGCTCGAGGAATTCGTTGACGTGCGCTGCCACCGAAGCGGTCGATCCGGGTACCGGGCTGATCAATTCGATGCCGCGATCCCAGTCCAGATGGACGCGCACACCGAGTTCGGTCAGTTCGGCCTCCTGAAGGGCGAACCCGAGCTCGGTGAACAACGCGGCCGCCTCGGCGCGACGTTCCGGCGCCACCGCGAACACGACGTGGTGCAAGCGCGGCTCCGCACTGGCCGTCATCTGCGCACCAGCCCGCGCGGTTGGATCAGGCCCAGGTCCACATGGGTCAGCCAACCCGGCGCCGCGTCGCAGACATCGGGGATGGCGTTGATCGCGCCCATCGCCGTCCAGGTGTATCCGGGGTGGGTCATGGTGCCGTCCGCGGCGACCCGGCCGTGCATCGTCAGCTCGGTCGGCGGATCTCCCTCGATGACGATGCGGTACCGCGTCCGGCCCCAGTCCCACGGCGGATCGAGTTCGTCGGGTCCGCCGGTCAGGTAGATGGCGTGGTACACGATCAGCGGTTCGCCATCGACTCGTGCGGTCCATGTGTGGTGTTGGGCAGCAACGGTTCCGCGCGTGATCGCACCCTCGTCGTGGGGGATGTCCTCGGTGGCGACCGCGGCCCGGACGTCTGCAGCGGTGACATCGTCGATGGTCACGCCCAGGCCATCGGCGACCATGTGCATCGATTGGGCGAAGAACGGTACGCCGAGGCCGAGGATCGTCGGCTCCGAAAGGAACTTGTCCTTGTCCTTACCGAATCCCATCCAGTCGATGTGGTCCATCGGCGCATCGGTGAGCACGTTGACGACCTCCCACACCTCGACCCTGTCGACGCGGGAGGCGACCCGAGCGAGCGTGAGTGGCAGGATGTCACCGGCGTAGCCGGGGTGGATGCCGCCGGCGTGAAACGACGTGCCGCCGTCCACGCACGCGGAGCAGATCTTGTCGCCAGCTTCGCGGAAATGCTCTGTGGGATGGAAGAATCCGCTTGTGGTGACGACGTTCTTGCCCGACCGCAGCAGCCGGCACACGGTGTCGACATCCATGATCACCGGGGTGTAGAAGACGCAGTCCGCATCGAGAGTTATGACCGCCTCGACGTCGTCGGTGGTGATGACCCCGGTCTCCCCGATGCCGGCGATCTCCCCCGCGTCCTTGCCGACCTTGTCCTTGCTGTGCACCAGCACACCGACAAGTTCGAACACCGGGCACTGGGCGAAGTGTCGAACTCCGACCTGGCCGACGTCGCCGGTCATCCACTGGATCACGCGATACTTCCGGTCAGACATTGAGGACTCCTCTCGGGAGCAGCAGCGGCAGATCGGTGTAGGTCGCGATGCCCGGTGGCGCGGCCACGACGGCCGGGATCGCGGTGATCGCGGGCATCGCGACGATCGACAGGCCCAGCATGATGTAGTCGTCGATGGTCTCACCGACGAAGCCTTCCGGCGGAAGGAAACTCAGGGTGGTCTTGATCGTGGGTGTGCCTTGTACCTCCACGGTGTAGCCCATGTCGAGTTCCCAATCCGGTTCGAGTGTCTGGCCTTTGCGCCACCGGCCGCGGATTTCGATGACCTCCTTGCCGCCGACGATTCCTTTCCAGCCGACATCGACTCCGGCGACACAGCCTTTGGCGATCAACCAGTCGCCGGGCAGTTGGAGGTCAGCGGTGGTCTGCGCGTATGCGACGTCGCAGCGGACCTCGTCGAGTTGGACGCCGAGTGCGTCAGCGACGAGCAGGACACCGTCGCGGAAGATGGCCGAACCCTTCTCGGTGATCGACTTGAGGTCCGGATGGTCGATCGGATACCCGAAGCCCATCGGCTTCTCGGTGTCCGGTGAGTTGTAGATGGTGGTGTCGATGGCCTCCACGACCGAAACCTTGTCCACGCGTTCCGACAGCCCGGCCGAAACGACGGCGAAGAGTTGGATGAACCCGGGGTTGATCCCGCTACCGAAGATGGTCGAGCCGCCGTCCCGACAGGCTTCGACGATGCGGTCGCGGTCGTCGCCGAAGAAGTGTCCGGTGATGAACTCGGACGTGGAGACGATGTTGACGCCCGCGCGCAGAATCCGGACCATCTCGTCCACATCGGCGAACATCGGGTTGTAGACAACGCAATCCGGCTCCAGCGCCAGCAGGGCGTCGACGTCATCGGTCGCGGACACGCCGAGCGCGTCGATGCCGCACAGCTCCCCCGCATCGCGACCGACTTTGTCCTTCGACCACGCATAGCAGCCGATCAGCTCCAGCTGCGGATTGTTCGCGACGGCGCGGACAGATCGCTTGCCGACGTTTCCCGTCGTCCATTGGACGATCCGATACGTCATGCCGCCGACCGTTCGGCGGGGCTGAAGACCACGGGCACCGAACGGAAACCGCGCGTAACCGAACTTCCGTGGAAGTGCGGCGAGGCATCCGGGTCGATGGCCAGATCCGGCATCCGCGCCAGCACCTGCTCGAGGCCCACCTGAAACTCCAAGCGTGCCAGATTCGAGCCGAGGCATCGATGGACACCCGCACCGAAGCCGAGATGGCGGTTTTCGCGGCGGTCGAGGACACACCGGCCGGCGTCAAGGAACTCATGCTCATCCCGATTCGCGGAGGCGTAGTTGACGATGACCGACTGGCCGGGCCGGAACGTCTGTCCGCCCAGCTCAACCTCTTTCGCGACGGTGCGCGGAATCCCGTGTATCGAGCCCCCGAACCGGATGAACTCCTCGACAGCACGCGGCAGCATCTCGCGATCCCCGGCCAACCGGTCGCGTTCCTCGGGGTGAGTGGCCAGATAGTGAAACGCGAATGACATTGCACTCGCGGTGGTCTCGAGACCCGCTTGCACCAGCAACATCGCATTGGAGACGACGTCGGCGAACGACAGCTTCTCCCCGTCGATCTCGGCCGACAGCAGCACATCGATCATGTCGTCCTGCGCGGCAACGGTGCTGCGCGCTGCGACCGCGTCGGAAATATGTTGATAAAGCCCGCCCCAGGCAGCCATCCGCGAGTCCTCGGTGACCCCGTTCAGAGCGGTGTCCGTCAACTCGATGCACAGCGGCACGTCATCGATCGGCATCCCAAGGAGATATTTGAAGAACACGATGCCCGGCTGCCGCCATGCCACCTCGGCGAGATCCCCTGCTCCTCGTTCGATGAAGCCGTCGATCAACCGGTCCGTTTCCTCGCGAATCTGCGGTCGCAGCGCCTTCATCCGGGCGGGCGAGAAGTACGGGTTGAGAACCCTGCGGAACTTCTGCTGCCGCGGCGGATCCAGCGTGATGACCAGATCGCCCGCGAGGTGCTCGGACGCCTCCGGTGTCGGATTGCTCGAGAAGTGCTGCCAGTCCTGCAGGATCCGGTAACACTCGGCGTACCGCACCGCCACCCATGCGCCGCCGGGCGTCGCGGAGAGGAACGGGTGGTCGGTATGGGCGAACGCCGACTTCTGCCGCATCACGGCGTAGACGTCGTAGAGGAAGGCGTTGTTGTTGAAATCCTCGTGCCGAAGATCCCAGTTGTCCGCGTGTTCGGCCGCCGACTTGCCGCTCACGGAGCCGAATCTTCCTGCTGCTGTTGGGCGGCCTTGCGGGCTTCGCTTTCCTCGTGGATCCGCACGAGCTCGCGGAACCCGATCCGGTCGTACTTCGGCACCGGCTGGATCCCCCACTCGTCGCGTGCGGTGTCCTTGCCTTCGGCGCCCTCAGGCGGACCCAGCGGCGGATACGGAACCTTGCACTCGAGCGTGTCGTCGGAGTAGCGGACCTTCAGCAGGCCGCTGCAGATCTCGGTGAGGCTCAGGGTCGGGTACCCGTACCACACCGCCATGAACGGCAACGTGAACGCGCCCTCGATGACGAGTGCTATCAAACACACCAGGACCGCGCGCTTGATGTACTTGTGCATCCGCGCGTAGTACGGCGTGGTGCCCGGGGGAAGGTCTTCGGCCGGGTCTTTCTCATCGGTTGTCGATGGGCTCGCAGGTGGTGTCATGACGTGCTCCTTTTGTTCAGTCCGAGAAGATTTCGCGGTTGACCGTGTGGAGATACGGGATCGCGAGGAACGGGGTTATGTAGAAGATGTCGTAGAGCCACCACCCGATGACCGGGAACAGCACACCGGCGTACCGGGCGTCGGCATACATCGTCATGTTGAACACGTAGGCACACCAGATCACCACACCCATCCAGCAGGTGATGATCATCCACTGGTGGCCCCAGCGCTTCATCTGCAGGAAGCCGATCGCCGCGGCGCAGCGCATCGCGAAGACGGTCAGGATCAGGCCGGCGACGTACGCCTTCTCGCCCGGCACCGCGGAACCGCCGACCCACGGCTCGTTGTAGTGCCAGAAGTAGGCGGCGTCGAACATATGACCCCAACCGATCATCAACACACGGTTGATCAGCGTGTGGTTGGCCACCAAGTCCAGCGCCCAACCGAGGCTGTTGAGCATGCCGTCGATCAACACCAGGTATCCGATGAGGGTGACGATCATCGGTCGCACCGAGAGGCCCGCGCGTGCGGCCTGGCGTTGCAGCCAGACCCCGCGCATGAAGATGGGGAAACCGATCAGGCCCGGCGCCCACATGCCCATCAGCGCGGCGCCCACGATCATCCACTTGTCGGCCCGGCGTTGCGCGACCCGCGATTCTTCGTGGTGGTCTTCGAGACTGACTGTGGCGGTCGCGGTCACAGCGACCACCATCCCCGGTCGAATGACATGTAGAGCTGGATGAGGAACATCGCCAGCAGATAGCCGTAGATGACGATCTGCAGGATGATGAGCGCCTTCTTGCGCTGCTTCTCCTTGGGGTCCATCTGAACTCCCTTCTCAGTTCGGGTTGCTCGAGTTGTTGGCGGCGGCCAGGCTGGCCACGGCCACTTCACGCAGGCCTTCGGTGACCGCACCGTCGCTGGACAGCGGTGCGAGAATGCAGGCTTCGGCGGCATCCAATTCGGTTGCGCCCGCGGCGATCAGGTGTGCGGCGGTGACCAGCACGCGGGTAGACGGCGGCTCGAAGTGAAACGCTTCGTCGGCGGTGCGGATCGCAGTGGCGCATGCGACGAGCCGGCTCGCCGCCGACAGCGGTATGCCCGTTTCGGCGACGATCACCTCGGCCTCACGGTCAGGCGGGAGATATCTCATCGGCAGCGTGACGAACCGCTGCCGAAACGACGGCTTGAGTTCCTTGAGCGAGCTTCGGTAGGCGGGGTTGTACGAGCACACCAGCATGAAGGTCTCCGGCGCCTGGACGACTTCGTCGGCCCGGTCCAGGTAGAGCGTGCGCCGGTGGTCGGTCAACGAGTGCAGCACGGCAAGTGAGTCGTGGCGCGCCTCGACGACCTCGTCGAGATAGCAGATCGCACCGGCCTTGACCGCCCGGGTCAGCGGTCCGTCGGTCCACACCACATCACCTCCGGTGACCATGAACCGGCCGACGAGATCCGAACTGGTGAGGTCGTCGTGGCAGCTGATCGTGACGACCGGGCGGCGCAGCAGCGCCCCCATGTGCTCGACCAACCGCGTCTTACCACAACCCGTCGGCCCGGTGAGCATGACGGGCAGGCGCTGGTGGTAAGCCTGCTCGAACAACTGGACCTCGTTGCTGTTCGAGTAGTAGGTGTCGGTGGTCATCGGTGCTCGAGCTCCTTCGGTTGGTTGTGCGCTCAGGCGGCGACAAGTTCGCGGTGGACGTGGGCGAGCACCCGCGGCAGGTCTTCGACGCGCCGGATGCGTTGGGAGCGGCGAGGTCCGAAGACCTCGGGCAGCGGGTCGACCCGGGTGGGTCCGACACCGACGTAATACATCGAGACGCCCGCGTCGTTGGCCTCCTCGACAGCGTGGGCGGCGTCGGCCCACGCGTAACGGCCCTCGTAACCCTCATCGGAGATCAGGCCGTCCCCGATGACGATCAGCAGGCGACGTTCGGAGGGCTGCGCCAGCAGGCGGCTTGTCAAGTGCCGCAGCGGTGCACCGAGCCTGGTGTAGCCGCCGGCCGACAGGCCGAGGCGGCTGGGCGGGACGAAGCGCCGATCCTCGAAGTCCTTGAGGCAGTTGACCTCGACCCGGTGCCGGGTGTTGCCGGTGAACACGAAGATGCCATGTCGTTCTCGGGCGAGCGTCATCGCGCGTGACAGTGCGTCGGCGCAAGTCAATTCGAGTTTGAAGATCCGGCCGCCGTGCACGCCCAGCGACGAACTGCCGTCCAACAGCAGCGCGGTGGTGACGTCGCGGCTGCTGGGCAGCAGTTCGCGGAAGATTCGCGGTTCGACGGCCTCCCCGGTGGCGAGGTCGATGTAGTGGTTCACATACTGCTCGACATCCAGGTCGGAACCGTCTTCGAGACGGTTCTTCATCGAGCGGTGGGTGTGTTCGCTGAACCACTTGCGCAGATCGGCCGACACCGTTCCGGGTTGGCGGTTGCGGCTGGCCTGAGCGCGTTCGAGCACCGCGACGTGGTCGCGCATGAAACTCTTTGTCAATTCGTTCCATTCCGGGTAGGGAATGCCGGGCCGGTGATCCGGGGTGAGATCGAGGTCGTTGTCCTGGGGGCGGCTGGGCGGCGGCAGGTTGGGGTTGCGGACTCCCCCGTCGCCGCCGACGGGAACGGAGTACGGACGCGGCAGCCGCTTTTGCGTCGTGGTCCACGGCATCCGGCCAAAGCTGCGCCGTAGTTTGTCCGACAGGCCCTGCGGCACCGTGTACGCCAGCGGCAGCCTGCCCACCACACCCGGGACGTCGCCGACCGGCTGGCCGTTGCGCGACACCGAGATCGCGTGTTCGAGCATCGCGTCGGCCGTCATATCGTCGGGCAGCATTTCCAGATCGGGCAGCAATCGCCGCGCTTCGACCACCAGCCCGGGCCAGTTGGCCGCGACCCAGCCCAATGCAACCCCGGCTTCGACCAGCGTGAGCGCACGAAGCTCGCGCCCGGTGAGTTCGTTGAGCCGGTAGTGGGCGAGGCGCTCCTTGGACGGTGAACATTGAAGCGCAACACCGCATGTCAGCGTTCTGCGGGTCCAGTCGCGGGCCAAAGACGGGTACGGCACCAGCACGTGATCCAGTCCCGGGTTCAGGCTGAATTGGCGATGCTCACCGGTTACCAGGCGCACCCCCTCGCGGCGTTGGCCGCTCAGTGCGACAGCGGTGACGGCGCAACTGCGTTCGACCGCCAGTGCGTGAGCGTCGGACAGATCAGTCATCGCGGCCCTAGAACGTGCCGAGGCTGGAGAACATCCAATACCAGAACCAGATGACCAGCGCGGCGCCGCCCCACGCCCCTACGTAGCGCAAGATCTCCCATATCCAAGCCCACACGTCGAACTCCTCGGTTGTTGTGTCGTTGCCTGTACGAACCCGTCATCGCACTTCCAAGCCGCGCATGGCGGTCGAGACCAACTTGGCCAGCATGATCTCTCGGGTCTTCGGGTTGTCGGTGGTGGTCAGCACGCCGTAGATGCCGAGCAGGAAGAAGGTCGCGCTGTAGAAGGCGTCGACCTCCGGATGGACTTCGCCGTCGCCGCGGGCGCGTTCCAGTTCGCGCACCAGCAGGACGATCACCGGATGGTCGGTCCAATCGTCTTTGTGCGGCCTCGTCGGCGAGAAGTGCAGCGCCAGCAGTTCGTTGAAGAGCACTGGGCCGAAGCGGTGTTCCAGATCGGTCACCAGGTCGACCACTGCGGTCAACGTGGTCACCAGATCGTGGCGGTGTTCGAGGAACTCCGCGAACTCCGCGGCGATGCGCGCCTCCTGGCGGCTCTCCAACTCCAGGAGCACGTGTTCCTTGCTGGGGAAGTGGAAGAAGAACGTGCCGTGCGCGACACCGGCCGCCGCGGCAATCATGTTGACGTCGGCGCCGGCCATCCCGGACTTCGTGAACTCCGTGACCGCCGCGCCGAGGATGCGTTCGCGCGTCTGCAGCCGTTGCGCTTGACGCGCCGACACCTTCACCTGTGATGTCATGGTTCGCTCTTTGTATCCCATGGACTGACTGAAGTCAATGAGTTCAGTCAGCCGAGTCTCAGTCGGTGAAGATTTCCCTGTTCACCGAATGCAGATACGGAATCGCCAGGAACGGGGTGATGTAGAAGATGTCGTAGATCCACCAACCCACGACCGGCAGGATCACCCCGGCGTAGCGGACGTCGGCATACATCGTCATGTTGAACACGTACACGCACCAGATCACCACGCCCATCCAGCAGGTGATGATCATCCACTGGTGGCCCCAGCGCTTCATCTGCAAGAAGCCGATGCCGGCGGCAATGCGCATACAGAACACCGTGAGGATCAGGCCGACTTCGAGCGCCTTCTCCCCCGGTCCGGCCGCACCGCCGATCCACAGTTCGTTGTAGTGCCAGAAATATCCGGCGTCGAACATCGCCCCCCAGCCGTTCAACAACACTCGGGCCAGGATCGTGTGGTGGGCTACCAGGTCCAGGGCCCAGCCGAACACGTTGATCGCGGCGTCGACGATCACGCAGTATCCCAGCAGCGTCACCAACATCGGCCGCACCGACAGCCCGTTTCGGTGCGCCCTGCGCAGCAGCCACACTCCGCGCAGGAACAGGGGCAGCCCGAAGATTCCCAGCGCTGCGGTGCCGATGAGCACACTGCCCGAGATGAGCCACTTGTCGGCCTGGCGCTGCGCCAGCCGCGAGGCCTCCGCATGCTCGTCCAGCCCGCTTGCGGTTGCGGTCATTGCGGGCGAATTCACAGGCACCTCCTGAAACCGGTAAGTGCCCATGAGCTTGTCAGTGGGGCTGACTCAAGTCAACCAGTCAGCGCACCTCGATACCGCGCAATGTCCTGGCGATGTAGTCGTCGAGCATCGCGCTCTGGGTCGGCCACTGGGTCGTGGTGGTGAGCAGTGCGTACAGGCCCAGCAGGAAGAACACCGCACTGTTCATCGGATTGACGTCGGGGGCCACTCGGCCGGCCTTCTGGGCGCGTTCGATCTCGCGGGCCACCCTGACGATGACAGGGTGTTCCTGGCTCTCGTCGGCCGGTCGGCTCTGCGAGAAGTGCAGTGCGATGAAGTCTTTGAACAACTCAGCACCGAGACGACGTTCCAGCCCGAGTACCAACCGGACGGCCTCTTTGAGAATCGCGGGCAGGGTGCGTTTGGAATCCGCGTACCGGCCGAGTTGTTTGGCGATGCGTTCTTCCTCGCGGCGCTCCAACTCGAGCAGCACATGTTGTTTGGTCGGAAAGTGGAAGAAGAAGGTGCCGTGGGCAACTCCGGCAGCAGCGACGATCGCTCCCACGTCGGCATCGGCCATTCCCGCCCGCTTGAACTCGGCGATGGCCGCGCCCATCAGTCGCTCTCGCGTCTGTAGTCGCTTGGCCTCGCGCGCCGATGGCTTGTCTACCACTGCCATACGTCGACGATATCAATACTTTCGTTGGCTTCACATTTGTGATTGACTGCGGTCAGTTTGACGGAGGAGGCTCAATGGCGTTGGAGCAGTTCAATCTCGATGGGCAGGTGGCGATCGTCACCGGAGCCGGCAAGGGCGTGGGCCAAGGTATCGCCAGGGTGCTGGCCGAAGCGGGTGCGACAGTGGTCGGCACCGCACGCACCGAATCCGACATCGTCGCGACGATCAAAGGCATCGAGGAAAGCGGCGGTAAAGGACTCGCCCTGGTGGCCGACGCGATCAACCGTCCAGACGGCGAACGTGTGGTGAACACGGCGATGAATGAGTTCGGGCGCATCGACATCCTCATCAACAATGTGGGTGGTTCGACGTTCGGCTCGTTTCTCGATATCACCGACGAGGACTTCCGGCACACCTTCGACTGGTGTGTCACGTCAGCGTTCATCATGAGTCAACTCGCCGCCCGTCACATGATCGAGGCCGGACATGGCAACATTGTCAACATCTCCTCGGGATCAGCACGTTTCGGCATCCGCGCGCTTACCGCGTACTGCGTCGCGAAGGGTGGGCTCGAAGCGCTCACCCGGGCGATGGCCCAGGAGTTGGCACCGAAGATCCGCGTCAATGCCATCGCACTCGGCTCATTCGCAACCGAGGGACTGCAAAGCGGCCTCGATATGATGCCAGGGGCACTGGACACGATGCTCTCGCTCACTCCGCTGCATCGGCTCGGCGACGTCGAGGATCTCGGTCGGCTCTGCGTCTACCTCTCGACCAAGGACTGCTATGCGACCAACGCCATCTTCCACGTCGACGGCGGAATAGACTCGAACAATCTGCCGCTGCCCATACCCGACTACTGATCGAGGCTTGAAATGCGAAGAGTGGTCCAGTTTTCAACCGGTAATGTTGGACAGCATTCGCTGAAAGCCATCATCGGGCGACCCGACCTGGAGCTCGTCGGTGTGCACGCCGCCAACCCCGAGAAGGTGGGGCGCGACGCCGCCGAACTGTGCGGCCTGCCCGAACCGACCGGGGTCATCGCCACCGACGACATCGACGCGCTGATCGCCCTGAAGCCGGATTGCGTGGTTTACACCGCGCTGGGCGAGACCCGGCCGATGGAAGCGATCGAGCAGATGTCGCGCTTCCTGGCCGCCGGAATCAACGTCGTCGGCACGTCGATGGTGTGGCTGGTGACACCGCACCAGATCGACGACTGGCTGCGCACGCCGTTGGAACAGGCTTGCACTGAAGGTAATTCCTCGCTGTACGTCAACGGAATCGACCCGGGGTACTCGGGTGACACCGCGGTCCTGTCAGCATTGAGCCTGGTCACCCGTGCGGAGTCGGTCACCGTCCAGGAAGTCTTCGACTACGGGAACTACGACGATTACGAGTACACCGGCACCGCAATGGGATTCGGCAGCAAACCGGGCGACGAGCCGGCGATGGCCTTCCTGCCGGGCGTCGTCACCACGATGTTCGGCGGGCTGGTGCGCAACATCGCCGATCATCTCCGCGTCGAACTCGATGACGTCACCGAGCGTTTCGAGCCCTGGTACACCGATCAGCGCATCGAGTGCAAGATGATGACCGTCGAACCCGGTGGGCTGGCAGGTGTGCGCTTCGCCGCCGAAGGTTTCCGCAACGGTGCGCCCCTCATCACCGTGGAACACACCACGCGACTCACTCCCGCGGCCGCACCCGACTGGGAGTACCCGCCTGAAGGACACAGCGGCGTGCACAAGGTGATCATCGAGGGTGAGCCGCGCGTGGAGGTCAACACGCTGCTGTCGCACCCGGTGCTCGACGTCACCGAAGCGGGTTGCGTTTCCACCGCTGCTCGCGTCGTCAACGTCATCGACTGGGTGTGCCGGGCCCCCGCGGGTCTGATCTCGATGGAGGAGATCCCGCCGGCCGAGATGGTCCGCGGCCTGATCTGGTGAACAGCCTCGTACCGCCCACTGTCCGTCAGGCGCGGTGGCTGATCCTCGGCGGGATATTTGCCCTCGTGCTCGGTGTGCTGCGCGGATACGCGTTCTTCGCGCACGGTGGCCTGATATTTCTGATGCTGAGCGTACTTTTCGTCGGCATCGGGGCGGCGTCGATAATCGCCTCGGTGCTGAGGCTGCGGTTGGGCGACCCGCCGCGTGACGGTGACGCACGCCGCTGACCGAACGCCAGCGGTGTGCATGCACGCCCGGTCTCACGCCTTGGCGAGTTGTTTCTGCTCGTAGAGCCGAGCCCACTCCTTGCGCGGCCGGATCGACACGTCGACATCGGTTGCCTTGGCGCGCAACGCACCCGCGGTCGCCTGCTCCTTCGGTGTGAGCTTGAACGGATCCCAGCTGAAGAACCGGCAGGAGTTCTCCCACGTGATCTTGTTGATGTCGGCGTCCGATGCGCCTGCCCCGTTGAGTTCGGCGAGAACCTGCTCGGGCGCGTCGGGCCAGAAGCAGTCGGAGTGCGGGTAGTCGCATTCCCACGCGATGATGTCGATGCCGATCTCGTGACGCAGCTTCAGTGACGTCTTGTCGGTCACGTAGCAGGCCAGCGAGTGTTCGCGGAACACGTCGGACGGCAGCTTGTCGCCGAAGTCGCGCCGCAGCCACTTCTGGTTCGTGTAGTGCCGATCAGAGCGGTCCAAGTAGAACGGTATCCAGCCGATACCGCCTTCGGAGAAGGCGAATTTCAGGTCCGGGTAGTTGCGCATCGCCGGCCCCCAGAGCAGGTCCTGCGCGCACATTGCCGACACCTGGGTGGCCAGGATGATCAGGTTGTCGATCGGGGCGTTGGGCGCCATGCTGATCGCACCGAAGCCGGTCCCGATGTGCAGGCACATCACCACGTTCTCTTCGGAGAGCGTGCGGAACACCGGACCCCAGTACTCCTCGTCGTGATAGCTCGGAAGACCCTCGAGGTGCGGCAGTTCCGGCATCGTCACCGCACGGCAGCCCTTGGCCGCGACACGGCGAATCTCGTCGCACATGGCCTCCGGATTCCACGTCGGCATGATCGCGATCGGGATGAACCGGTCCGGATACGAACCCGCCCACTCGTCGATGTGCCAGTCGTTGTAGGCCGAGACCATCACCAGCGTGGTCTCTTCGCGGTGCATGTTGAGATGGCGCGCTGAGAAGCCGGTGAACGTCGGGAAGCACATCGACGCGAGGATGCCGTTGCGGTTCATGTCGCGCACGCGCTCGTGCACGTCGTACACACCGGGACGCATCTCGGCGAAGCCCGCGGGATCGCGTCCCCACTCCTCGGCCGGCCAGGACACCACGGCGTTCAGACCGCTGACGCCCTGGGGCCGACCTTGATACATCCACTGGTCGACACCCTTGTCGTCGGTGACCACGATGGGCGCCTCGTCCTTGTACTTGGCCGGCACGTGCCGAAGGAACATGTCGGGCGGTTCCACAACGTGGTCGTCGATGCTCACCAGGATCAAGTCGTCAACGTTCATACCCCAGTAGTACCGTCTAGCCCTGTGACCGTCTCTGCGCTATCGGACAGAGGTTTTGCCCAACCGGCCAACCTGGCGGTCAGCGCGAAGCGGCGCATCATCGACCTTCGGCGCGGTGGGCGAGCGCTGGGGGGCAGCTACTTGTACGAGGGCGATGCGCTGATCACCGGTTGGCACTCGCACGATGTGCACCAGATCGAGTACGCGCTCGGCGGGGTCGTCGAGGTGGAGACCGACTCAGCGCACTACCTGCTGCCACCCCAGCAGGCCGCCTGGATTCCGGTGGGTCTCGAACATCAGGCGACCATGAATCCAGACGTCCGGACCGTCGCGGTGATGTTCGATCCACAGTTGATCGCGCACGCGGGCGACCGCGCGCGCATCCTCGCGGTGTCCCCGCTGATCCGCGAGATGATGATCTACGCGTTGCGTTGGCCGATCGACCGGCGGCCGGGGCCCGCCGAGGACGAGGAGGTCTCCGAGGCGTTCTTCCGCACGTTGGCCAATCTCGTGGCCGAGGCGCTCGACCACGAGGCGCCGTTGAGCCTGCCCACGTCCGAGCATCCGATCGTCGCCGCCGCCATGGCCTACACCAAGGAGCATCTCGACGGTGTGACCGCCGAAGAGGTGAGCAGGGCGGTTTCGGTTTCGGAGCGCACGCTGCGGCGGCTGTTTCGGGATTCGGTCGGGTTGTCGTGGCGCACATACCTTCTGCACGCCCGCATGCTGAAAGCCATGGCGTTGCTGGCCGCACCGGGTCAGTCGGTGCAGGAGACGTCGTCGGCGGTCGGTTTCGACAGCCTCAGCTCCTTCACGCGGGCGTTCGCCCAGTTCTGCGGGGAGACGCCGACGAGCTACCGAAAGCGGATCGGTGGTACCTCGCTGTAACGACGCGTCAGGAATCGTGGCGCATCTGCCCGTCACGCAGTAGCGAATCAGTCGCGTTCTGCCACCGTTGCAGTTGCTCGGGCGTCTCGAGCGGTTCTGGGAGATGGCGTTCGATATGGGCGCGTAGTACCCACGCCCCGAGAGCCAGCACCAACGGGTTCAGCGTGCCCCATATCGGGTCAAGGTCCGGTCGCGTCAAACCCTGCTCTGCGCGCACCCGCCACCGTTCGGCACCGATGGTCGCCAACGAGTCGAACAGCTGCGCGCCGAGCGAGCTCCCGTCGGTCAGCGCCCGGCCGACGTAGGCCACCACGTCGGGTTCACCGGCGACCAGCGATGTCACCCGGCTACCGACGTCAGCGATGGTGTCGGCCGGCGGTTCCGGAATCGGTTGCGTCAACGCCTCGGCCATCACACCGAGCACGTGGTCGTCAACCGCCTTGATCAGGTTCGCCTTGGTTGCGAAGTGATGCTGTACCAGTCCCAGTGAGACGCCGGCTTCCGCGGCGACCGCGCGTAACGACGTAGCAGAACTGCCACGCGCTGCAAAGCACTTGAGGGCAGCGTTGCGAATCCGGTCGACGCTCGAACGCGTCCCGGCGCCGGGGACCTGTTCATCTGACTGTAAGGCCGTCATCAGAACCCGAAGCCTAGAGTGCCCACCCCCTCACAGTAGCCAATACGCGTGTACCGTAAAAACCGATACATGCGTATTGTCGGTCTCACCGACGAGAACTTGCCCCGACCGAAAGGAAACGCAGATGCCCGTCGACGCGCGGCCGAACGGCCGGACGGCGCACCCCGTTCCGGTCAACAAACCCCAGGACACGGCACTCGGCGCCTGCATTCAGGACCCCGACCGGTGGGCCCTCGGGGCTGACGAGGGCGCCAAGGAGTTGTGCCGGACATGCCCTCGTCGTTGGCTTTGCGCCCAGGAGGCGTGCCGGACGCCCGGCGCGGTCGGGGTGTGGGCCGGCATCTACATTCCCGACACGGGCCGAGCACGCCAGTTCGCACTGCGGCAATTGCAGTCGCTGGCCGAACGCAATGGCTTCACCGTCCAAAAGGCGGGCTGAGCCGCATCTTCGAAGCCGCGGGTTTCACCGGCGTTGCCAGTGGGCAACCTCTGCGCAACCGATTCCGCGAGCCACCAGGAGACCTCGATGCGCGAGCGCGCTCTCGCCCCCGCCGACGACCCGTCCGCCGAGGCGATCGCCACGACAGGCCTCTTTCTCATCTTCACCGCGATCATCGCGGTCGCGGTGAGCCTGTCGAGCTGGGGCGCCTCCGACGCACCGCTGGCCGCCGTCGCGGGAGCGGTCGCCGCAATCAGCTTCACCGCCAGCCTGGTCTGCTTCGGCAAGCAGAGCGCAGAGGACTGACGCGCGCCGGTACAAGCCTGCGATGATGGCCAGTTATGGCCCGCTGGTATCCGCTGCTGTCCGCCGACGCTGACTTTCTGGTCTCGGCGCCTCATGTCTTCCGCTACGAGAAGCGCTACGCCGCGACGCCGGAGCAGGTATGGCAGTCGCTGACGTCGGACGAGTCGCTGGCGGCGTGGGGCCCTGCGGTCAAGAACGTCACCTGGACCTCACCGCGCCCGTTCGGAGTCGGGACCACCCGCGAAGTGACCGCTCCCGGCGGCGCCATCCTGCGCGAGCGCTTCTTCCGTTGGGATGAGGGCCATCAAAAGTCCTTCTACGTCTACGAGTCGACGCTGCCGCTGTTCAAACGCTTCGCCGAGGACTACATCGTCGACGCCGACGGCGGCCAGACGAGTTTCACCTGGGTGGTCGCCATCGAACCGAAGAGGGCCATGAGCCTGCCGGTCGCGATCCTCGCGCCGCTGCTGAAAGCCGGATTCGGGCGCATACCGAGCGGCGGACAGAAGTACTTCGCCACGACGTGAGTCGGTGCGGGCGGTGGGACTCGAACCCACACGTTCTCTCGAACACCGGCACCTAAAGCCGGCGCGTCAGCCAATTGCGCCACGCCCGCGACGCGTGTCGATGCTACCCGCCGCCGGTCGGCCCGCCTCGATGAGTTCGTCGGGCCGAAGGACGTCGCGGTACCGTTGGAAGGTGTCCACTACGCAACGTAGGAGGCCGGCGCTCATCGCCTTGGTGATCGTCGGCGCCGTCGGCTGCCTTGCGCTGGCGTGGTGGCAGTGGACCCGTTTCGAGTCGGCCTCGGGCAGCTTCCAGAATCTCGGCTATGCGATGCAGTGGCCGCTGTTCGCCGGCTTCGTCGTGTACGCCTACTACAAGTTCGTGCGCTACGAGGAAGCACCACCCGAGCCGGCCAGAAGCGACATCACCGAGATCCCCGAGGACCTGCTTCCGCGAAAACCCTCAGCCACACCCCCATCCGACGATGACGTCGACGACCCCGCACTGCGCGAGTACAACGCCTACCTGGCCGAGCTCGCCGAGAAGGACAAGGAACACCCGGCCACATGACCGAACCGCCGATCACCTCCGCCGACAACGTCCGCAAGGCACTTCTGGGCTACCGGGTGCTGGCCTGGACGACGGGCATCTGGCTCATCGCGCTCTGCTACGAGATGGTGATGAAGTACGTCTACCACGTCGAGGGTCTGAACTGGATCGCGGTCGTCCACGGCTGGGCGTATTTCGTGTACCTGCTCTTCACCGCCAACCTCGCGGTCAAGGTGCGCTGGCCGATCGGAAAGACGATCGGCGTACTGCTCGCAGGGACCATCCCGCTCGTCGGCATCATCGTCGAGCAGGTCCAGACCAGGGAGATCAAGGACCGCTACGGCCTGTAGTCAGCACCAGACCGGGTGCTGACTCGTTCACCGCACCGGCCTTCGGAATGGCCAGCGCGGTGAGCGCGGCGACGACGGCCGCACCTGCCGCAATCAGCAGCGCGACCCGCAAACCGGCCAACGACGGCACGTCGTGCCCAGCCACCGTCGTCGTCATCACGGTGAGCACCGCACCGATCACCGCGCTGGAAATCGATGTGCCCAGCGAGCGCGCGAGCGCGTTGATTCCGTTGGCAGCGGCCGTTTCCGAGACTGGCACGGCCGCGTTGATCAACGCGGGTAACGACGAGAACGCGAAACCGACGCCGATGCTGACCATCACGTTGAACACGCACAGTTGCCACGCGCTGTTAATCAGCACCAGTCCCGACAGATAGCCGGCGGCCACCACCGTCGACCCGACGAACAGCGTGAACCGCGGACCGCGCACATCGGCGATCCGCGCCGCCACCGGAGACGTCAACATCATCGCCAGTCCGCCGGGCGCCATCCACAGACCCGTCTGCAACAGCGACTGGCCGAGGCCGTAACCCGAGCCGGCAGGCAGCTCGAGGATCTGCGGCGCGATCAACGACATCGCGAACAACGAGAAGCCCACCGCGATCGACGCCAGATTCGTCGTCAGCACCGGCCGTTTCAGCGTCGTGCGCAGATCGACGATCGGGGCGACGGTCCTGAATTGCCACAGCGCGAACAACCCGAAGATCACCAGCGACGAGGTAAACATCGTCACGGTGATCGCACTGGACCAGCCCCAGCTTCCGCCCTTGGAGATGCCCAGCAATAGCGTGACGAGCCCGCCCGCGAGACCGATCGCGCCCAGCGCGTCGAAGCGATCGGCGGAAACCGAGGGCAACCGCGGTACCAGCGCCGCGAATGACACCGCCGACATCACCCCGAGTGCGGCGCCGAACCAGAACAACGCGTGCCAGTCGAAGCGATCGGCGATGATCGCCGACAGTGGAAGCCCAAGCGCCCCACCGACACCCAGCGATGCGCTCATCAAACCCATCGCGGTGCCGACCCGGTGAGCCGGCACCGATGCGCGCATCACGCTGATGCCCAGCGGGATGATCGGCATTCCGAAGCCCTGCAGCCCGCGGCCCACGATCACCGGAACCAGCGATGTCGTCGTCGCCGCGATCAACGATCCCACCGTGAGCAGCACGGCGCAGATGATCAGGATGGGCTTGGGCCCGTACATGTCGCCGAGCCTGCCGAACATCGGGGTTGCCACGGCCGCGGTGAGCAACGTCGCGGTGATCACCCACGATGCGTTGGACGCGCTGGTGTCCAGCAGTGTGGGAAGTTCGGGGATGAGCGGGATGACGAGCGTCTGCATCAGCGACACGCTGATGCCCGCCGCCGCGAGCACCGCCACGACGATCGCCGGGTGCCGAGTCCTGCCGACGTCGGCTTGGGCGGAGGGGCGGCGCACCCCGGGGATGCTACCGCTTAGTTGAGCTATACAAAATTTCCTTGCCCAGCGTGAGCTTGTGATCGCAGGGCCGAATCTCGCGCACAAAGTCAGGTTCGGGCGGCCAACTCCCGCAGCGCGGGCAGCAGTGCCCTCAGGGCACGGCCCCGGTGCGAGGCCGCATCCTTCTCGGCGGCGTCGAGTTCGGCCGCGGTCCGCGTCGACCCGGCGGGCAGGAAAACCGGGTCGTAGCCGAACCCGCCTTCCCCGCGCGGTGAGCGCACGATGCTGCCCAGCCACTCCCCGCGCACCACGACCTCGCCGGCCGAGTGCACCAGCGCGCAGGCAGACACGAACGCCGCGCTGCGCCGCACGTCGGGTACGTCCGAAAGCTGCGCCAACAGCAGCGCCGTGTTCGCGGCGTCGTCCCCATGCCGGCCCGCCCACCGCGCCGAGAGCACCCCGGGCATTGCGTTCAACGCCGCGACTTCCAGCCCGGAATCGTCGGCGACCGCCGCAAGACCCGTCGCGCGGTGAGCATCGCGTGCTTTGGCCAACGCGTTCTCTTCGAACGTCGTCCCGGTTTCGGGCGCCTCGTCGAAGGCGGGCACGTCGTCGAGTGAGAGCAGCGTCAACCCCGACACCCCCGCCGTCGCGAGCACCCGGTGCAACTCGGCCAGCTTCTTCGGGTTGCGGCTGGCCACCAGCAGCTCGGTCAGCTTCCGAACGCCTTCTTGGGCGGGTCCTTCGGTTCGGGCAGCACCCCGGGATAGGGCAACTCCAACGCCTCCCGCTGGATCTCGAAGATCTGCTCACACGCCGTCATCGCCGCGTCGAGCATCTTGTCCAGCGTCGAGCGCGGGAACGTTGCGCCCTCACCGGTGCCCTGGATCTCGACGAGAGTGCCGGTGTCGGTGGCCACGACGTTCATGTCGACCTCGGCGCGCGAGTCCTCGGTGTACGGCAGGTCGACGCGGATGCGCCCGTCGACAACGCCGACGCTGACCGCAGCGATCGCGCACGACAGCGGTCGCGGATCGGAGAGCTTGCCCGCCGCCGACAGATAGGTCACCGCGTCGGCGAGCGCGACGTAGGCCCCGGTGATCGCGGCGGTTCGCGTACCCCCATCGGCCTGCAGCACGTCGCAGTCGATTGCGATCGTGTTCTCGCCCAGCGCGGCGAGGTCGATGCACGCCCGCAGCGACCGGCCGACCAGCCTGCTGATCTCCTGGGTGCGGCCACCGACACGGCCCTTGACCGACTCGCGATCGGACCGATCGTGGGTTGCGGCGGGCAGCATCGCGTATTCGGCTGTCAGCCAGCCCTTTCCAGAGCCCTTGCGCCAGCGCGGCACGCCCTCGGTGACGCTTGCCGTGCACATGACGCGCGTCTCGCCGAATTCCACCAGCACAGAACCGGCGGGATGGGTGGTGAAACCGCGGGTGATGCGGACCGGCCTCAGCTCGTCGTCAAGCCGGCCGTCTTCTCTTCGGGACACGAGCCAACCCTATCGGCTGACTCCGACCCCATCGCTTGAGACCATCAGGCCGTCGCGCGCACGATATCGAACGTCTCGTTGCAGACGACCGCGTGCACCGGACCGTCGAACTCGGCCTTGGCCTCGCTGATGACGTCCTCGCGCGACGTCCACGGCGGAATGTGGGTCAACAGCAACTCGCCGACGCCGGCCTCGGCGGCGGCGCGGCCCGCCTCCGTGCCCGACAGATGCAGTCTCGGCGGCCGGTCCGGCGAGTGCGTCCAGGACGCCTCGCACAGAAACACGTCGGCGCCGCGGGCGAGGTCGATGAGTTGCTCGCAGTAGCCGGTGTCGCCGCTGTAGACGAGCGTGGCACCGTCCTGATTGGTGATGCGCATTCCGTAGGACTCGGTCGGGTGGCAAACCAATTTCGGTGTCACGTTCAGCGAGCCGATGGTGACCGTTTCGTTGTCGACCCAGTGGCGGATCTCGAAGACATCGGAGAAATCGTCGATCTCCCCACCCTCGGGCGACGACGCCGCACCGAGCCGGGCCCAGGTGTTGGCCGGGCCGTACATGATTCCGCGTTCCTGCGCCGGCGACGGGTGGTAGCGCCGCCACACGAACAGGCCCGGCAGATCGAGGCAGTGGTCGGCATGCAGATGCGACAGCAGCACGTGAACGTCGTTGGGATCGGCGTGGCGTTGCAGCGCACCGAGCACGCCACCGCCGAAGTCGAGCACCAACGGCGGGGTGTCGGGTGCTGTGACGAGATATCCGGACGCCGGCGAATCAGGCCCGACAACACTGCCGGAGCAACCGAGTACGGTGATTCGCACAGTCACTAGCTTGCCATGCCCGGTCCACAGTTGACGAAAACATGGCCGGTTTGAGCGACCGAAGTCATCTCTGCGCGCTGACGTGACGTTGAACAGGTCGAACGCCGTCGAGCGTCGGGCCGAGAAACCGTGCGGCAAGGGTGGTGAAGGCATCCGGGTCGCCCGTCGCCTCGAAGATCCGCTGCGGCGGCGCGGAGTCGTGCGGCCGCAGCAAATCGAGCTCGGTGAGCACCCTCAGCAGGTCCTTCGCGGTCTCCTCGGCACTCGACACCAACGTGACGTTCTCGCCCATCGCCAACTGGATCAGTCCCGACAGCATCGGGTAGTGGGTGCAGCCCAGCACGAGCGTGTCGATGTGGGCGCGTTGAAGCGGTTCGAGGTATCCCTCGGCGAGCCCGAGCACTTGGCGCCCACTGGTCACGCCCCGCTCGACGAAGTCGACGAACCGCGGGCAGGCCACACCGATCACCTCGGTGTCGCGGGCCGCCGCGAACGCGTCCTGGTAGGCACCCGACGCGATCGTTGCCGCGGTGCCGATGACACCGATGCGACCGTTGCGGGTGGTCGCGACCGCGCGGCGCACCGCGGGCAGGATCACCTCGATCACGGGCACCGGTGCATAGCGTTCGCGGGCGTCGCGCAGGCAGGCCGACGACGCCGTGTTGCAGGCGATGACGAGTGCCTTGATCCCGCGCGAGACGAGATCGTCGCCGATCGCCAGGGCGTGTGCGCGGACCTGCGGGATGGACAGCGGCCCATACGGCCCGTTGGCGGTGTCGCCGACGTAGACGATGTTCTCGGCGGGCAACTGGTCGATGATCGCGCGAGCGACCGTGAGCCCGCCGACACCCGAGTCGAAGATGCCGACGGGCGCCTCGGCCGACACGGCCGGGTTCACGACGGCAGGTACGGGTTCGACGTCACGCTTTTGCGCTTCTCGCGAGCCTTGCGCTCCGGACCGGACAGCAGATACGCCGCGATGACGCCCGCGACCGCCCCACTCAGGTGGCCCTGCCACGACACCCCCGGCGTGCCGGGCAGTACGCCGAGCAGAACGCTGCCGTAGACCAGCATCACGATGACGCCAACGATGATCTCCCAGGCCTTGCGGGTGAAGAACCCGAACACGATGAGGAATGCCAGCCAACCGAAGATCAGCCCCGAAGCGCCGATGTGGTTGGCCTCGCACCGCACCCCCACGTACGGGCAGTGCATGCCGATATTGCCGATCAGCCACGTGCCCAGACCGCCGAGGATCCACACGATCGCGGTCGCGAAGATGAATCGCGACATCCCCGCCAGCGTCATCAGGAAGCCCAGCACCAGGGCCGGAACGGTGTTGGCGATGAGGTGGTCCCAGTTCGAGTGCAGCAGCGGGGCGAACAGGATGCCCACGAGCCCGTCGGACTCCAGTGGCCGGATCCCGTTGTCGTCGAGGCGATGGTTCGACAACGAGTCGAACAGTTCGATGACCCACAGCAGCACGACGAAGCTGAAGACGGTGACGGCGCCGATCACCCACGCGGGCCGCTTGCGCGGTTGCGACGGTGTGGTCCCCGGATATTCGGTCATGCCCATAGCTGCCCTTCGAGCGCGTCTTCGGCGTCATCAAGGCTACCGGCGTACGCGCCGGTCGACAGATACTTCCAACCCGCGTCGGCGACGACGAACGCGATGTCGGCCTGCTCGCCGGCCTTGACCGCCTTGGCCGCCATGCCCAACGCCGCGTGCAGCACCGCGCCGGTCGAGATGCCCGCGAAGATCCCCTCCACCTGAACCAGATCGCGGGTGCGCCTGATCGCGTCGTAGGAGCCGACGGAGTACCGCGTGGTGAGCACGTCCGGGTCGTACAACTCGGGGATGAACCCTTCGTCGATGTTGCGCAGTGCGTAGACACCCTCGCCGTAGCGCGGTTCGGCGGCGACGATCTTGACGTCGGGTTTGCGCTCGCGCAGGAACCGCCCGGTCCCCATCAGGGTGCCGGTGGTGCCGAGGCCCGCGACGAAATGGGTGATCTCCGGCAGGTCTGCGAGCAATTCGGGGCCGGTGCCCTCGTAGTGCGACTGCGAGTTGGCCTCGTTGCCGTACTGGTAGAGCATCACCCACGAAGGATTCTGCAGCGCAAGCTCTTTCGCGTGGGCGACGGCGGTGTTCGAGCCGCCCTCGGCGGGCGAGTAGATGATCCGCGCACCGTACAACTCGAGCAGCTGGCGGCGTTCGATCGAGGTGTTCTCCGGCATCACACAGATCATCTGGTAGCCCTTGAGCAGGGCCGCCATCGCCAGCGAGATGCCGGTGTTCCCACTCGTCGGCTCCAGGATCGTCGCACCGGGTTGCAGCAGGCCCTGCCGTTCGGCCTCCTCGATCATCCGCAGCGCCGGCCGATCCTTGATGGAGCCGGTGGGGTTGCGGTCCTCGAGCTTGGCCCACAGCCGCACATGGGGCGCCTCGTCCCAGCGCGGTGAGAGCCGGCGCAGGCCCACCAACGGGGTACCGCCCAGCGCGTCGAGCAGCGAGTCGTATCGCGCCATCAGACGCCCGTTACCCTCCAGCCACTGCGGGCAGGATCGTCACCGAGTCGCCGTCGGCGACCGTGGTGTCGAGCCCACCCGAGAACCGCACGTCCTCGTCGTTGACGTAGATGTTGACGAACCGGTTCAGCTTCCCGGGGTTGTCCTTGTCCATCAGGCGCTCGGAGATGCCGGAGTAGTTGGCCTCCAGATCGCTGATCACGGCCGCGACGGTGTCGCCCGAGGCGGTGACGCGCTTCTCGCCTCCGGTGTGGGTGCGCAGGATGGTCGGGATGGAAACGTTGACTGCCATCGGTGAAGCCTTTCTAGTACTGCTCGACGATCTTGACGGGTTCCTCGGTGACGACGCCGTCGACGATGCGGTAGCTCCGCAGTTCGTGCTCCTCGGGGTCGCGGGTCGACACCAGCACGTAGTGGGCGTCGGGTTCCTGGGCCAGTGAGATGTCGGTGCGGCTGGGATAGGCCTCGGTCCCGGTGTGCGAGTGGTAGATCACGACAGGGACCTCGTCGGCGTCGTCCATCTCCCGCCACACCCGCAGCTGCTCCATCGAATCGAACCGGTAGAACGTCGGCGAGCGCTCGGCGTTGGTCATTGCGATGAAGCGCTCCGGACGGTCCGAGTTCTCCGGTCCCGCGATCACCCCGCAGGCCTCGTCGGGATGGTCGGCGCGGGCATGGGCGACCATGGCGTCGACCAGATCCGCTCGGATCACCAACACAGCAGCTACCCCTTTCTGCACGAAACTGTATTCCAGCAGCGAAAAATCGAGTAAACGGCTGCTGGAATGCAATTTCGCGATTACTCGAACGCTCCAGGCAACATGTCCCGGTACGCCGGTATTCCGGCCACCGACTCGGCGGCCAGTACCCCGATCATCACCGCGCGGGCCAGACAGTCCGCCGCGGCGGCGCCCACCTGCGTGATCAGCGGCATCTCAGGGGTCATCGACGCCGGGGTCGTGGGATCCAGCGGCACCTCGACGGCACCGGTGGCCAGCGCGAACACCGTGTCCCCGTCGTGCGGCGTATGGCACGGCCGGATGGTGCGCGCCAAACCGTCGTGTGCGGCGACGGCGACCCGTCGGCAGGCCGCGGGGCTCATCGCCGCGTCGGTGGCCACCACGGCGATCGTCGTGTTGAGCGGGCTGAACTCCTGGTGTCGGTCGGCGTAGGCGGCGATCTGGTCGGCGGGCGGCGGGACCAACCCGAACTCCTCGATCTGGTACGCCAGCCAGGGCAGGCCCGTCGCCGTGTCGAAGACCTCGCCCGCGGAGTTGACGATCACCAGCGCGCCGACAGTGACGCCGCAATCCAGTTGCATCGAAGCCGTGCCCACACCGCCCTTGAGCACACCGGCGCGCGCTCCCGTGCCCGCGCCCACGGTGCCGGTCGCCACCTCGGTGCCTGCGTTTGCGGCCGCTTGGTAGCCGAACTCCGCGGTCGGCCTGCACTGCCAACCGCCGACCGGGAGGTCGAACACGACCGCGGCGGGCACGATCGGGACCACGCCGCCGTCCAGTGCGACGCCGCGACCCTGCTCCTCGAGGTATTGCATCACCCCGTCGGCGGCCGCCAGCCCGTAGGCGCTGCCGCCGCTGAGGACCACGGCGTCGACGTGCCGAACGGAATTGATCGGGTCGAGCAGGTCGGTCTCTCGGGTGCCGGGCGCCCCTCCCCTGCCGTCGACGCCTCCCACGGTGCCCGGCGGCGTCAGGACGACGGTTGTACCGCTGGCCCAACCCGAACCCAACGTCACGTCCGGATCGAGGCGATGGTGTTGCCCCACCCGGATGCCGGCCACGTCGGTGATCGAGGTCATCTCGACTTCCCCATCAGTCCCAGCACCAGATACTCCTGCAGCACGGTCAGCCACTGGTAGACGTCGAGGTGCCCGGCCATCGGATGGTCGGGCGGCAGTTCGTCGGGCCCCTCCGGTGAGATCGCGAGCATGGTGCCCAGCGCCAAGCGCATGTCGTTTACCGCGGCGGCCCACGCGTGCGCGTCGTCCTCGCTCAGCTCGAACTTGCCGCCCTGCGCCGGCATGGTGTCCAAAAGTGTCTGCGCCGCTTCGCGTTTGGCATCGATGATGTCGGGCTCATGCAAGCCGCGCAGTGCACTGTTGAGGCTCTCGGCGGCACTGGAGCCGGCGGGGTGCTCGGTCTGCGGCCGGTAGAAATCCGGCAGCAACCGTTTCATCGTGTCGTCTTCGGGTGGCGTCGAATTGCCGGTACGCATGCCGGTGATCGCTTCGAGTTCGTCTGCGGGCGCTGATGATTCGCGCTCCTCCAGCATTCCCACCACCGAGGTGGCCAGGCTTCGCAACAGGGCGGCCTCGTGCGGTGCGATGGCCGACCGGAAACGCGCTCCATCGGCAGTGTCCACCCGCTTCCACTTACGCACGTGTCTGTCAGCGGTCCTGCTGCATGGTGGCCCACAGCCCGGCGGCGTGGAGCTTGGTCACGTCGATCTCCATCGCCTCGCGACTGCCCGCCGAGACCACGGCCTTGCCTTCGTTGTGCACCTGGAGCATCAACTTGGTCGCGTGCGCCTCGGGGTAGCCGAACAGCTTCTGCAAGACGTAGGTCACGTAGGTCATCAGGTTCACCGGGTCGTCCCACACGATGGTCACCCAGGGCGTGTCGACGGCGGCGTCTTCAGTCGCGACGGACTTGACGTTCCGCTCTTCGCGAGTCCCCGGTCGAGCCTTCGCCGGCGTAACCATGTCGTTCAGGATAGCCAACGCATATCCGGCACTTCGAGCTACTACGGTGACGGTGTGACCGCCGCATCCCCGGCCCTGCTCACCGACAAGTATGAGCTGACGATGCTCGCGGCCGCGTTGCGCGACGGCACCGCGCACCGACGCACCACCTTCGAGATCTTCGCGCGCCGACTGCCCGAAGGCCGCCGCTACGGCGTGGTGGCAGGCACCGCACGGTTCGTGGATGCTTTGGCGCAGTTCGAATTCGACGATGCGGCGCTGGCTTCGCTCGCGGACTTTCTCGACGCCGAGACGCTCGCGTACCTGGCCGAGTACCGATTCGGAGGCGATGTCGACGGATACGCCGAAGGCGAGCTCTACTTCCCGGGTTCACCGGTGCTCTCGGTGCACGGCACGTTCGGCGAATGTGTCGTCCTGGAGACATTGGCGTTGTCGATCTTCAACCACGACACCGCGATCGCATCCGCCGCCGCCCGCATGGTCAGCGCCGCCGAGGGCCGCCACCTGATCGAGATGGGCTCGCGGCGCACCCACGAGCACGCCGCCGTCGCCGCCGCTCGTGGGGCGTACCTGGCCGGCTTCTCCGGATCGTCCAATCTGCAGGCCCAGCGCGACTACGGGGTCCCGGCGCTCGGCACCAGCGCGCACGCGTTCACACTGCTGTACACCACCGGTGACGGCCCCGACGAGCGTGCGGCGTTCCAAGCGCAGGTCGAGGCGCTCGGTGTGGACACGACGCTGCTGGTGGACACCTACGACATCACCGCGGGGGTGGCGACGGCCGTCGAGGTCGCCGGTCCGGAACTCGGTGCGGTGCGCATCGATTCCGGAGACCTCGGCGTGCTCGCGCGCCAGGTGCGCGCTCAGCTCGACGACCTCGGCGCCACCGAGACGAAGATCGTCGTCTCCGGCGATCTCGACGAATTCGCGATCGCGGCGTTGCGCGCCGAACCGGTCGACACCTACGGCGTCGGCACGTCGCTGGTCACCGGTTCCGGCGCCCCGACGGCCGGAATGGTCTACAAGCTGACCGAGGTGGACGGCCTTCCGGTGGAGAAGCGCAGCAGCCACAAGCAGTCTCACGGCGGACGTAAACAGGCGATGCGGATGGCCAAAACGACCGGCACGATCGTCGAAGAGGTCGTCTTCCCCTACGAGCGCCCGCCGGCTGACCCCGACGGCCTCACCGCGCGAGTTCTGACCGTTCCACTGATACGGCATGGCGAACCGGTCGCCGATCTGGGCCTCGCCGCGGCCCGCGCCCGGGTCAGAGACGGCCTGACGAGCCTGCCGTGGGACGGGTTGAAACTGTCCCGCGGCGAACCCGCCGTGCCGACGCGGCTGATCCCTCCCGGCGCGTAGGAGGTCACCACGTCGGACATCACCCAGTTGCTGGCCACCGCCGTCGCGGCCCTCGGTGGACGCGAACGCGCGGGCCAGGTCGAGATGGCGAAGGCCGTCACCAATGCCTTCGACACCGGTGAGCACCTTGCCGTCCAGGCCGGGACGGGCACCGGGAAGTCGCTGGCCTACCTCGTGCCCGCACTAGCCCGTGCCGTCGACGCCGACGACCCCGTCGTGGTGTCCACGGCGACCATCGCGCTGCAACGCCAACTCGTCGACCGCGACCTTCCGCGGCTGGCGGAATCGCTGGCCGACATGCTGCCGCGCGCCCCCGAGTTCGCCCTGCTCAAGGGCCGCGGTAATTACCTGTGCCTGAACAAGATTCACAACGGAAGTTCGGCCGGCGGTGTCACCGAGCCCGACGACCGGTCCCAGGAAGATCTTTTCGAACCGGTGGCGACCAGTGCCCTGGGTCGAGATGTGAAGCGGCTCATCGCCTGGTCGTCGGACACCGACACCGGCGACCGCGACGAGCTGACCCCGGGCGTTCCGGACCGGTCCTGGTCACAGGTCAGCGTGTCGGCGCGTGAATGCATCGGAGTCGCCCGGTGCCCGTTCGGCACCGACTGTTTCGCAGAAAAGGCACGGGAGAAAGCCGGCCGTGCCGATGTCGTCGTCACCAACCACGCTCTACTGGCCATCGACGCGATCTCCGATGCCGCCGTACTCCCCGAACACCACCTGCTCGTCGTCGACGAGGCGCACGAGTTGGTCGACCGCGTGACGTCGGTGGCCACCGGTGAGATGTCCGCGACCTCGCTCGGCATCGCCCACCGCCGGGCCGCGCGCCTGGTCGACCAGGAACTGGCACAACGGCTGGAGGCGGCGACGGCGACGCTGTCGTCGGCCATCCACGACACCGAGCCGGGCCGCATCGACGTCCTCGACGACGAATTGGCGACCTACCTGACTGCGGTGCGCGACGCCGCGTACCGGGCCCGGTCGACGATCGACACCGCGCCGAGCGACCCGGCGGCCGCGTCCGCGCGCACCGAAGCCGTCACGGCGTTGACCGATATCGGCGACACCGCCTCCCGCGTCCTCGACTCCTTCCTGCCCGCCATCCCCGACCGCACGGACGTGGTGTGGATCGAACGCGAGGACACGCGCGCAGCGGTGCGGACCATACTGCGCGTCGCCCCGCTTTCGGTGTCGGGTCTGTTGCGCACCAGGCTCTTTGAGAACACCACGACCGTTCTGACATCGGCGACGCTGACGATCGGCGGCACGTTCGACGCGATGGCATCGGCGTGGGGGCTGACGGGCGGGGAGACCGAGTGGAAGGGCATCGACGTCGGATCCCCGTTCGAGCACGCGAAGTCCGGCATCCTCTACGTCGCAGCACATCTGCCGCCGCCGGGACGTGACGGCACCGGGTCCGCCGAACAACTCGACGAAATCGCCACGCTGATCACCGCGGCGGGTGGCCGCACCCTCGGTCTGTTCTCCTCGACGCGTGCGGCCAAGGCGGCAGCCGAGATCATGCGGGAGCGGCTGGACACTCCGGTGCTGTGCCAGGGCGAGGACACCACGTCGGCGTTGGTCAAGCGGTTCGCCGACGATCCCGAGACGTCGCTGTTCGGCACGCTGTCGCTGTGGCAGGGCGTCGACGTGCCCGGCCCGTCACTGTCGCTGGTGCTCATCGACCGGATTCCGTTCCCGCGCCCCGACGATCCGCTACTGACCGCGCGGCAACGGGCGGTGGCTGCCCGAGGGGGCAACGGTTTCATGGCCGTTGCCGCCAGCCACGCCGCGCTGCTGTTGGCCCAAGGTGGGGGACGGCTGTTGCGCACCGTCGACGACCGCGGCGTGGTCGCCGTGCTGGACTCGCGGATGGCCACCGCCCGCTACGGCGGATTCCTGCGAGCCTCTCTGCCACCGTTCTGGGCGACGACCGACTCGAGCCGCGTGCGTCAGGCACTCGAACGTCTCCGCGCGCGGTGATTGTTTTCTATTCTGACAACGGTTCAGTGCGCGCCCTGCGGCCGCCTCGACGTGAAGGGCGGCGTCCATGAATCGACGACACGTGCGGGGCGCCGTGACCGCGATGTCGGCGGTGCTCGTCATCACCGGTTGCACCACAACGCTTCGCGGCGAACCCGTATCGGTGTTCAACGATCCGTTCCGTGTCGCAGGCATGCCTGCGACCGACGGCCCCACCGGTTTACGGCCGGACGCGCGCGATCCGACGCGAGTGGTGGTGGGCACCAACGGGAGTGACTCCGACGAGCTGGCCCGCCAGGCGATCAGCGACATCGAAGAGTTCTGGGAAGGCGCCTACGGCACCGCGTTCGACGGCCGGTTCGAGCCGGTCGACCGCGTCTATTCCTGGGACGCCAACGGATTCGACAGCACCGGGTTCTGCGACACCGACACCTACGCCTTGGTCAACGCCGGCTACTGCACCACTGACAACACCATCGGATGGGATCGCGGCGAGCTCCTGCCCAGTCTGCGGCAGGAGTTCGGCGACATGGGTGTGACGATGGTGCTCGCCCACGAATACGGCCACGCCGTGCAGAGGCAGGCGGGCCTGGTCGATGACGACACCCCGACGCTGGTGTCCGAACAGCAGGCCGACTGTCTGGCGGGCGCCTACATGCGCTGGGTCGCAGAAGACAACTCGCCGCGATTCACGCTGTCGACCGGCGAAGGGCTCAACAACGTGTTGGCGTCCGTCATCGCGTTCCGGGATCCGCTGTTGAGCGAGGACGACCCCGAAGTCGGTGTCGACGAACACGGTTCGGCGTTCGAACGCCTGTCGGCCTTCCAGTTCGGCTTCACCGACGGACCATCGGCCTGCGCGGCCATCGACATGCGCGAGATCGGCCAACGCCGAGGTGATCTGCCGGTGCTCCTGCAAGAAGACGAGACCGGCGAATGGGCCGTCTCCGAGGAGTCGGTGCGCGCCGTCATGGACGCGATGAACATCCTCTTCACACCCGCCAACCCACCGCGGCTGAGCTTCGACCCCCCGCAGTGCACGAACGCGCGACCGAGTCCGCCGGTGTCCTACTGCCCGGCGACCAACACGATCGCCGTGGACCTCGACGAGCTGGCGGTGATGGGCGCCCAGCCCGACCTCGAGGACCCGGTCGGGTTGGCCACCGGCGACAACACCGCCTACTCGGTACTGGTGTCGCGGTACATGCAGGCGATCCAGAACGAGCACGGCGGCGTCGCACTGGACAACGCCGAGGCCGCGCTGCGCACGGCGTGCCTGACCGGTGTCGCCACCACCAAACTCTCGAAGAGCGTGACCACCCCCGACGGCAACACCGTCGCGCTGACCGCAGGCGACGTCGACGAGGCCGTGTCGGGCATCCTGATGAACGGCCTGGCGGCCAGCGACGTCAACGGCGAATCGGTGCCCTCGGGCTTCTCCCGCATCGACGCCTTCCGCGTCGGCGTCCTCGGGGACACCGAACGCTGCTTCAAGCGCTTCGACTGATCAGATCTTTTTCGTCACGCCGTACCAGGCGACGATCGCCTCGGACTGGTCGGTGGAATGGCTGAGGTACGCATACGAGCGGATGAAGGACTCGCCGACGCAGCCGTCGATCTTGACCCGGAAGTTGCTCACCATCACCCATGGCTCCGCGCCGGTGAACTTCTTCTTCGTCACCGGCACCACGTTGACCAGACCCGGTTTGAGGCCCACGGTGATACCGCCGCCGACATTGCCGCCGAGGCTTGGCAGGATTCCGAAGTCCTCTCCACCACCGACCACGGTGAGCCCCAGGAGCCCGATGGACGGGTTGATGCCTGCCGTGCCGGTCAGGGAGACGCCGTTCGAGGTGCTCATGTCGATGCCGCAGCCGATCTCGTAACCGACTTCAAGGCTGCCCTCCGGCGCTTCGCCTCCCCCCGGGCCGATCAGCCGACCCTTATAGGTGCCGCCGACGACGTACTCGCGCGACGACAGTGCGGTCGTCAGGGGAGGTGTCGGTGCCTGGGTCTCTTTCTCGGCGCTCATTTCCAGGCGCCAACCGTCGGGAGTCTCGGTCACCGCGGGCGGGGTGGATTCGACGGCGCCGTCCGGAGGCGGCGGCGGAGGGGGCGCCCCCTCGGCGGGCACTTCGGCCACGACAGGCTCGGCCTCCGGATCGGCCGACGCGGATGCGGCGCCCAAACTGCCGAGCACCCCCGCGACCGTGATCACGGTGAGGCCTCGCCGCAGCACAATCCCAATCGTCACTGGCCACCCTCCGTCGTTAGCAACGCTTGGGAACCTACCGCGCCCGATGTGCGACGCGTGCGGATGCTCCCAGAATCGTTCCGATTGCCCGGTCAGGACGGCATTCGCAGGACGTGACCTGCCTCCAGTGCAACCCAGACGGCGCCATCGCGGTCCACCGCGAGCCCGTGCGGTTCACTGCCCGGCGGCAGGTCGATCGTCACGATGTCACCGTCGCCGCCGACGCGGGCGAGCTGGCTGGACCCCCACAGCGTCACCCACACGCCGTCGCTGGGATCGGCGATCACCGCATGCGGCTTGCCGGGCAGGTCGATTTCCTGGATGGCATCGTCGATCGGTATCCGGCCGAGGCGTTCGGCAACGATCTCGGTGAACCACAGCGCGTCGTCGTGGGTTGCCGTGATGCCGACGGGACCCGAGGCGGCCGTGGGTGTCTCGCGGATGGAAACGTCACCGCCGAGGGTGAGGCGGCCGACGGCGCTGGCCTGATTCAGCGTGAACCACAGCGCGCCGTCGGGACCGGTGACGATCATCGCCGGCGCCCCGCCGACACGGTGAGCCTCCGAAACCTCACCGTCCGTCGACATCCGAGCGACCATTCCGGAGCCCATCGCCGTGTACCACAGCGCCCCGTCGGGGCCCGTCGTGATGCCGTATGGAGCGCTTCCCGCCGGGAGTTCGAACGCGCCCACTTCGCCGGCGGTGGTGATGCGGCCGATGTGGTCGTCGCCGTTGCGGGTGAACCACAGCGCTCCGTCGGGGCCCGCGGTGATGATCGAAGGCCGACAGCCCGGCGCTACGGGATACGTCGCGACCTCGCCGCTGTCGGTGACCCGCGCGATCGCGCCGTCGTGCACCAGCGTCACCCAGAGCGCGCCGTCCGGACCTGCCGCGATCCCGTAGGGCCCGCCGTCGAGCGCGACCTTGATCGCGTGTGTCACGCGAGCGTGACGAGGCCGAGCTCGTTGTCGCCCGCCAGCAGCGGGTGGTGCGGCAGGACGCGCACGGTGTAACCCACCGGCCCTGCGACGGGCAACGGAGCGGTCGCGGAGAACACTTCCCTGCCGGCGTCGGCGCTCCCCGTGTGCGCCATCGGCACCGTCACCGGTTCGACGAGTTGATCGCTCGCGTCGACGCGACCCAGCACCGCTTGCACGGCAACCTCTTCGGGGCGCAGGCCCGCCAGGTACACGGTGGCGGTCAACGTGAGCTCCGAACCCAGCAGCGGAGTGTCGGGCAGACCGTAGCTGTCGACGTCGGTGATCTGGATCTTGGGCCACGATTCCTGGGCACGCAGCCGGTAGCCGGCCAGATCCCTTGCGGCGCCGAACGGTTCACCATCATTACCGGGTTCGACGGTGCGTCGCAGCGACTGCGCCGCCGGCGCATAGTACTTCTCGGTGTAGTCGCGCACCATCCGCGACGCCAGCACCTTGGGACCCAACACGATCAGCGTGTGCCGCACCATCTCGACCCACCGCGCCGGGACGCCACGCTCGTCGCGGTCGTAGAACTTCGGCGCCACCGTCGTCTCCAGCAGGTCATACAGAGCGGCCGCTTCGAGGTCGTCACGCCGGTTCTCGTCGGCCAGACCGTCGGCGGTGGGGATTTCCCACCCGTTCTCGCCGTCGTACCACTCGTCCCACCACCCGTCGCGGATGGACAGGTTCAGCCCGCCGTTGAGCGCGCTCTTCATGCCCGACGTGCCGCACGCCTCCAACGGCCGCAGCGGATTGTTGAGCCACACGTCGCATCCCCAGTACAGCTGGCGGGCCATCGACATGTCGTAGTCGGGCAAAAAGGCGATCCGGTGCCGGACCTCGGGCCGGTCGGCGAACTTCACCACCTGCTGGATCAGGGCCTTGCCGCCGTCGTCGGCGGGGTGGGATTTCCCCGCGACGATGAGCTGGATCGGCCGCTCGTCGTTGAGCAGCAGTCGCTCCAGCCGTTCGGGGTCGCGCAGCATCAACGTCAGACGCTTGTAGGTCGGCACCCGCCGCGCGAACCCGATCGTCAGGACGTTGGGATCGAAAGCCGTTGCGATCCAGCCCAGTTCGGCTTCCGCCGCGCCGCGTTCCAGATAGGAACGGCGCAGCCTCGCGCGCACGTCCTCGACGAGCTGCTCACGCAGCTGCGAGCGGATCCACCACAGGTGGCCGGTGTCGACCTGCTGCAGGCGGCCCCACACCGCGGGTTCGCGCGCACTGGTGAGGTCCTCGCTGCCGAGCAGCTCGCGGCCGAGTTCCATCCACTGCGGCGCCGCCCAGGTCGGCGCGTGCACACCGTTGGTGATCGACCCGATCGGCACCTCGCCGGGATCGAAACCCGGCCACAGCTCGTTGAACATGTGCCTGCTGACGTTGCCGTGCAGCATCGAGACACCGTTGGCGCGCTGGGCCAGCCGCAGACCCATGTGGGCCATGTTGAACTTGGTCGGGTCGTCCTCCTCGCCGAACGCGATGATGCGATCGAGCGGAAGGCCCGGCAGCAGCCGCGACATCGCACCCGAGGGGCCGTCGGTCGAACCGCCGAAGTACCGCCGCACCATCTCCACCGGGAACCGGTCGATCCCCGCGGGCACCGGGGTGTGCGTGGTGAACACCGTCGAGGACCGCACCACCGTCAGCGCGGTGTCGAAGTCGAGCCCGGCGTCGATGAGTTCCCGGATGCGCTCGACACCGAGGAAGCCGGCATGTCCCTCGTTCATGTGGAACAC
This sequence comes from Mycobacterium sp. 852002-51152_SCH6134967, assembly GCF_001667105.1. NCBI lineage: Bacteria > Bacillati > Actinomycetota > Actinomycetes > Mycobacteriales > Mycobacteriaceae > Mycobacterium > Mycobacterium sp. 852002-51152_SCH6134967. The sequence goes on along the minus strand of NZ_LZIK01000033.1, from coordinate 22,034 downwards.
CTCGGGCGAGGGCCGGCCTTCCAACTCGATGAACGCGCGGATCGCCCGCACCCCGCCCACACCGGCGAGGATCTCCTGTTTGATCCGGTGCTCCTGATCGCCGCCGTAGAGCCGATCGGTCACGCCACGCAGGTCGTGGTCATTCTCCGGGACGTCGGAATCCAGCAGCAGCAACGGAATTCGGCCCACCTGGGCGATCCACACCCGCGCCTGCAGCTGACCGTCGTACCCGTTCTCGCTGGGCATCGCCACGGCGACGAGGACCCGTTGCCCGTCGCGGTCGGTGAGCAGCCGAAGCGGCAGCCCCTGCGGGTCCAGCGCCGGATAGCTCTCGTGCTGCCAGCCATCGGCGGTCAGTGACTGACGAAAGTAACCCGAACGGTAGAGCAGCCCGACCGCGATCAGCGGCAGGCCCAGATCCGACGCGGCTTTGAGGTGGTCGCCGGCGAGGATGCCCAGGCCCCCCGAGTAGTTCGGGAGGGACTCGGCCACCCCGAACTCCATCGAGAAGTACGCGATGCCGTTGGGCAGTTGGGCACCGTGTTCGAGCTCCTGCTGGTACCACAGCGGCCGGTTGAGGTAGTCGTCGAGATCGGCGGCCAGCCCGTCGAGACGGCGCAAGAACTCCTCGTCGCCGGCGAGCGTGTCCAGGCGCTGCGGGCTGACCTGCCCCAACAGGCCGACCGGATCGCAGCCGACCCGCTTCCACAGCTCGGGGTCGATCGTCTCGAACAGATCCTGCGTCGGTCGGTCCCAGGACCAGCGCAGGTTGATCGACAGCCGTTCGAGCGCAGCCAGCCGGTCGGGCAGATGCGTTCGGACGGTGAACCTTCTCAGCGCTTTCATCGGGCTATCACGCGGAACAACATTACTGACAATCCGGCGGCTCGCAGGGCGCCCGGTCGGACTGCTTGGCCCGCTTCGGGTTGGGCTGCGCACTAACGTGGGTATAGGGCGCGACGAGGCTTATTCATCTTGACTGTGAACGCGACCAAGACGACACAGCGGCCACGCCGGCGATGCCGGCAGAGCACTTCGGCGGCCGCGCCAGAAGGAGGAGTGATAGGTGGCCGGTCGAATCGAGATCGATGACGTCGCGCCTGTCGTCTCCGAGGGGCGGTACCCCGCGAAGGCGGTCGTCGGCGAAATCGTTCCGGTCGCGGCCACAGTCTGGCGCGAGGGCCACGACGCCGTCGCGGCCACCCTGGTGGTGCGCTACCACGGCACGGCATATCCCCAGCTCGCCGACGATCCGCCGGGGCTGGTGACCGCCGAAGCGGTGCCCATCGAGACCGTGCTCGGCGCTACGCCGCGCAAGAAGCCGCAGCATCTGCCGATGACGACGGGGCGGACTCCCGACGTCTTTCATGGTGCGTTCACCCCCGACTGCCCCGGTCTGTGGACGTTTCGGGTGGACGGCTGGGGTGATCCGGTCGCGACCTGGCGCAAGAACGTCACGGCCAAGCTCGACGCGGGCCAGAGCGAATCGGAGCTGTCGAACGACCTACTGGTCGGCGCCCGGCTGCTGGAACGCGCCTCAACCGGTGTGCCGCGTCAGCATCGCTATCCGCTGATCGAGGCTGCGGCACGGCTGCGCCAGCCAGGCGATCCGTTCACCCGTGCCGGCGCCGCGCTGGCACCGGAGGTCACCCGTCTGCTCGACGAATATCCGCTGCGCGAGTTGGTGACCCGCGGCGAGCAGTACGGCGTCTGGGTCGACCGCGCCGAGGCGCGGTTCACCGCGTGGTACGAGTTCTTCCCCCGCTCGACCGGCGGCTGGGACGCCAAGGGCAACCCGGTGCACGGCACCTTCGCCACCGCCACCAAGGCGCTGCCCCGGATCGCCCGGATGGGCTTCGACGTGGTCTACCTCCCGCCGATCCACCCGATCGGCAAGGTGCACCGCAAAGGCCGCAACAACAGCGTCACCGCCGCGCCCAACGACGTCGGCTCGCCGTGGGCCATCGGAAGCGACGAGGGCGGCCACGACGCGGTCCATCCGGACCTGGGCACGATCGACGACTTCGACGACTTCGTCGCCGCGGCTCGCGACGACGGCATGGAGGTGGCGCTCGACCTCGCGCTGCAGTGCGCCCCCGACCATCCCTGGGCCAAGGAACACCCCGAGTGGTTCACCGTGCTGCCCGACGGCACCATCGCCTACGCGGAGAACCCCCCGAAGAAGTACCAGGACATTTACCCGCTGAACTTCGACAACGACCCCGCCGGGCTCTACGAAGAGGTGCTGCGGGTGGTACGGCACTGGATCTCGCACGGCGTCAAGATCTTCCGGGTCGACAACCCGCACACCAAGCCGCCGAACTTCTGGGCCTGGCTGATCGGCCAGGTGAAAAACGAGCACCCCGATGTGCTGTTCCTCTCCGAGGCATTCACCCGTCCCGCACGGCTGTACGGATTGGCCAAACTGGGGTTCACACAGTCGTATTCGTACTTCACCTGGCGCACCGCCAAGTGGGAGCTCACTGAGTTCGGCCAACAGATCGCCGAGCACGCCGACTACGCGTGCCCGAACCTGTTCGTCAACACGCCCGACATCCTGCACGAAAGCCTGCAGCGCGGAGGCCCCGGGATGTTCGCTATCCGCGCGGTGCTGGCGTCGACGATGAGTTCGGCGTGGGGGATGTACTCGGGATTCGAACTGTACGAACACCGTGCGGTCCGGGAAGGCAGCGAGGAGTACCTCAACTCCGAGAAGTACGAGCTGCGACCCCGCGACTTCGACGCAGCGCTCGCCGACGGTGAATCGCTGGAGCCGTTCATCACCCGGCTCAACGAGATCCGTCGACTGCATCCCGCCCTACACCGGTTGCGCACCATCACGTTCCACCACGCCGACAACGACGCGCTGCTGGCCTACAGCAAGTTCGATCCGGCCACCGGAGACCAGGTGCTGGTGGTGGTCACGCTCAACCCGTTCGGACCCGAGGAGGCCACCCTGTGGCTGGACATGCCCGCCCTCGGGATGGAGCCCTACGACCGGTTCTGGGTCCGCGACGAGATCACCGGTGACGAATACCAATGGGGGCAGTCCAATTACGTGCGCCTCGACCCGGTGCGCGCGGTGGCACACGTGTTGAACATGCCGCAGGTGCCCGCCGACCAACGACTCAATCTGCTGCGTAGGGAGTGACGACATGACGCAGACCAAACAAGCGAGCAGCCCACATCTGCGGCCGCACACCGCCGACCTCAACCGGCTGCTGGCCGGCGAGCACCACGACCCGCATTCGGTGCTCGGCGCCCACGAGTACGACGACCACACCGTGATCCGCGCCTATCGACCCCATGCCGTCGAGGTGGTCGCGGTCATCGGCGGTGAGCGATATGTGTTCCAGCACATCGAAGCCGGGCTGTTCGCGGTCGCGCTGCCGTTCACCGGGCTGGCCGACTATCGGCTCGAGGTGCACTACCCCGGCGGCGACGGCTCGACCCAGGTGCACACGGTGGCCGACGCGTACCGGTTCCTGCCCACGCTCGGCGAGGTCGACTTGCACCTTTTCTCCGAGGGCCGCCACGAGCGGTTATGGGAGATCCTCGGGGCACACCCCCGCAGCTACACCACCCCCGACGGCGTCGTCGACGGTGTCTCGTTCGCGGTGTGGGCGCCGAACGCCAAGGGCGTCAGCCTGATCGGCGAGTTCAACCACTGGGACGGCAACGAAGCCCAGTTGCGTGTGCTCGGGTCGACCGGCGTGTGGGAGGTGTTCTGGCCGGGCTTCGAGATCGGCGGGTTGTACAAGTTCCGCATCCACGGCGCCGACGGTTCGGTCAGCGAGCGCGCCGACCCGATGGCGTTCGCGACCGAGGTGCCGCCCAAGACCGCCTCGAAGGTGACCCGCAGCGACTACACGTGGGCGGACGACGAGTGGATGACGCGCCGCGCGGCCCAGAACCCGGTGTTCGAGCCGATGAGCACCCTCGAGGTGCACCTGATGTCGTGGCGTCCTGGTCTGAGCTATCGCGAACTGGCCTCCCAGCTCACCCAATACGTTGTCGAGAACGGGTTCACCCATGTCGAGCTGATGCCCGTGGCCGAGCATCCGTTCGGCGGCTCGTGGGGTTATCAGGTCACCTCGTATTACGCGCCGACGTCGCGGCTGGGCACCCCCGACGAGTTCCGCCACCTCGTCGACACGCTGCACCAGGCCGGCATCGGCGTGATCATGGACTGGGTGCCCGCCCACTTCCCGAAGGACGCCTGGGCGCTCGGCCGTTTCGACGGCACCGCGCTCTACGAGCACTCCGATCCTCGCCGCGGAGAGCAATTGGATTGGGGCACTTACGTCTTCGATTTCGGCCGTGCCGAGGTGCGCAACTTCCTGGTGGCCAACGCGTTGTACTGGCTGCAGGAGTACCACATCGACGGCCTGCGGGTGGATGCGGTCGCCTCGATGCTCTACCTCGACTACTCGCGCCCCGAAGGCGGATGGACCCCGAACATCTACGGCGGTCGCGAGAACCTCGAAGCCGTGCAGTTTCTTCAGGAGATGAACGCGACCGTGCACAAGGCCGCCCCCGGCATCGTGACGGTCGCCGAAGAGTCCACCTCGTGGCCCGGAGTGACCAGGCCGACGAACCTTGGCGGCCTTGGCTTCTCGATGAAGTGGAACATGGGCTGGATGAACGACACGCTGGAGTTCATCAAACGCGATCCGATCCACCGCAGCTACCACCACCACGAGATCACCTTCTCGATGCTCTACGCGTTCAGCGAGAACTATGTGCTGCCGATCAGCCATGACGAGGTCGTGCACGGCAAGGGCACGCTGTGGGGCAGGATGCCGGGCAACGACCACAACAAGGCCGCCGGGCTGCGCAGCCTGCTGGCGTATCAGTGGGCGCATCCAGGCAAGCAGCTGCTGTTCATGGGCCAGGAGTTCGGCCAGCGCGCCGAGTGGTCCGAGGAGCGTGGCGTGGACTGGTATCAGCTCGACGAGAACAGCTTCTCGACCGGCATCCAGCGCATGGTGCACGACATGAACACCGTCTACCGAACCCGGCGGGCGCTGTGGTCCCAAGACACCCGACCCGAGGGCTACAGCTGGATCGACGCCAACGATTCGGCCAACAACGTGCTGAGCTTCCTGCGCTACGGCGACGATGGCTCCGTGCTGGCGTGCGTGTTCAACTTCTCCGGCGCCGAGCACTCCCGCTATCGCCTGGGGTTACCGCACGCAGGCACCTGGCGCGAGGTGCTCAACACCGACGCCGACATCTACAACGGGTCGGGCATCGGTAACTACGGTGCGGTGGAGGCGACCGACGAGCCGTGGCACGGGCGTCCGGCGTCGGCGGTCATGGTGCTGCCCCCGCTGTCCGCGCTTTGGTTCGAATACGTCGCCGAGTAGGGGACGCCAGGTTGCGCCGCAACCGACGCAATGGCGGAAAAACACAACGAGAAACCGCCAATTCGTCGGCTTCGACGAAAGGTATTGAAGGTCAGTACAGCGCGTTGGCCAGCTTGCGCCGACCGGCGATGACCTCGGGATCGGCCGGATCGAACAGGTCGAACAGCTCGATCAGTCGCGTACGCACGGTGGTGCGGTCGTCGCCGGACGTCCGCTTGACGAGGTCGATGAGCCGGTCGAAGGCCGCCGCGATGTTCTGCTGGAGGACCTCGACGTCGGCGGCGGCGAACGCCAACTCGATGTCGCCGCGGTCCGCGTCGGCGGCGGCGATCGCGTCGGGCGTCCGGGTGGTGGCCCGCTGCAGGAAATCGATCTGGCGGACGGCGCCCTTGGCTTCGGCGTGACCGGGGTTGGCGTCGAGAATCGCCTGGTACGCGGAGCGCGCGGCATCGAAGTCACCGGCGTCCAGATGCGAACGCGCCTGCGCGAGTTCGGGATCGACCTCTTCGGACTCCCCCTCCTCAGCTCCGCCGGGCAACTTACCCGCGACCGCGTTCAGCAGCGAGTCGATCCACCGGCGCAACTGCTCGGGAGGCTGCATGCCCTGGAAACTCGACAGGGGTTGTCCGGCGGCCAGCGCGACCACGGTCGGGATCGCCTGCACACCGAACATCTGCGCCACGCGGGGGACGACGTCGACGTTGACCGTCGCCAACGCCCATTTCCCGCCGTCGGCTGTGGCCAGTTGACCGAGGGCATCACCCAATTGGACGCTCGCATCGCTGCGCGGTGACCACAGCAGCACCACGACGGGAACTTGATTGGACCGGACCAGCACCTCGGCTTCGAGGTTCGCCTCGGTGACTTCCACTCCACCGGCGGGCGAAGACGATTCGCTACCACCCGTCGAGGGCCGCTGCTTGAGGGCGGACAGATCAACCGCACCGGCCATCGAGGCCGCGATAGAGGGGCGTGGACGACTCACGCCCATAAGTTTGTCACGTCGTTTCACCGACCGGCTGCCCCGGTTGCGCGATCGGCGCAACGACGGACTCCGCTCCCAGCCGGCCGGTGCGCTCCACCCACATGAGGAAGACCACACTGGCGAGCGGCACGATGCTCGCGACGATCCCCAGCAACCACGTACCAGTCGCCCATTTGAACATCACGGCCGCGAGCAACCCGAGCGCGACGAACGCCACGAAGACCGCTCCGTGGGCGGGGCCGAACACCTTGACGCCGATCTCGGTGCGCGGGGTGCCGAGGTACTTGAAGTACATGCCGATCAGCAGTCCGACCCAGCTCACCGCCTCGAGCAGGGCGACGAAACGGAACCATCCCGCGACGGTGCGCTGATTCAGCAGGCGAGTCATGGCCGCCATTGTGCCCGAAACACGTGTCGATTACTACACGCCGTCGTAGGACCTCAGCGCGCGCGGAGGATCAGCGCATCACCCTGACCGCCGGCCCCGCACAGCGCGGCCACGGCGTAACCAGAACCTTGCTTCTTCCCGTCGCCCCGGCGCCGGGCGAGCTCGAGCGCCGCATGCAACGTGATGCGGGCGCCCGACATCCCGATCGGATGTCCGATGGCGATCGCACCGCCGTTGACGTTGACCTTGCCGGGATCGACTCCGAGCTCCTTTGTCGAGGCCAGCGCGACCGCGGAGAACGCCTCGTTGATCTCGATGACGTCGAGCTGATCGACCGAGATGCCCTCACGCGCAACCGCCTTCTTGATGGCGTTGGCCGGCTGCGACTGGAGCGTGGAGTCCGGGCCTGCGACGACACCGTGCGCACCGATCTCACACAGCCACGACAGCCCCCGTTCCTCGGCCTTGGCCTTGTTCATCACGACGACGGCACACGCGCCGTCGGAGATCTGCGAGGCCGACCCGGCGGTGATGGTGCCGTCCTTGCGGAATGCCGGCTTCAGACCGGCCAGCGACTCGACGGTGGTGTTGGCGCGGATGCCTTCGTCCTCGGCGAACTCCAGCGGGTCGCCCTTGCGCTGCGGGATCTGCACCGGCACTACCTCGTCGGCGTAGACACCGTCTTTCCAAGCGGCTGCGGCCTTCTGGTGGGACCGGGCGGCGAACTCGTCTTGTTCGGCGCGGGTGAACTGGTCGACATCGTTGCGCTGCTCGGTGAGCGCGCCCATCGGCTGATCGGTGAACACGTCGTGCAGACCGTCGTAGGCCATGTGGTCGAGCACTGTGACGTCGCCGTACTTGTAGCCCGACCGGCTGTTCATCAGCAGGTGCGGCGCCTGGGTCATCGATTCCTGGCCGCCGGCCACGACGACGTCGAACTCGCCGGCACGGATCAACTGGTCGGCCAGCGCGATCGAGTCGATACCCGACAGGCACATCTTGTTGATGGTCAGCGAGGGAACGTCCCAGCCGATACCCGCCTCGACGGCGGCCTGCCGGGCCGGCATCTGCCCGGCGCCCGCGGTGAGGACCTGGCCCATGATCACGTACTCGACGGCAGCCGCGTCGACGTTGCCGTTCTCGAGCGCCGCCTTGATCGCGATCGCGCCGAGGTCGCTGCCGGAGAAGTCCTTCAGCGAGCCCATCAGCTTGCCGACCGGTGTGCGTGCCCCGGAAACGATCACCGACGTGGTCATTTACTACCTCCGAAAAGTGGGTATAGCGATCTGTGTTCCATGACACATTCCACAAACATCTGTCTCAAGGTTACCGTTACGCTATGACCACCGAACACGTAGGCGCACGTCCAGCGCTCGCCAGCGCACTGGTGACGGCGATCGATCACGTGGGGATCGCCGTTCCGGACCTCGACGCCGCGATCAAGTGGTACCACGATCATCTCGGCATGATCGTTCTCCATGAGGAGATCAACGAGGACCAGGGCGTGCGCGAGGCGATGCTCTCGGTGCGTGGCGCCCCTGTGGGCAGCGCGCAGATCCAGTTGATGGCGCCGCTGGACGAGACCTCGACGATCGCCAAATTCATCGACAAACGCGGCCCCGGTCTTCAGCAACTGGCCTACCGCGTCAGCGATATCGACGCGCTCAGCGAGCGCCTGCGCGCCGACGGCGTGCAGTTGCTCTACGACGCCCCGCGCCGCGGCACCGCGAACTCACGGATCAACTTCATCCACCCGAAGGACGCCGGCGGCGTCCTCATCGAGCTCGTCGAGCCCGCTGCGGACGGCGACCACTAAGACCACCTGCGGGTCGGGCCACGCGTCGCGCGGTGCGTCCAGCACGGCGTGTGCCAGTGCCGACGGTCGTCGGCCGCCCGCTCCCCCACATCGGCCGGAAGTACCACGACATGTGCTGTGCCAGGCCGGATTTCGTGATCACAGCCCGGACACCGGTATGTCTTGGTGGCCCGCGCGGCGGCGATCGGACGCACCTCGTACTCGTAGCCGTCCGGCCCGGTCTCGACGCGTCGGGATGCAGGCAGCGGCGGTGGCGGCCGCTCGGACCGCCGACGAGACCGCTTGCGGGCCATCAGAACAGCCGGAACTCGTCGCTGTCCATGCCGCGCATCTTGTCGTAGTCCAACGTGACGCAGCGGATGCCGCGGTCGGTGGCCAGCGTGCGGGCCTGCGGCTTGATCTGCTGGGCGGCGAAGACTCCGGCGACCGGGGCCAGCAGGGTGTCGCGGTTGAGTAGCTCGAGATAACGGGTGAGCTGCTCCACTCCGTCGATCTCGCCGCGGCGCTTGATCTCGACCGCAACCGACCCGCCGTTGGCGTCGCGACACAACAGGTCGACCGGTCCGATCGCAGTCATGTACTCGCGCCGCACCAGCGTGTAACCCGCCCCGAGCAATTCGACGTGCTCGGCCAACAACTCCTGCAGATGCGCCTCGACGCCGTCCTTGACCAGGCCGGGATCGACGCCGAGTTCGTGGCTGGAGTCGTGTTCGATAGCTTCGACGGTGATCCGCAGCTGCTCACCGGCCCTGTTCTCGACCACCCACACGGGGGTCGGGCCGGAGGTGTCCTCGGTCAGGCGACACGGCGGGGTCATCCAGTTCAACGGTTTGTAGGCACGGTCGTCGGCGTGCACGCTCACCGAACCATCCGCCTTAATCAGCAGCAGCCGCCGCGCCGAAGGCAGGTGAGCGGTCAGGCGTCCGACGTAGTCGACAGTGCACTGGGCGATCACGAGACGCACCCGACCACCTTAGGTGGCCGCCCGGCAATTTAGGCTGAGGGGACGATGACCGCCAACAGGAGCGTCGCACATCGGCTGGGTCGCGTCCTGGAGACGGTGACCCGCCAGAGTGGACGGTTGGGCACCCCGGAATACGGGTCGTGGTTACTCGGAAAGCCCCAAGAAAGTCAGGCGCGCCGACGCGTCCGTATCCAGGTGATCCTGACGTTCTTCATCCTGTTCACCAACATCCTCGGCATCGCGGTCTCGCTGCTGCTCAACGGGGTCGCCATCCCGGTTCCCAGTGTCTTCACCGACGCACCGGCCTGGCTGACCTGGGGCGTGGTGCCGGCCTACATGGTGGTCGCGCTCGTCTTCGGCACGACCTGGATCACTTCGCGCACCGTCGGCTCGCTGCGGTGGGCGATCGAGGAGCGGCCCCCCACCCGCGAGGACCAGCGAAACGTGTTCCTGGCGCCATGGCGAGTGGCCAAGAAGCTTCTTCTGCTGTGGGGCATCGGCACGGTACTGCTGACCGTGCTGTACGGCATGCAGGACCCGGCGTTCATTCCGCGGTTCCTGCTCGCGGTGGGCTTCCCCGGCATCGTGGTGGCGACCGCGTGTTACATGATCACCGAGTTCGCTCTGCGCCCGATCGCCGCTCAGGCACTCGAGGCCGGTCGTCCTCCGCGGCGGTTGGCGCACGGCGTCATGGGGCGAACGATGACGGTCTGGCTGCTCAGTTCCGGGGTGCCGGTGCTCGGCATCCTTCTGCTCGCGGTGTTCACACTGGCGCTGCGGAACCTCACCGCTACCCAGTTCGCGGTAGCCGTGATGATCATCGCGGTGATCGCCCTCGCCTTCGGGCTGACTCTGATGTGGCTGCTGTCGTGGCTCATCGCCACCCCGGTCCGAGTTGTGCGCTCGGCTCTCAAGCACGTCGAGGAGGGCGATCTGGACTGCAGTCTCGTCGTTTTCGACGGCACCGAACTCGGTGAGCTACAGCGGGGGTTCAACAAGATGGTGCACGGGCTCAAGGAACGTGAACGCCTGCGCGACATCTTCGGGCGCCACGTCGGCCGGGAGGTCGCCGCCGAGGCCGAGAAGCAACGGCCCAAGCTCGGCGGCGAGGAGCGTCATGTCGCGGTCATCTTCGTCGACATCATCGGGTCGACGAAGCTGGTCACGTCCAAGCGCGCGACCGACGTCGTCGGCCTTCTCAACCGGTTCTTTGCGGTGGTCGTCGAGGAAGTGGATCGTCATCACGGCTTCGTCAACAAGTTCGAGGGTGACGGTGCGCTCGCGGTGTTCGGGGCTCCGGTGCGTCTGGAGAACCCGGAGGATTCGGCGCTGGCCGCCGCGCGGGCGATCGCGCGGCGCATCCACGAAGAGGTGCCCGAGTTCGACGCCGGCATCGGGGTCGCCGCCGGCGAAGCGGTGGCGGGCAACGTCGGCGCCCGAGAACGTTTCGAGTACACCGTCATCGGCGAGCCCGTCAACGAGGCGGCACGGCTATGTGAACTGGCCAAGGAAACTCCCGGCCACGTACTGGCCAGCTCTGATGCGGTGTCCGGCGCGAGCGAAACCGAGCGCGTCCACTGGCGTTTGGGCGACGAGGTGACGTTGCGGGGCCACGACGAGCCGACGAGGTTGGCCCTACCCGCCTGAGTCACCGGTGCGCAGGTTCGCCGTGGCGCTCAGCGCGTCTTCGAGCGTGCCGTACACCCTGGCGTCGAAGCCTTCGGTGTGGCTCGCGGTCAGGACCCGGTCGGGGTCGACCACGTAGCCCTCCTTGCCGGCCGCGACGAGCGATTCGCGCATGCCCGCGAACATGCGACGCGCCGCGTCGTCGATGTCGTCGACCCGTGACAACTCTAGAATCGCGACGTCGAATACGTCGCGCTCGCGATAGACCCTGCGCAGCACCTGTTCGGCACCGGCGAACAATAGGTCGCCGTGCAGTTCGAAAACCCGCACACCCGGTTCGACGTCGTACGCGTTGCGGATTGTCGACCGGGATTCCCGGGTGTGCGCGAGGAAGTGCAGGCCGAGCTCCGCCGACATGCTGCGACACACTTCGGTCCCTCGCACGCTGTTGCCTTTGGCGTCCAACCGCGGTGAGTAGACGCCGATTCCGAGCTGCCCCGGCAGCACGGCCGCGATGCCGCCGCCGACACCGCTCTTGGCGGGCATGCCGACGGCGCTCGCCCAATCCCCTGCCGCGTCGTACATCCCGCACATGACCATCACGCTCAGCGTGCGTTGCACGACCGCCGCACTGGCCACGCGCCGCCCAGCCACCGGCTCGACGCCACCGCGAGCGAGCGTGGCGGCCATGACGGCCAGATCGGTGCTCGTCACTTTGATCGAGCACTGCCGGAAGTAGACGTCGAGAGCCTCGTCGGGATCGCCGTCGAGTACGCCGAAGCTCTGCAGCATGTAGGCGATCGCGCGGTTTCGACTACCGGTGGCCTGCTCTGAACCGTAGACGTCGTGATCGATTGCGAGCTCGCGGCCCGCGAACGCCGAATAGAACTCGTGGATCTGGTTGAACCGCTCGTCAGCAGTGGCGCCGGGTATCAGCGAGGCCGCGGCGATCGCGCCCGCGTTGATCATCGGGTTCTTCGGCGTCTTGGTGGTTTCGTCCACACTGATCTCGTTGAACGCCTCGCCGGAGGGTTCGACGCCGATCTTGGCGTCGACGGCTTCCATGCCGACGCGCTCGAGCGCGAGCGCGTAGGTGAACGGCTTCGATATCGATTGGATGGTGAATTCGATTGCCGTGTCGCCGGATTCGTAGACGTGGCCATCGGCCATGGACAGCGACAGACCGAAGCCGTTCGGGTCGACCGATCTCAGTTCGGGGATGTAGTCGGCCAGCGCACCTTCGTCGTTGTCGGCGTGCTGCTCCCGAATCTGGTCCAGGAACCTCTGCACCAGTTCGGCCATGGCGCAATCCTAGGCCGGTACCCAGTTCCCGTGGAACCCCGCGGGCACGCGGTGCGGCAGCCGGATGGCCGCGACGTCCTCGAGGGTCTGGGCGTCGAGCAGCGCCAGCTCACTGCGGTCGGTCCGGCGGTCGTAGACATAGCCCATCAACACGCCGTCGTCCTCGGCCGCCTCCGGCGAGGACGGCTCGAAGACGAACTCCCCGAGCACTTTTCCGTCACCGAATGACCGTGACTGGGTTGCACCGCCGACGAAATCGTGCTTGAGCAGGACGTCGGCGGTCTCGCCCTCGCCGACGTTCGGCGCATACCCGTAGCGGTGGCGTCTACCGGCGCGGCGTTCGTCGACACGGGGAAACTCTTGACCGCGATCGTCGATGCGCGATTCGCGGACCTTGCCGTCGGCGAGATCGACCGTCCAGCGGTCGAGCGTCGGGGGTCCCTCGTCGGGGCCAAGCCGGTTGGTGTCGAACATCTTCGGGTGACGAACGACGTCGAGCACGATGGTGTCGCCGTCGTCGTAGGCGTTCATCGGATGGAACACGTAGCAGGGTTCGACGTCGAACCAGCGCACATCGGCGTTGCCGCCCTGGCGTGGCATCACACCCACGCGCGCCGGATACCGCGGGTTCCACGAGTACGGGAAGCGGCGATCGGTGGTTTCGCCCCGCGGTTGCCGTGCGCTGATCGGGTCGGGGATGCGGACCCGGCCGATGAGGGCCGACAACACCAGCCGGGAGACGAACCGAAGACCGCGCGGAACCGTCATCTCCACTGCCATACCGGCGTCAAAGGTCACCGGCAGGTCGTAGAACACGACGTGGTTCTCGGTCAGCGAAAAGTCGTGCATCATCGGGCTTCCCGCGACCTCTACGTCGACCGTGCGTCGCGCGCGTCCGCCGGTGTCGATTACCGAGTACTGCACCGTGTTGCCGCGGTACATGCTGTACGAGACGGCGTGCAGCTCACCGGTGTCCGGGTCACGCTTCGGATGCGCGGTGTAACCGCCGGTCAGCGTCCCGTCGAAATCGCATGCGCCGACGGTGTCGAGCTCGTCGGTGAGTTCGACGTTCGTCACGCCGGACTCGATCAGCGCGATCGTCTTGCCGGCATGCCCGATGATGTTGGTGTTGGCGCCGATTCCCGAGATCGGGAAGGACCCTTTCGGCGGCCGCTCTCCCAGGGCCCGCGCGGTCTGCGGGCCACGGACCCACCGGTTGCGATACCACTCCGCCCTGCCGTCGCGGATCCGGATGCCGTGCACCATCCCGTCTCCGATGAACCAGTGGTACAGCTCGGGATCGAGCTCCCCGATCGGGTTCGGGCCGTTGCGCAGATAGCGACCGTCGAGGTGGTCGGGAATCGTCCCGGTGACCTCGAGGTCGGTCAGCGTGTGCTCGTCGTGAATCGGCGCGAAGACGCCATCGAGGTAACGGTTCGTCATCGGGTCATCCCTATAACAGTGTTATGACACCCTCTGTATAACACCGTTATGGCACCATGGCAAGGGTGAGCGGCGCTCGAGAGCACCTGGTCGAGACCGGCATCCGCATCCTCGAACGCGACGGCCTGGCCGCCCTCAGCGCGCGCAAGTTGGCCGCCGAAACCGGTACGTCCACGATGGCGGTGTACACCCACTTCGAGGGCATGTCCGGTTTGATCGACGCGATCGCCGGCGAGTCGTTCGCCCGCTTCACGCGGGCTTTGACTGAAGTGGCACCGACCGAGGACCCGGTCGCGGACTTCTTCGTGATGGGCGCTCGCTACCGGGAATTCGCGCTGCAGAACCCCCAGCGCTACCAGATGATGTTCGGCACCGCGGCCGAGTCGTTGAACCGGTACCACGCCGACCTCACGGTCACCGGCAGCGCCAGCGCCCGAAGCGAGTGGGCGGTGTCGTTCGATGCACTACTCACCGGCGTGCGCCGGATGATCGAGGCCGGGCGCATCCGCGATGACGGGGAGGCGGCCGTCGCGGGGCGGCTGTGGAGCATCTGCCACGGTGCGGTGCTGCTGGAGATCGCCGGGTTCTTCGGGCACGAGGGGCACGGCCTGACTCAGATCCTCGGTCCGTTGACCGTCGACGCGCTGGTCGGACTGGGTGACGAACGCGACCGCACGATGGCTTCTCTGACGACCGCGATGACGACCCTGTTCGGGTCGTAGCCATCACGCGCCATGGGCTGCCGCGCAGGACCGAAATCTCAAGTGAGAGTCTCGAGCTCGATCGGCAGTGAGTCGGCCGGTGTGGGTCCGGTCCCCCACGTGAGCGGCACGCGGTATCCGTCGGGCACGCTCCAGCGGAAGCGACGCAACAGCTTGTGCATCACCGTCTTGACCGTCATATCGGCGAACTGTTGGCCGATGCACTTGTGGGCGCCGCCCCCGAACGGCGCGAACGCATAGCGGTTGACCGCCGCGCGGTTGGTCGCGTCGGTGAACCGCGAAGGGTCGAACGTGTCGGGCGCGGGCCACCAGTCGGCCAGCCGCATCGAGGCGTGCACGCTGATCGCGATCTGGGCCTTGCGCGGTATGTAGTGCCCGCAGATCTCAGTGTCGCGAATCGCCTGGCGGAACAGGGATCCCGCCGGGGCATACATGCGCAGCACTTCCTTGAACGCAGCGTCCAGCAAGGCGCACTGTTCCAGGTCGTCGAGGGTGGGCGAATCGATCGGATGGGCGACAGCCTCGTCACGAAGCATGTTCTGCCAGTGACCGTTTCGCCCCAGCTCATAGACGAGCATGGCCAGGGCGATGGCCGTGGTGTCGTGAGCGGCCATCAACAGGAAGATCATGTGGTTGACGATGTCGGCGTCGGTGAAACGTTGACCGTCGTCGGATTCGCTGCGACACAGCATCGAGAACAGATCGGCGCCCTCGCCGCGACGGCGGTCCGCGATCTGCCTGCCGAAGTAGCGCTCGAGGCGTTCTCGCGCCCGCAGTCCTCGCGCCCACGTCCCGCCGGGCACATCGGCGCGGACGATGGCCTGCCCGCCGTGCACGGTGTCGTGGAAGTCGCGGATGAGTTGGTCGGACTCCGCGCCGATTTCGGTGCCGATGAACACCTCGGCCGCCTGTTGCAACAACATCTGTTTGATCGACGGATACATCGGAAAGCGGGTCGCCGGCCGCCAGGTGGCCAGCGCGCGGTCGATGCTTTCAGCAGTCTCGGTGAGATATGTGTTGAGTGCAGGAGCGCCTGTGCGCCGACGCGGGCCTCAACAAGCGCTACTTCTACGAGAGCTTCACCGAGGTCGATGCGGTGGCTGGTGCCGTGATCGATGACATCGCCGCCGCCGTCCGCGACGCAACCGTAGGCGCTGCCGTCCAAACGCAGACGAAACCCGTTGAACAGCAGGCATTTGCGTGCGTCACGGCCTTGGTGCACAGCCTGGTCGACGGTCCGCGCCGCGCGCGGGTCCTGCTGGGTGGGGTCGCTGCGACCCCGGGTCTGCGCACGCACCGCGTTGCGGTGATGCGCAGCCTGACCGACGTGCTCATCGAGCACGCGCGCACGGTGCACGGCGTCGAACTCGCCCGCGACCGCTGGCGAAGGTCGCGCCGGCATTTCTGGTCGGAGGCACCGCCGATGCTGTTCTGGCCTTCGTCGACGGCACCGCGGCGATCACCGTCGACGAGCTGATCTCTCAGTTGACCACGCTGTGGCTGATCACCGGCGACGGCGCCGCCTCAGTCGCGCGAGGACGTTTGATGGGCGATCACGAAGCCGGAGCCGCCCCGTCGAGCCGGGTGTCCAACGTCGCCGACTGAGAGGCTGCGGTCCGCTCAGCTCTCGTCGTGCCCCACTTCGGCGGGCAGCGGTGGTGGCAGCGGCTTCTGCGATGTCGTGGGGGCCGAACTCGCCGCGGGCGGCGACGCCCCCGGGTTCGATGCGGGCGGCGACTTCCCTGGGCTCGACGCGGAGACCTCGTGGAAATCCAGCATCGCCTCGTCGCGGATGACGCGCGACCCCGCCGCGAGGATCAGCGATTCCTCGGACACGGTATACGTGATTCCGTCGTTGTCGACCGTGAACGTGTTGCCCGACTTCTCGGCGGTTTTGATCAGTTTGGCGCCGTCGCGCAACCGCACTCCGCGGTATTCATAGCTGCCGTTGGGTGTCTCGCAGATCGCCACGCGCGACGTGGCGGTACTGCCGAACACCACCGCCGAGTAGGGCGCCGCACAACGCGCGGTCGAGTCGACGTAGCCGCGGGTGTCGGATGCCGGCGCTGCGACGGCCGACGGCACGGTGAACGCAGCCGCGGCCGAGCATGCGGCCACGGCACCGACAAGAACCCACCCTCGATTCGACATTGCTTCCACGACACCACGACATCGGCATCCGCGCACCCGACAATGACAGACGGGTTCGAATCGTTAGCACGCCGAAACCAGCCCGTTAGCAGGATCAAACCGTCTCGATCGTCGACTCATGAGCCTCCGACGACGATGTCGGTTTTCCGCTAGTCCCCTCGGGGGCCGCGTGTAATGGTGAGAGGCATGTACGACGATTTCGACCGCTGCTACCGGGCCGTCCAGTCCAAGGACGCCCGGTTCGACGGCTGGTTCGTCACCGCGGTGCTGACCACCGGGATCTACTGCCGGCCGAGTTGTCCGGTCCGCCCGCCGTACGCCCGCAATATGCGGTTCTATCCGACCGCTGCGGCTGCCCAGAAGGCCGGATTCCGCGCTTGTAAGCGGTGCCGACCCGACGCCTCGCCGGGTTCGCCGGAATGGAATGTCGGTGGCGACGTTGTTGCGCGGGCCATGCGGCTGATCGCCGACGGCATCGTCGACCGCGAAGGTGTCACCGGGCTGGCCGCCAAGCTCGGCTACACCACCCGCCAGGTCGAGCGGCTCCTGCAGGCGGAAGTCGGCGCCAATCCGCTCGCGCTGGCGCGGGCGCAGCGTTCGCAGACGGCACGTGTGCTCATCGAGACCACCGAATTGCCATTCAGCGACGTCGCATTCGCATCAGGGTTCTCCAGCATCCGCCAGTTCAACGACACCGTCCGAACGGTGTACGACCTACCTCCAACCGCATTGCGCCACCGCGCGCGAACGCGCATGGGCCGAAGCGAGGACGGTGCCGGCACCATATCCCTACGGCTGCCGGTCCGCACCCCGTTCGCATACGAGGGGTTGTTCGGGCACCTGGCAGCCAGTGCGGTGCCGGGCGTCGAAGAGGTGCGCGACGGCGCCTATCGCCGCACCATGCGCCTGCCCAACGGGAACGGGATCGTCTGTCTCACACCGCAGCCGGACCATGTGCAGTGCCGCGTCGCGCTCGACGACTTCCGCGACCTCGCCACGGCCATCGCCCGCTGCCGACGGCTGCTCGACCTCGATGCCGACCCCGAGGCGGTCGTCGACGCGCTCGGCGCCGACGCCGACCTGAGTGCCTTGGTCGCCAAGGCTCCCGGACAGCGCATCCCACGCACCGTGGACGAACAGGAACTGGCCGTACGAGCGGTGCTCGGCCAACAGGTGTCGGTGAAGGCGGCGCGCACGCATGCCGGCCGGCTCGTGTCGGCGTACGGTCGACCGATCACCGATGTGAACGGTGGTCTGGCGCACGTCTTTCCGACCGTCGAGCATCTCGCGGAGATCGACCCCGCCCATTTGGCCTTCCCGACGTCCAGACAAAGGTCCCTGGCATCGCTTATCCGCGCACTGGCCGACGGAGACGTGGTACTGGATGCCGGCTGCGACTGGAACAGCGCGCGTGGGCAGCTGCAGGCGTTGCCCGGCATCGGCCCGTGGACCGCGGAGATCATCGCCATGCGGGGGTTGGGAGACCCCGACGCGTTCCCGGTCACCGACCTCGGCGTGCGAATGGCGGCCGAACAGCTGGGCCTGCCCGCCGAGGCACGCTCGCTCACCGAGCACAGCACCCGCTGGCGACCGTGGCGGTCATACGTGACCCAGCACCTGTGGACCGCGCTCGATCATGCGGTCAACGACTGGCCTCCGAAAGCGCGCGGCTCGGTCTAGCTCCGCACGAGACGGTCGAGCCACTCTCGCAGCAGTGCGGCTTCGGTGGGGCTGAGGGTTTTCGTATCAGCCGACTCCAGCAGAGATTTCAGGGCGATGGCGCGGGTGGCGATACGGGTGTCGCCGAACGGGTCGTCGAAGCCTTCGGTCGTGATGGCCGCCAGTATTGCTTCTCGCGTCGCATGCGACAGGCCGGGGTCACGGTCCTCGGGTAGTTGCGAGATCAGCGTGAACGCGACACCGCGACAGGCCGAATGCATCATCTCCGCGGCACGGTCGACATCGACGCGAAGGCGGCCGGCTTCGGCGATGCGCTGCATCAGATAGCGCAGGATCGCGTCACCCTCGACCACTGCCTTGGGTCTGGCGTTGGGCCGCGGGTCTGCATACAGCACCGCGTAGACGTGTGGATTACGCACGCCGAAGTCGATATGTGAATCCCACCCGCCTCGCAGGTCTTCGATCGGATCATCGGTCAGACGTCGACTTCGCTTCTCGGTGAGGTACTCGACCATGCCGAGGCTGGCGGCATCGTCGATCAGTTGCTGCATATCACCGAAGTGCCGATAAATCGTGGGCGGCTGCACTGCCGCGGCCGCACTGACGCTGCGCGTCGTGACCGCATCGCGGCCCTCCCTCGTCAGAAGGTCGGCGGCCGCGCGAAGGATGCGCTCTCGCGGCCCGAGTTCGGTTTTCTGCACGTTATCGACGATAGCACTTTCAAGGTTCTACTGATAACATCAGCGATATCACTAGTTGGATACCATCGATAACGGATCGGAGCGCCGGGCTGTGGAACCGACGGACGCCGGACGAGACACCGGAAGCGGAGGCAAAGGCGCCGCGACTCGATTGTCACGACGGTCGATGCTTTCCGCGGTCGTTGCCGCAGGCGTCGGCGCGGCCGGCGTCGCAGGCATCGCGACGGCGACCATCGGCGACGATCGACGTTCGAATGGCATGTCGGCTCTCGTCACGGGCTCGTCGCGCGGCATCGGTGCGGCGACGGCACGACGGCTGGCGTGCGACGGCTATGCCGTCACCGTCAACTGCGTGGTGAACCGCGACCTGGCCGCCGAGGTGGTCCGCGGCATCGAGTCGGACGGCGGACGCGCGATCTGGGTCCAGGCCGACGTCAGTGATCCCGTGTCGGTCCGCCGTTTGTTCGACGAACATGAACAAGCCTTCGGCGGCGTCGATGCCGTCGTCGCCAACGCCGGGATCATGCGCCTCTCCCCCTTCGCCCAGATGAGTGACGGCGACTTCGATCGGATGTTCGCCGTCAACGCCAAAGGCAGCTTCAACACGCTGCGCGAAGCGGCCCGCCGAATCCGCGACGGCGGGCGGATCGTGACGCTTTCCTCGAGCATCACTCAGTTGCGGACCTCCACCTACGGGCCGTACGCCGCAACGAAGATGGCCCAGGACATGTTTGCCGCGGTCCTAGCCAAAGAGCTTGCGGGACGACGAATTTCGGTCAACGCGCTGGCGCCCGGCGTCGTCAATACCAGCTTGTTCACCGACGGTAAGAGCGCTGATCAGATCGCGGGCTTCACGCAGCGCACGCCGCACCAACGGTTGGGAGAACCATCCGATATCGCCGACGTCGTCTCGGGGCTCTGCAGCAACGATGGCGGCTGGGTCAACGGCCAGACCGTCTTCGCCAACGGCGGCATCGTATGAGGAAGGAAAAGCGCAATGCGAACACCGATTGTCTCCACCATGGCCGCGGCGGCGCTGCTCTCGGCGGTCGGCCTGGCCGGCGTCGCGCAGTCCGCGCCGTCGGGTCCCGGCACCGCCATTGACACCATCCGCAACCTCGAGAGCCAGGGTAAGAGGGTGATCGTCAACCGCGTGGGCACAGCGCCACTGTCACACTGCAACGTGAGCAGCGTGGCCGAAGGACACGACGTCACGGTGCGTGATCCCGTCGGTACCACCGGTTCTCAGGAGCGCATCCGCTACAGCACGGTCTACGTCACGGTTCGGTGCTGACCGCCTCTGGCGGCTGAGATACCTACAGCTCGCTGATCGTGCGACCGCAGGCCGTTAGCTGTGTCCGATCAGTCCCGCTTGGCTTCGTAGCGCAGCAGGACCGTGCCGCACCCGAAGGTGAGGTTCTCCAACAGCCGCAACGAGGTCCAGGACGGCAGTGTCGGAAAGAATGGAGTTCCGCCGCCCACAGCGGTGGGCGCCAACACGAGCCGATACTCGTCCACCAGGCCGGCTTGCACGATCGGTGCGGCCAGCGTCGCACCGGCGACCTCCAAATTGCCGTCGGTTTCGGCTTTCACCTTTGTCACCACCTCAACGGGGTCGCCGCGCTCCAGGCGCGAGTTCCAGTCAACGGACTCCAGGGTGCGAGAGAACACGACCTTGGGCATATCCCGCCAGATCTGGGCGTAATCGACGATCAACGGTGTCGCGTCCGGTGCCTCGTCGGCGGTCGGCCAGTACGCTGACATCAGTTCGTAGAGCCGCCGCCCGTAGAACGACAAGGCGGTCTGCCGCTCGAAGTCGTTCCAGTACTGGTGCAGTTCTTCACTCGGATCGGACCAGTCGATGCTGCCGTGCGCGTCCGCGATGTACCCGTCCACCGACACGTTGAAGCCATAAATGAGTCTGCCCACGACGATCAGACTGCACCGGAGGGCAGAAGTCATCGCGATGCCACACCGTGTCGTCCTGGCGCCGCGAGCACTCGCGACGACGATGTCGGATTTCCGCCAGCTTGAGCCGTGGACACGTGCCATCGTGGGATGTGCACGACATCCACAGTGAGCTGACCACGACGGGGTTGGCCGCTTCGGCGAGAACCGGTGACCAGCATCGGCGGTCGCATGCCAGACGGACGGTGGCTGCCAAAGGAGAAGCGATGGAAGCCATACACTTTCGCGTTATCGACAGCCCGGTCGGTCCGCTTACCCTTGCGGGCAAGGACACGCGGCTGAGGCACCTACGGATGGTCGCCCAGACGTATGAGCCCAGTCGCGAAGGCTGGATTGCCGACGATGGCGCCTTTCCCGAGGCTGTCGGACAGCTCGAGGCCTACTTCGCCGGTGAGCTCACCGAATTCGACTTGGAGCTCGACATGGTCGGTACGGCGTTTCAACGAAAGGTGTGGGCGGCGCTGCTGACAATTCCCTACGGTGAGACGCGGTCGTACGGTGAGATCGCCCGCCAGATCGGAGCCGTGGGTGCATTCCGTGCGGTCGGTCTGGCCAACGGGCACAACCCGATCGGCATCATCGTGCCGTGCCATCGGGTCATCGGGGCCAACGGCAGCCTGACCGGATACGGCGGCGGCCTCGACCGTAAAAGGGCGCTGCTCGACATGGAGAAGAGTCGTGTCTCTCCGGCGTTGACGTTGTTCGACTGAATCGGCCGACACGGCCACGGCAATCAACACGGCAATTAGCGCGCGGGGCGCCACTCCGAATTCAGAGCGCCGGTAATGATACGTGCCGTACAAATGCCTGTGGCCCCCAATCGAATTGGGGGCCACAGGGCTTAATTTGTGTTCGGCGGTGTCCTACTTTTCCGCCCGGGTGGGGCAGTATCATTGGCGCTGGCAGGCTTAGCTTCCGG
>NZ_LZIK01000032.1:0-82180 GCF_001667105.1 Mycobacterium sp. 852002-51152_SCH6134967 | reverse complement strand
TGCTACCCGGCGTTCCGGTACCTACCGGGACGGGACTTCCACCCGCTAGCCTGATCCAGCTTGCTGGACGCACCATGCAGTCACGATAGAAACTCGACGCGCGTCGAGAATCGGCGGGCTCCTCAATTCGGGCTCTGCTTGCGCGCTTGACGTGTACGAGCGACCGCCTTTGTACGTCTTTTTACGGCGTGTCGCCGTACAGACGCGGTCGCTCGCGCTGACTTGGCTCGCGCTGAATTAGCCGCGCTGACTTAGCCGCGGTACTTGGCGACCTTGTCGGCGTAGTCGTCGAGCAGTCGCAGCGAGTCGTCGCGCGGCTTGGTGGGTAGCAGCAGGTTCGCCTGCCGGTAGCCGAGGTCCTCGAGCGCACGCCAGTAGTCCGGATTCGCAGGCGTTCCGAACGTCGTCAACGGGACGTCATGGCCCGCACCCTCGCGCATCTGGTCAATGCGTTTGGCCAGCCTCTCGACCGGCAGTGGATTGGAGATCCAGCCTGCTTTATGACGGATCACCCGCTTGACCGTGGCATCGGAGTCGCCGCCGACCACGATGGGCGGATACGGTTTCTGCACCGGCTTCGGACGCAGGAACGAGGAGTCGAAGTCGACGAAGCGCCCGTGATACTCGGCGGGTTCTTCGGTCCACAGCGCTTTGATCGCCTCGATACGTTCGTCCAGCAGCGCACCGCGGGTCTTGGGGTCGGTGCCGTGGTGGCGCAACTCCTCGATGTTCCACCCCGCGCCCACACCGAACACGAACCGGCCGTCCGAGATCACGTCGATACTGGCCGCTTCCTTGGCGGTGGTGATCGGATCGCGCTGGATCAGCAGCGCAATCCCGGTGACCAGCTGGATCTTCGTGGTCACCGCCGCCGCCGCGGCCAGGGTCACGAACGGATCCAGGGTCCGGTAGTAGACCTTCGGCAGGTCCCCGCCCATCGGATACGGCGACTGCCTGCTGGCCGGGATATGGGTGTGCTCGGCGACCACGAGTGCGTGAAAGCCCCGCTCCTCGATGGCGCGGGCCAACGACACGGTGTCGATCGTGTCGTCATTGACGAAGGTCGAAATCCCGAAGTCCATGCCGCTCTCGCTTCCGTCGATGCGCATGCCAACGCCGGCGAACGACGCGGCTATTCCTCAGGCCAGCGGTTCACCGAACTTGGTCAGCACATGCCATTCCCCGCCGAACATGTCGAGTCCCTGCCCGTTGGCGTCCCTGTCGGTCTGATCGCCCGCATACCGGTAGAGGGGATGGCCGCGGTACGTCACCTGCTCGCGGCCGTCGCGACGCGGCACCGTCCTGGCCGACGCCACGTCGATACCGACACCGCCGGCCGGATCGGCATCCGCCAACAGCGGCAGCCAGGTGTCGGCGCATTCGCCGTAGCAGGTCGGTTCGTTCGGAGCGTCCTGCGAGAAGACGTACAGCGTGCGGCCGGTGCTGTCGACGATGATCTGCCCCAGGTCACCGCGGTCGTCGATCCCGAGCGAGACGTCTCCGATCGGCAGCTTCCGATCGACCGACGGGGGCGGATTCGGCGCCGGGGTACGCGGCTCGGTGCGCGGTGCGGCCAACGGCGTCTGGGTGCCGGACTCTGCCGTCGCCGTACTGTGGGTCTCCTTGTTCTCGAGCGCGGCGCAACCGGTCAGTGCCATCAGGCTGACCATCAGGATCGACGCGCACGTCGGCGACGTTCGTGGCGTGGGCATGATCAATCCATTTCCTTCGGTGTCAGCGCTCAAACGTGTCAGCGGCCCGCGCTGCGCGCCAACTCGATCACGTACTGGTTGACGAAGTCACCGGCGGGCGGGTCGCCCTTGCCGCATGTCCCGTCGGATTCGCCGGGCCGCTTGATCCACAGGTAGGCGTCGGCGTGCGGACCCGCGGTGGCCGTGGTGGGCGCGACACCGAGGGCCCGTCCGCTGGGGTTGCACCAGTAGAGCTCGCCCTCGGCCGGACCGTTTCCGTTGCGGGAGGTGTCGATCACGTAGTGCTTGCCGTTCGTCAGGCCCGAGATCGCTTCGCCGTAACCGATTTCATCTTCGGTGGTGAAGAAGTTCGCGACGTTGAGGCTGAACCCCCGCGCCCCGGCGACACCGGCCTGGTTGAGCCGAGACGCCATCTCCTCCGCGCTGTGCCAGCGCAGGTGGCCCGCGTCGACGTACACCGCGGTCGACGGGTTACGGGTCAAGGTGTCCACTGCGTAGCGGATCAGGTCGAAGCGTTCCTGCCGCTGATCCCCGGACAGGCAGTCGGCCATGGCGAGCGCGTCGGGTTCCACGATGACCGCCGCGGGCACCGGGCCGATGTCGGCGGCGATGCCGTCGATCCACTGGCGATACGCCTCACCGGATCCGTGGCCTCCCGCGGCGAAACTTCCGCAGTCGCGGTGGGGAATCCCGTAGATGGCGAACACCGGTAGGGCACCGGCGGCCTGCGCATCGCCCGCATACTTCGCCACCGTCGACGCCGACGAACCCGGCACCAGCCAGTAGGCCTGCGGGGTGTTGGCGACCGCGGACAGTTCGGGGCTGGGCGGGTCCGCAGCTTGCGCGGCGCGCATCGCCTTGGACGTCGGGTTGACGTAGAAGGGCTTGCCCGCCAACGGGTTGCCCTCGCTGGCCAACCGCACCGTCGGCGCCGGACCCGGCGATACCGGGCCGGCGAGGAGCCCCGCTGAGGCGACGACCACCAGGGTGAGGACGGGTGCGGTCATTCGCGAGACGGCGCGAACAGCTGAGGACATCACCCCAGGGAAATTAATGGCTCACGGTCGGCCCCGCCAATCCGGCCCTGGTAACCGACCGTGCAGCCTGCGGCCATGCTCGGCGAGGGCTCGAGGTTTGCGCGCGTTAGTGTGCTGGGGTCGGCCTTACCGACAAACCGGCAGAAATGATGAGCAGATCTATGACCGCAGCACCTGAGACGTCGGCTATCGAAGCGCGGGTCGGCCATTGGTACCGGATGGCCGACCCCTATCTCGTCGGCCGCGAGAAGGTGCGCGAGTACGCCCGCGCGGTGCAGGACTACCACCCCGCGCACTGGGACGTGGCAGCCGCCGCTGAGCTGGGATATCCGGGTCTGGTGGCACCGCTGACGTTCACGTCGGCGCCGGGTATGTCCTGCAATCGCCAAATGTTCGAGCAGGTCGTAGTCGGTTACGACACCTACCTGCAAACCGAGGAAGTCTTCGAGCAGCACCGCCCGATCGTTGCCGGTGACGAACTGAATGTCGACGTCGAGCTGACATCGGTGCGCAGGATCGCCGGCAGGGACATGATCACCGTCACCAACACCTTTACCGATATGGCCGGCGAGCGGGTCCACACGCTGCACACCACCGTGGTCGGCGTCACCGCCGAGGACCTCGACCCGGAAGTGAAGACGGCAGTACAAAAGGCGATGATGCACGACGTCGACTTCTCCGGGATCGGCACCTTGGATGGTGAATACCACAAGACTGTCCGGCCCGAGGGCGAGGCCCGGATCGCCGACGGTTCGGACCGCCCACCGGGGACACCGTCGTTCGACGAGGTGAAGGTCGGCGACGAGCTCCCGGTGCGCCACACCCGGTTGTCCCGCGGGGATCTGGTCAACTACGCCGGCGTCGCCGGGGACGCCAACCCGATCCACTGGGACGAGGACATCGCCAAGCTGGCCGGGCTTCCCGACGTCATCGCCCACGGCATGCTCACCATGGGCCTCGGCGCCGGATTCGTCTCGGCCTGGTCAGGTGACCCGGGCGCGGTGACCCGCTACGCGGTCCGGCTGTCCGCACCCGCGATCGTCTCCGCCGAGGAAGGCGCCGACATCGAGTTCAGCGGCAGGATCAAGTCGCTGGATCCCGCAACCCGATCGGGTGTGATCGTGGTGGCGGCGCGATCCGCGGGGAAGAAGATCTTCGGCCTGGCGACGATGAACATCCGCTTCCGCTGAGGCTCGGCGCGGCTCAGCTGTCGGCCCGCGCGTCGCGCCCCTGCGGCCTACGCAATCCGAGGGTGCGGCGACCGGCAGCGATCAGCTTCTCGCGCAGTGCCTCCTCGGGGATGTCGCCGTAGTCCAGGCCGGCCGCGGAGGCGATCCCGGACATCAGGACCGCGGCCTTCACCTGGCCCCCGAGACCGGGTTCGACGCCGGCGAGCAACGCCATCTGCCGCTCGACCACCTCGCGCCATTCGGCGCGTGCGCGCAACAACCCGGTGACTCCGGGGTCGCCGGTGAGCAGGGGCAGGAGTTCGCGGTTCGAGGCGGCGATCGCGGCGTAACCGACGAGCATGTGGTCGGCGCGAGCGCGCGGACCGCGGTGCGCCTCGGCTGCTTCGACGAGTGCGGCCACCTCGTGCACAACCGGTTCCATCACGGCGCTCAACAGTTCGTCACGGGTTCGGAAGTGGTGGTAGATCGCGGACTTGGTGAGCCCGAGCTCGTCAGAGATCATCTGTAGCGACGTGCCTGCGACGCTGTGCCGCTTGAACAGCTCGATCGCTACGTCGATGAGCCGTTGCCGGGTCGGGCCGCCGGTTTCCGTCGGATGGTCACTCACACGGGTCTCTCTGTCGGACTGCTTACAGCCGCCCACTCTAGCTGACCAACCGTACAGGAGTGTGCTGTACGGTTGGTCAGGGGCTAGCTTTACGCTTGGTCAGGAACCCTGAGGCTTACGGAAGCTGTCGCGAGCGCCGCGCAAAAGAGGAGAACCATGTCAACTGACTTCGATCGCAGAGATCGCACGGCGTTCGACCTGTCCGGCAAGGTCGTCGTGGTCGTGGGTGCGGGACAGAGCGCCGGCCCCGGCATGGGGAACGGACGCGCCATCTCGATTCTGGCCGCGCGCCACGGCGCAGAGATCGTGGCTGTCGACCTCAACCCCGCGGCGGTGCAGGAGACGGTCGAGATGATCACCGCAGAAGGCGGTCGCGCCTACGCCGTCGAAGCCGACGTCGCCGACAAAGGTGACTGCCAGAGCATCTTCGACACGGCGATGGCGACCAGCGGCCGCGTAGACGGGATGGTCTACAGCGCGGCCCCCAATCCCCCGTTCGATTTCGACTCGAACTCGATGACCGTCGAGAACTTCAACTACGGCATCAACGTCAACATGCTCGGCTGCTACCACTGCAATCTCTTTGCCGCCCAAAGCATGGAGAAGAATCCCGGCGACACCACCGGAAGCATCGTCAACATCTCGTCGATCGCCAGCGTCAAGAACGAGCTCGGGCTGAACATCGGCATCATGCCCTACGCACTGGGCAAAAGCGGTCTAAACCACATCACCGAACTGGCCGCCGTCCAGTTCGCCGAAGCCGGAATCCGGGTCAACACATTGATGTTGGGTCCCATCGACTCCGTACTGGCCAACCGGGAATCACAATCGTTGTTCGGATTGAACGCCGACGAGGCGACCGAACGGCACAGCGAGGTCGTCAAGCTGAAAATGGGCCGCGGCAGCGTATGGGAATCCGCCTACGCCGCCCTCTATCTGCTCGCCGACGAATCACGCTTCATGACCGGACAACAGATCCGCCTCGACGGCGGAGCCACCCTGGTGCGGTGACGCAGGGCCGCGCGTTTCAGCAGAGCCGGAGTAGCGCGCGGCTGACGATGTCCATCGCCGCGCCGGTCGAGATGCCGAGGTCCGCGCTGATCATGTTGACCGTATCCGGTGCCAGGACACCGACGCTGCTGGCCGCGCAGGCCCGGTAGCCCTGTGTGAGCAGCTCTTCGGATGTCAGGAAGGAATACCGGGATTGGAGCTCGCGCAGGAATTCGTCCTCGGTCGCTCCGGCGGGTGCGGCGAAGACGACTGCGAGGGTGGCGACTCCGACCCCGAGACGCATCACGGGAAACATGTCGAACCTCCATCGGATCGGGTGTTACCACCATCGACGGATCCCATTCGTCAGGCAGGTCGATGGTATGCCCGCGACGATGCGCCCGGGGCGCTTTCAGCAAACCTCCTTCAGGGTCGCGGCCGGCTACGCGAAACCGTCAGGGCAGGACCACCCGATCCCACGCCCGGTGTTGGCCGAGCGCGTTGAGCAGTGACTGAACCAGCGTCGCCGTGTCGGAACCGGAGAACAGCCCGGGCCCGTCGGTCGGAACCGCTACGGAGCCAGCAAGCTCAGTTCCTTCCGGCAGCATCGCGATCGCCTTATGGTGCCGGTACATTTCGTCGACGATCGTCTTCGCCTTGGCGTTCGCCGGCGATCCCGCGATGAGGATCGCGTCGAACTCCACCGAGCGGGCGGTCGCATAGGTGCGTGACACCGGGATGGCGCCGCCGTCGTGCTCGAGGGTGCCGCCGTGCGTGGTGACCACGAACGGGACGTTCTTGGCGTTCGCGATCGCCATGACAGCGGCCGCGACGCCGGCGAGGTCGGACTCCGGACCCGTGAGGATGCCGATCTGGCGGCCCTCGACAGGCCATTCCTGTCCGACTTGCGACAACGCGGGACTGAGCACCTCAGGGTCCGCGGGGACGACGGTGGGAGCAGGCGCCGCGAGGCCCAGCCCCTCGGCCACCGTCGCGCACAGGTCTGGGTCGATGTTCGCCAGCGCCACCAGTTGGCGCTCCTTGATCGCCTGCTCGTAGCACTTGCCGAGTTCGAACGTGTAGGCCTCGACCACGTGCTCCTGTTCGGCCGCACTCAGGCTGCGATAGAACAAGGTCACCTGGCTGAAGTGGTCGTCGTAGGTGGCCGGTGCGTCGCGCCGTTTCGTCGATTCAGGAACGACGGTGGGCACCTCGATGAACGCGCCGCTGTCCGCCCCGGCGAGGAACGGGCAGCCGCCGTCGAGGGAGTTCGGCTTGTACGGAGCCACGCCAGGATGCACACCGTGCTGGTGGAATCCGTCGCGGAACATGTCGTTGACCGGAGCGTGCGGGCGGTTGATCGGGATGTGGCTGAAGTTCGGACCCGCCAGCCGGGTGATCTGCGTGTCGAGGTATGAGAACAGCCGCGCCTGAAGCAGCGGGTCGTCGGTGATGTCGATACCGGGCACCAGATGGCCGGGATGGAAGGCGACCTGCTCGGTCTCGGCGAAGAAGTTCGTCACGTTGCGGTTGAGCTGCATCGTTCCGATGACCTTTACCGGCGCCAGTTCCTCGGGCACGATCTTCGTCGGGTCGAGGAGGTCAATGCCCTCGAACATCTGCTCCGGGGTGTCCGGGAACACCTGCACCCCGAGGTCCCACTCCGGGTAGACGCCCTTCTCGATCGCGTCGGCGAGGTCGCGTCGATGGAAGTCGGGATCGACCCCGGCGGTGATCTGCGCTTCTTCCCAAACCTGGGAGTGCACCCCGAGGCGCGGCTTCCAGTGGAACTTCACCAGCGACGTCGATCCGTCCGGCCCGATCAGCCGGAACGTGTGCACGCCGAACCCCTCCATCATCCGGTACGACCGCGGAATCCCGCGATCGGACATGTTCCACATGGTGTGCGCCTGGGCTTCGGTGTGCAGCGACACGAAATCCCAGAAGGTGTCGTGTGCGCTTTGCGCCTGCGGGATCTCGCGGTCCGGATGCGGCTTGGCGGCGTGCACGACGTCGGGGAACTTGATGCCGTCCTGGATGAAGAACACCGGGATGTTGTTGGCGACGAGGTCGAAGGTGCCTTGCTGCGTATAGAACTTGGTGGCGAACCCGCGGGTGTCACGCACCGTATCGGCCGAGCCGCGGTTGCCGAGCACCGTCGAGAAACGGACGAAGACCTCGGTTTCCTCGCCGGACTTCAAAAACTGTGCCTTGCAGATCTTCTCGGCGGCGCCATTGCCGCGGAAGACACCGTGCGCGCCGGCGCCGCGGGCGTGCACCACCCGCTCCGGGATGCGTTCGTGGTCGAAGTGCGTGATCTTCTCGCGAAGGTGATGGTCCTGCAACAGGGTCGGCCCGCGCTCACCGGCCTTCAGGGAGTGGTCGGTGTCGTACAGCCTCGCGCCTTGTGCGGTGGTGAGGTACGCGCCCTGCTGTCCGCGGGCGGTCAGTGGTCCGTCGGTGACAGTGCCCGTCGCGGTCCGCAGTTCGGGCGCCGTCTGATCGGGCTTCGGCGGCAGCGGGTCGCGCGGGGCCGTCGGCTCGTCGACCGACGGGGCCTCCGGACCGGGCGCGCCGGGAATGTAGGACGGATTGTGCTGTTCGGCCTGGCCTTCGCGCTTGAGTTCTTCGTTGCCGAGCAGCGTTCCGGCCGCTTCCTTGGCCTTGCCCTTGGCCTCCTCGACCATGCCCTTAACGGCTTCCTTGGGTGCGCGGTCATCCGCCATCGATCTCTCCCTATCGCGACTGTTTCGGTGCCGATAGCCGTCATCGACGACGGCTGGCTTCCTCGCGGCGGCGGGTTTCCCGTGCAGGGCCACTTGAAACGTTTTCGCGGGCATCAATAGCCGATGCCGGGTGGCGAGCGTTCGTGCTACCAAGCCCGAGTGATTGCGGCCGGTCTCGCAGTTTCCGCCGTCATTCGACATGCCTCGTTTAGCCTCCGTGAGGACGCACAACTCGACCGCGGCGCGGGACCCGGAGGGACACCTGTGAGCACCTACCTGCCGGATCGCGCCGTCGAAGACAGGACGCTGACAAAGGTCACCTGGCGCCTCATCCCGTTCCTCTTCCTGCTCTACGTCGTCAACTATCTCGACCGGGTCAACATCGCGTTCGCCGGACCCAACGGCATGAACGACGACCTCGCGATGAACGCCAAGACATTCGGCTTCGCCTCGGGGATCTTCTTCCTCGGCTACCTGCTGCTCGAAGTGCCCAGCAACATCGCCCTGAACAAGTTCGGGGGCCGGCGTTGGCTGGCGCGGATCATGGTGAGTTGGGGAATCATCAGCGCGGCAATCGCTTTCGTACCGAATGCGCAGACGTTGATCGTCCTACGCTTCCTTCTCGGCGTGGCCGAGGCCGGCTTTTTCCCCGGCATCATCTTGTACCTCACGTTCTGGTTCCCCGAGAAGCAGCGGTCGAGGGCGGTTTCGCTGTTCATGGTCGCCGTACCCGTCTCGACCGCGGTCGGATCGACGATCTCGTCGTTGATCATCGACTGGGGGCACGGCTTCTTCGGGTTGGCCGGCTGGCGTTTCATGTTCCTGGTCGAGGGGCTTCCGGCCGTGATACTGGGCGTGATCTGCTGGTTCTATCTCACTGATCGGCCCGGTACCGCGGGCTGGTTGCATCACGACGAAAAGGACTGGCTGCAAACGACATTGAACCAGGAGCGGGCCGCTGCCGAGCGCAGTGGTCACTGGCCGCTGAAGAAGGCGCTGACCCATCCGCGCATTCTGTCCCTGGCGTTCATCTACTTCGGGATCACCTACGGGCTGTACGCGGTCGGGTTCTTCCTGCCCACCATCGTCGCCGGCTTCCAGGAGGAGTACGGCGTACATCTGGGGGTCATCCAGCGCGGACTTGTCACGTCGATTCCGTATGCCGTGGCCGCGATCGTGATGGTGCCCTGGGCCTGGCACTCGGATCGGACCGGCGAGCGAGTCTGGCACGTCGCGATCCCGGCGATCGTGGGCGGTGTCACCATCCCGGCAGCCCTGTACATGACCGACGTCTACCTTGCGATGCTGGCCGTCACGTTGTGCACGTGTGCCGTCATGTGCGCGTTACCCGTGTTCTGGTCTCTGCCATCGTCTTTCCTCACCGGAGCGGCCGCCGCCGGCGGTATCGCACTGATCAACTCGCTGGGAAACCTGAGCGGGTTCGGTGGCCCCTACATCACCGGCTGGCTCACCGACCTGACCGGCAACAGCAAGGTCGCGCTGTGGGTGGTCGGAACGCTGTCGTTGGCGGCGGCCGCTCTGGTAGTCGCCTTGGGCAGCAGGCCACGATCCGCCGACAAGGAGTGAGGCTCGACGTCAGCAGTCAGTCGCAGGAAGGCCGGCGAGCACCCCGTCGATGATCTCCGCCGCGGTCCTCGCGGCCCGGTCGGCGTCACCGGCGGCGATGTAGTCAAGCAGCACACCATGATCGACGACCTCCACAGCGGCGTCCTGGCCGCTGGCGACGCTGGCCGCGATGGCTTCCATCAATCCCCGATACAGCTCCGTCAGCGTCGCGTTGTGTGAACTGCGGACCACCGCGAGGTGAAATTCGGCGTCGGCGCGGGCGAATTCGTCGGTGTCCCCGTCGGCCAGACAGGCGTCTCGACGCGCCAACAATGCGCGCAGCTCGCCCAGATCGTCCTCGGTTCGGCGGCGCGCCGCTGCCCTGGCACCCTCGACTTCCAGCGCGCGCCGGACCGCAAGCACGTCGCGCCACTCGGCGCCGCAGAGCCGGCGCAGCGCACCCGACACCTCACTGGTGGCCCGGACATAGGTGCCGTCACCCTGCCGCACCTCGAGGATGCCGGCGTGGGCCAGCGCCCTGACGGCCTCGCGCACGGTGTTGCGGCCGACGCCCAGCGACGTGACCAGGACCGTCTCATTGGGTATGCGCTCCCCGACCGGCCATTCGCCGCGCGCGACCGAGTCCCGCAACTGCTCGATGACCTGGTCGACGAGGCCCGACCGGCGCGCGGTGACCAACGGCACAGGGACATCCTTTCAACCAATCATGGGATGTATGGCAGATTAGCAGGATGCGTGTCGGGCGGCGGGATGACGAAGTAGACGTCTCGCCGACGCAGCTCAACGTGGGCGTCGAGGACTCCCCCGAGGCTGACCGCGCCCCCATTTCGGTGGTCGCTGGCGGTGCGTTGCTCGCGCTTTCCGTGGTTTTGACCGCGCTCAACCTGCGCCCGGCCGTGACCAGTGTGGCCCCCCTGCTCGGGCAGATGCGCGCCGAACTCGGCGTCTCGGCGACGTGGGCCGGTCTCCTCACCACGGTCCCCGCATTGTGTTTCGCGGTCGCGGGGCTCACCGCACCCCGGCTCGCCGCGCGCATCGGGCTCGGACGCACCATCTCCGCCGCGTTGGTTGCGCTCACCGTCGGTCTGCTCGCCCGCACCGTCGGCGGCCCCCACACCGTGATCGCCGCGACGCTGATCGCCTGTGCGGGGATCGCGTTGGCCAACGTGTTGATCCCCGTGGTGATCAAGGGGTCGTTCCCCGCGCGGGTCGGGCTGATGACGGGGATCTACACCGCCGCACTGCAAGGCGGTGGTGCGTTGGGGTCGGCGGTGACACCCGGGCTCGAGGATCCGCTGGGAGGGTGGCGCGCTGCGCTGGCGGCGTGGGCGGCGGTCTCCTTCGTCGCGCTCGTGGCGTGGCTGCCCACGTCGCGACGACACGCAGGCACGTGGGCGGCGAGCACCACCCCCGCTGGGGGCAGACGCTCACTGCTGCGAAACCGGTTGGCGTGGACGGTGACGCTGTTCTTCGGCTGCCAGTCGCTGATGGCGTACATCGTGATGGGTTGGCTACCAGAGGTTTTCATCGACAACGGCGTCGACAAGACCCAGGCCGGTCTGCTCGTCGGGGTCACGTCGCTGGTCGGTGTGCCCATCGCGTTGGTGATCGCGCCGCTGGCCGCGCGCAGCCCGGGACAGAGCGGATGGATCGTGGGTCTGGGCGCCGTGGGCCTGGTCGGCACGGTCGGGCTGATGCTCGCCCCCGGCGCGCAGCCGTTGCTGTGGAGCGTGCTGATCGGAGTCGGGATGGGCGTGTTCGCGCTGGCGCTCGCGGTGATCGCGCTGCGGGCCCGAAACCCCGAGGACACCGCGCAATTGTCCGGTATGGCACAGGGATTCGGCTATCTGATCGCGGGTGTGGGCCCGTTCATGTTCGGGTTGCTGCACGACCTCACGCACGGATGGACGGTGCCGTGGATGATGTTCCTCGGTGTCTACGTGGTGCAGATCGCGCTCGGTGCGCTGGCCGGTCGCCCGCGCTACGTCTGATCCCCGCGTTTGAAGGCCGCGTCGAAGAACGCCAACTCCAGCCGCATCGCGCGCCGATAGGCCACCCGTGCGGCGGATACATCGACAGCCTGCCGATCGAGCAGCCGCTCCAACAGTGAGGCCACCTCGTCGAAACCCGGATCGGCGTACGTCTGCACCCACTGCGCATACGGGCCCGCAGTGTCGGCGTCGAGCGTGACCCCGACGTGCGCGTACAGCCGCATGCACGGCGTCATCGCCGCGCACACCACGCCGACGTCGGCGGTGGCGGCGGTGGCCAGCAGGAACTCGGTGTAGGCCAGCGTCGCCGCAGCGGGTTCGACGCCCGCCATGTCGATCCCCCATGACGCGGCATAGGACGCGTGCAACCCGAGCTCTTCGCGCACGCCTGCGAGCAGATCGGCGAAGGTCAACAGGGTGGCGGTATCCGCACTCCTGGAAAGCGCCAGACCGTATGCACGAGCGAACGATTCGAGGAAGAACGCGTCCTGCGCGATGTAGCCGGCGAACAGGTCGCGGTCCAGCGAGCCGTCTCCGATACCCCGAACGAACGGGTTGGCGAGCACCTCGGCCACCACATCGGCGTTCTCCGTCCACAACTGCGCTGCCAGTGACATGCCCACGGACTCTAGTCGCGGCCCGCTCGGCATTGGTCGGCACCAGCCCTTGGCGAGGCCGTCGGGTAGTCCGCGGCGCGGATGGGTACTCCGCAACCCATGACAGACAGGGAATCTCGCGGCGACAAATCCGACGGCGGCTCCGCCGTCGTCATCTTCGCTCCGCTGCCCGTGCTCACCGTGACGGTCGAGAACCGCTCCGGTGAGGCCGACATCCACGTCCACGCCGGAGGCCAGGGTGTCTGGCAGTCACGCATGATGTCCTCGCTCGGCGTGCCGGTCGTGTTGTGCTCGGCGCTCGGCGGCGAAACGGGCGACGTCCTCGGCCATCTCCTGCCCGCACCGAACATCACCGTGCAGACCGTGCCGGTCAGCGCGCGCAACGGAGCGTACGTGCACGACCGCCGATCCGGCGGCCGCGAGGTGATCGCGGAGGCTGAAGGCAGCCCGCTCGACCGCCACGAACTGGACTCCCTCTACGAGCTCACCCTCACCGAGGGTTTGACCCACGGCCGGGTCCTGCTGTCGGGCCCGCAGGAAGACGATGTACTGCCCGCCGACCTGTACCGCCGCCTGTCCACCGATCTCGGCGCCAACGGCTGCAAGGTGGCGGCGGACCTGTCCGGCGAGCGGCTCGAAGCGGTGCTCGCCGGCGGACCGGACCTCATCAAGGTCAGCCACGAAGAGCTGCTCGACGACGGCCGGGCGAAATCGGAGGACGCGAAGGATCTGGTCGCCGCCATGCACAAGATGCGTGACGAGGGTGCGAACATCGTCGTGGTGTCCCGCTCCGGTGACGCTCCGGCTCTGGCCCTGCTCGGTGAGGACGACGATGACGACGTCGTGGAGGTCACGATGCCCACTCTGGAACCGGCCGATTCGGCGGGTGCCGGGGACTCGATGACCGCGGGCATCGTCGCCGCGCTGACCAGCGGCCGCCCGCTGCGCGCGGCTCTGCAGATCGGGGCGGCGTGCGGTGCGCTCAACGTCGTGCGGCACGGGCTGGGCACCGGCGGTGCGCGCGCCGTGGAGACGCTCGCCGAACGGGTTGAGTTGCGCCCGTTGAAGTAGCGGGCATCGCACTGGAGGAGGTTGACGCGTGCCGCGCGCACTGGTGACCAACGATGATGGGATCGACTCGCCCGGCCTGCATGCGCTGGCGAATGCGGCGCTCGAGGCCGGGCTGGAGGTGATCGTCGCCGCCCCCGCCGAGCAGGCCAGCGGGGCGAGCGCCGCGCTGAGCGCGGTCCGCCGCGACGGCCGAACCGTGGTAGAGCCGCGAGAGATACCCGCCCTCGACGGTGTCGAGGCGTGGGCGGTGCAGGCCCAGCCCGGACACATCGTCGCCGCCGCACTCAACGGTTGGTTCGATCCTCGACCGGACCTCGTCCTGTCCGGAATCAACCACGGCGCCAACGTCGGCCGGGCCATCCTGCACTCCGGGACGATCGGCGCGGCGCTCACCGCGAAAATCAGCGACACCCGCGCCCTGGCGGTATCGCTGGACGTCGCGCTGCATCCGACGGGCGAGCGGTACTGGGAGACCGCCGCAGGTCTGCTGGCGCCGGTGCTGGAACTGCTGCTCGACGCACCCGACGGCACCGTCCTGTCCCTCAACGTCCCCGACCGGCCCCCCAACGAGGTCGGTCCGCTCCGCCACGCGCGGCTGGCGCGGGGCGGGGCGGTGCAGACGCGGGTCGAAGAGGTCCGCGACGGCGGTGTGCGCCTGAGCGAGGTGGAGGTACCAGACGATCCGGAGGAAGACACCGACAGCGCTCTGCTGGACGCCGGGCACCCGACGTTGACCGAGCTGCGATCGGTCGAGGCACACGACGGTGAACTCGTGCGCAAGTGGTTGGCCGACGGACCCTAGGCCGACGGCGTCAGCTCCGGTCCGACCACCGGAACAGCGCCAGGCAGCCGATCAGCCCGGCGATGCTCCACGCCGCCAACACCAGGAAGATGCGCCAGTGCTCCCAGCTGCCTGCCGGTTCGAACGCGACCATCTCGGCGGGCAGCAGCACCGACCGGAAACCTTGGGCCATCCACTTGACCGGGAAGAGGGAGCCGATCACCAGCATCCACGTCGGCAGGATCATCAGCGGCACGTAGGTGCCCGAAACGAACTGCAGTGCAACCGATGGGCCGTTGGTGATGACTGCCGCGGACACGGCGTTGCTCGCCAGGTTGCTGATGAAGATGCCCAGCAGCGAACAGCTGACGATGCCCAGGACCGACACCCATGCGAGGGTGAACCACCCGTGGGCGTCGGTCGGCAGGCGCAGTCCGAAGACCAGCACCCCCACCCCCAGCAGCAGGACGGCCTCGGCGAGGCTGACCACCGCGACGAGCACGATCTTGCCGACGAAGTACGACGACGCTGTTGTCGGCGTGCCCCTAAGCCGCCGCAACGCGCCGGTGTCGCGGTCGGCGGCGATGCTGGTGCCGAGGTTGACGAACGACGTCGACAGGATGCCGTAGGCGAGCATGCTCGCCGCGATCACCGCGCCGGTGCTGGTCTGGCTGCTGGGCAGCTCCGCGGAGAAGATCGAGCCCAGCAGCAGGCAGATCACCGCGGGCATGGAGAACGTCAGCACCACCTGTTCGGGCCGTCGGTAGAACATCTTCAGTTCGGGAACGACCCGCGACAGTCCGATCCGCAGCGGCGACGGAAGTGCCGGTCGTGCGGTGGCGCGGTGGCGCGGCGGCGATGGGGCGGTGACGTGTTCGATATCGGTCATGGCTGGCCGATCAGGTGGAGGTACGCGTCCTCGAGTGTCGGACGACTGATCGTCAGCTGCGCCAGTTCCGCACCGTCTCTGCTGTGTCGGCGGACGAACTCGGTGGGGAAATCCGTTGTCTCGAACCGGATTTGGCCGCCTTCCATCCATCGCACCGTGGCCGAAGAGCTGACGTGCTCGGTCAGCCGGGCCGGCGAGTCGACGGCCACCACCCTGCCGCTCGCGATCACCGCGACGCGGTCGGCCAGAGCGGCGGCCTCTTCGAGGTAGTGGGTGGTCAGCACGATGGTGGTGCCGTCGGCGGCCAGCAACTTGATCAGTTGCCAGAACTGCCGCCGCGCTTCGGGGTCGAAACCCGTTGTGGGTTCGTCCAGGAACAGCAGTTCGGGCTTGCCGATGATGCCGAGCGCGACGTCGAGGCGGCGGCGTTGGCCGCCGGACAGCGCCCGCACCCGGGAGTTCGCGACGGTGTCCAGCCCGACGAGCTCGAGCACGTCGCCGGGTTCTCGAGCGGTGCCGTAACAGCTCGCGAACATCTGCACGGTCTCGCGTACCGACAGTATCCCGGCGTCGCTGACCTCCTGCAGCACGATGCCGATTCTGGCCCGCCAGCTCCGTCCCGCTGTCCCGGGGTCCTCGCCCAGCACCCGCACATGCCCGGCGTCACGAGTTCTGTTGCCCTCCAGGATCTCTACGGTGGTGGATTTGCCTGCACCGTTGGGGCCGAGGATGGCGAAGACCTCGCCGGAGGCGACGTCGAGGTCGAGGTCCGTTACGGCCTGGGTCGGTCCGTAGGCCTTGGAGAGTCCGCGCACGTGCACCGCCGTCGAAGCCGCCTCGGTCACGGCGCAGCGTCGCCTTCGAGTTCGGCAAGGAGTTCACGCAGATCGGCCTCTGACATCTCGTCGATCAGCTGATCGACGTCCTCGTCCATGGCCGGCTCGGTCGGGGGCACGGCTTCCGCAGCGGGCGCCTCACCGTGGATCGTCTGCAATTCGTCGAGCACCCGGGCGGCCAGCGAGTCGACGCTGACACCCTTGAGGATCTCGAGCACCGGAAGGTCGATCGAGAACGTGGTGTTGATCCTGACCCTGAAGTCCATCGCCATCATCGAGTCCAGCCCGATGTCGTCGAGCATGTCGTCGTTCGCGAAATCGGTGACCGCACAGTCGAACACCGCGGCTACGAGGCGCTCGACCTGGTCGGTGATCACGTTGAGGCGCTCGGCTTCCGGGGTCTTTGACAGCGCGTCGAGCAACGACCCGTCCGCCCCTGCCTCCGTCGGCGAGGCGGTGGCGGCGTCGAGGTCGGCGAACATCTTGGGGAGGTGGCCGCCGAGAAGCTGGCGGGCGCGGTTCCAGTCGGCGCTGATTGCGATGACGTTCGGAGCGGTCTGGTTGATCAGGCGGTCGAGGATCAACGCCCCTGTCGCCGGGGTGATCAGCTCGATTCCCCGCATGGCGTAGACGTTTTCGAGGTTGAGATCCTCGACCATCCCCACCGACCAGGGCCCCCAGGCCACGGTCAGGGCCGGCAGTCCCTGCGCCTGCCTCTGATGTGCGAACGCGTCGAGGAACGCGTTCGCGGCGGCGTAGTTTCCCTGCCCGGGTGAGGCGATCACCGACCCGGCGGAGCCGAACATCACGAAGAAGTCGAGTTCTTCGTCGGCGAAGGCGGTGTGCAGCGCCCGGGTCCCGGTGACCTTGGGACCCAGCACTTTGAGGAAATCGTCTTCGCTGACGTTGACGAGTAGTTGGTCGTGGACTGCGCCTGCGGCGTGGATGACTCCGCGGATCGGCCGGTCTCCGGTGCGGCCGTGGCCGGCCAGCCAGGCCGCCACCGCATCGGCGTCGGTGATGTCGACGCTCGCCGCACTGACCTGTGCCCCGAGGCGTTCGACGGCCCGGACGGTGTCGACGGCGGTGAACTGCGGGTCGTCGGGAGTGATGTTCGGCCACCGGTCGCGCGGTGGCAGCCCGCTTCTGCTCAGCAACGTGATGTGTCGCGCACCGTGCTCGGCCAGATAGGTGGCGACGGTGCGGCCGAGTGCGCCGGTGCCGCCGGTGACGACGTAGGTGGCGGTGGGAGAAAACTTGGTGGGAAACGGTTTTGTGAGGCTCGCGCTGTGTCGCAACCGCGGGACCAGCGTCACCTCGCCGCGGAAGGCCACCTGATCCTCGGACGTGGGATCGAGGATGTGCCGACAGACCCGCGCGGCGGTGTCGCCCACGTCGTCGGTGTCGTCGATGTCGATGAGACCGCCCCAGCGTTCGACGAACTCCTGATGACCGACGACCCTGCCGAGCCCCCAGACGGTGGACTGGTCGACGGCCAGCGGTTCGGTGCCCAACGCCGGTTGAGCGTTCGCGGTTATGACGTATATGCGTGGCCTCACACTGTCGTGTGCGGCCAGCGCCTTGGCGATGCGCAGCAGCGTGAGGACGCCGAGGTGGTTGGCGCTGTTTCCGTCGGACGCCTGCGAATCGGCGTCGAGATCCATTGACCAGCAGTCGATGACGCCGGTGAGTTCGCTGTCTTTGGCGAGGTGTTGGTCGAACAGCTGGGCCACGTGCTCAGGGCGCCGTTCGTCGATCGCGTATCCGCCGTCGACCGCGGTGACGCTGTCGACGGGGCGGTGTACGACGGTGCGTACGCCATGACCGCCGTGCCGCAGTCCATCGGCGAGCGCCGAGCCGAACCCGGTTTCGTCCACGAAGACCAGCCATGAGGTAGGAGCGGGCTCCGTGCCGTCCTCACCGCTCGGGTCAGCCGCGGGAACCCACTGGAGTTCGTAGAGCCCCTTGTCGATTCGTTCCGGTGACATGCGGGTCGAGGCGCTCAGCGATCGCACCGCGAAGCCCTCGAAGAGGGCGAGCCGCTCACCGCGATGGTCGCAGATCGTGATGTCGCTTTCGATCTCCTCGGCGGTCGCCGACCTGACGGCCAGTCGTACGGTCATATCCCCTTTGGGTGTGCCGTACACGGTGCTGCGCCGGATCCGGGTGGGCAGGTACGGGCCTTCGGCGGCACTCCCGCCGGGAAGCGGTGCGCCGAACAGCGTTTGGAAGGCACCGTCGATCAGCGCCGGGTGGAACCGGTAGTCGTCGAGCTCGGCGGCGATCGGCGCCGGGATCTCCATCTCGGCGACCACCCAGCCGTCGCCTGCGGTGAGGGCGGTGACGGCCCGGAACGCCGCCCCGTAGTCGAATCCGATTGCTTCGGTGAGGGCGTAGAACTCGTCGCCGCTGAGAGCGTTGGCCGGCACCGTCTCGGCCATCGGAGGCGGGGCGCAGGCCGATTTCGGCAGCCTCGTGAGTTCGGCCGTGGCGGTGATCGTCCACTTGAGTTCACCGTCGGGCGTGGCTGTGTGAGCGGCGAACTCCAGGGCGCCGGTGTCCTGGTTGAGGGTGGTCCGCAGGAGGGGGTCGCAGGTGTCGTCGAGGATGACCGCGCGGTGCAGCACCAAATCCTCGACAGCGAGGTCCACGCCGTAGGTCTCCTTCGCCGCGGCCAGCGACAGCTCGATGTAGACCGCACCGGGTACGACGACGCTGCCCTGGACCCGATGGTCGTCGAGGAACGGGACGAGCGCGGTGCTCAATTCGATTTCCCACGTGGGATGCACGGCACTGACCGGCTGGCCCAGCAACGGGTGCACCGGGTGATAGTGCAGCGATTCGGTGGCCTCCTGGGTCTCGTTCCAGTAGCGCCGGGTCTGCCACGGGTAGCGGGGCAGCTTGAGCAAGCGCGCGTCACCGCGCGGATACATCGCCTCCCAGTCGATGTCGTGGCCGTGGTCGTGAAGCGCGCCGAGACCGGTCATGAACGTCCGCACGTCGTCGTCGTTGCGTCGCTGGGTGGCCTGAACAAGGGTCTTCTGCGCGCCGGCGATCTCGAAGATCGACGAGGCCAGCACCGGATGCGGCCCCAGTTCGACGAAGTGCGTGTAGCCGTCGTCGAGCATGCGGCGGACGGCCGGCTCGAAAAGAACTGTGGCGCGGGTGTTCTGCCACCAGTAGGCGGCACCGGAGCGGTATTCCTTCAACAGGTCGCCGGTGACCGTCGAGTAGAGCGGGAGCGTCGCCGGCTGTGACGACAGACCGTGAAGGGCGTCCTGCAGATCGTTCTTGATCGCATCCATGTAATGGGTGTGATAGGGCACCTTGCCGGTCAGGTACCGAGTGAAGACCCCGGTCTCGTCCAGCCGGCGGGCGATGTCGTCGAGGACCTCACCGTCCCCGGCGATGGTCACCGCGGACGGGCTGTTGACCGCAGCCACCGAAATCCGCCGACCGACTTCGTCGCGCATGCCGTCGTCGAGCGCGGCCATCAGCGAGTCAGTGTCCAGGCCGACGGCCAGCATGCGGCCCTGTCCGCTCGTCCGCTGTTGGAATCGGCTGCGGTGATAGATGACCTCGATCGCCTGCTCGAAGGTGAGGAGACCGGCGAGATGGTGGGCGGCGACTTCGCCTGCGCTGTGCCCGATCACGGCATCGGGACGGATGCCGAACTGTCCGAGTTGTGCGGCCAGGGCGATCTGGATCGCGAAATTGGCCGGCTGGGCGAACTCGGTCTCACCCATGCGCGAATCCGCTTCGTCGCGGCGGAGTTCCTCGATCAGGGACCAGTCGGTGTGACGCGCCAGCTCGCGATCGCTTCGCGCGATGCTCTCGGTGAACGCGGGCAGGACGTCGAGCAGTCCGCGGCACATCCTCCACCATTGCGGGCCCATCCCGGTGCAGACGAACACCAGCTTGGGCGCAGTCGACGAGGTGCGCGCCGAGGCGACCTGGCCGCCGTCGGCGAGGGCGCGCAGTTGCTCACGTGCATCGGAGACGTCGTCGCTGACCAGGGTGTGGCGGTGGCTGAGGTGCGAGCGCCGTTGGGACAGGGTGAATCTCAGGTCAGAGATGTCGATGTTCGGCTCGGCATCCAGGTGGTCGGCCAACTGGCGCGCCGTGGCCACCAGGGCCTCCTCGCTGCGCGCCGAGATCGGCAGCAGCGTGACAGGGAGGTGCTCGGCGATGCTCGATGCGGGCGTGTCGGTCGGAGTCGGTGGTTCGGCGAGCACGGCGTGGGCGTTGGTGCCGCCGAAACCGAACGAGTTGACCCCGGCGATCCGTCGCCCGGCGGGGAAGGGGCGGCCCGCGCGCGGCACGTCGAGCTTGAGCTCGGTGAGAGAGACTTGACTGGTGGGGTTTTGGAGATGTAGGTGCGCGGGGATATAGCCGTGCTTGAGCACCAACGCCGTCTTGATCAGTCCGGCGACCCCCGCGCCCGCTTCGAGGTGACCGATGTTGGTCTTGACCGATCCGATCAGCAGCGGATCGGTCCGGTCCGACGTGAGCGTCGCGGCCAGCGCGCGCATCTCGACCGGGTCGCCGACGGGTGTCCCGGTGCCGTGCGCTTCGACGTAGCCGACATCGGTCGCCCGGACACCGGCCCGACGCAGCGCCGAGGTGATCGCCGCGGCCTGAGCCTGCGCGCGGGGCACGGTGATGCCGTCGGTGCGGCCGTCCTGAGACACCGCGGTCCCGAGGATCTGGGCGTAGATCTCGTCGCCGTCGCGCAACGCCTGCTCGAGCGGTTTGATGACGACGACGGCCCCGCCCTCGCCGCGCGCATAGCCGTCGGCCGACTCGTCGAAGGCCTTGCAGCGCCCGTCAGGGCTGAGGAACCCGCTCTTGGACTCCGCGATCGCGGTGTTGGGTCCGATCATGATGTTGA
This sequence comes from Mycobacterium sp. 852002-51152_SCH6134967, assembly GCF_001667105.1. Taxonomy (NCBI): domain Bacteria; kingdom Bacillati; phylum Actinomycetota; class Actinomycetes; order Mycobacteriales; family Mycobacteriaceae; genus Mycobacterium; species Mycobacterium sp. 852002-51152_SCH6134967. The sequence goes on along the minus strand of NZ_LZIK01000032.1, from coordinate 61,255 downwards.
CGCCGCCGGCCAGCGCGAGGTCGCTCTCACCGTTCCAGATGCTCTGCGCCGCAAGGTGCACGGCGACGAGCGAGCTCGAACACGCCGTGTCGATCGTCATGCTCGGTCCGCGGAAGTCGAAGGCGAACGAGATCCGGTTCGCCAGCATCGTCATCATCATCCCGGCGGCGGAATGCGTCTTGAACTGGTAGCGGCTGCCGCGGCCCTGGTTCTGCAGCAACTGGTAGTCCAGCGTGAAGCCGCCGATGAACACCCCGACATCGGTTCCGGCGAGGTGGTCGGGCCGGATGCCCCCGTCCTCCAGTGCCTCCCAGGTGGTCTGCAGCATCAGGCGCTGCTGCGGGTCGATCGAATGTGCCTCTCGCGGCGAGATGCCGAAGAACTGCGGATCGAACTGGTCGATGTCGTCGAGGAATCCGCCACGGCGGGTGACCATCTTGCCGACCTTCTTGGGGTTGGCGTCGTGGAATCGGCCCGCGTTCCAGCGTGATTCGGGGACCTCGCGGGTGGCGTCGACGCCCTCGGTCAACAGTCGCCAGTAGTCCTCGGCGGTGGTGACGCCGCCCGGTAGGCGGCATCCGATCCCGACGATCGCCAAGGGCGCCGGCCGGTCCAAAACATCGTGCGTCTTCATACCTGCAACTCACGGATAGCGGTGTGGATCCAGCCCGAGCTGACCGGATTGTCCTGTTGTTCACGGCGATACACGGAGCGAAGCTCCCTCAACAAGGGGTCGCGCTGCCACGCCTGCACCTGGGCGACGGCGGCGTCGTCGTCGAACAGCGCGGACTTGTCGGCGAGCACGGTCTCGGCCAGCTGACCCGCCAGCTGACGCAACAACCGGCCGTTGGCCTCGAAAACGTCGGCGAAGTCGGTCGCCGGTTCCATCATCGCCACGTGCAGCGTCTCCATGAAGTTCAGCGGCACGTACAGATCGACGAACCGTACCGGCGATTCGCGGCCCTCCACGGCGGCCCACTCGCGGAAGAACCGCTGCACCCGGTTGCTCAGTGCGATCAGGCCTTCCAGGTGCGGGACGACCGCGGGATCGTCGGCGACGCTGACGAAGCGGCCGTTGCGGTAGAGCAATCCGATGAAGCCCCAGTAGAACGCGATGTCCCAGACGACCTTCGCCGCCATCACCGTCGGTGTGCCCATGAGCGGGTACTGCTTCTCGTACACCGCGAGCCACATGTCGGCCAGCGACCGGAACAGGGAGTCGCTGATCCCCGCACGGGCCACCACGTCTTCACCGTCGAGTTCGCGTGTGATCATGTCGGTGATGAGGCCGTTGCCGATCGCCACCAGGTCCAGCCCCGAGGAGTACAGCGGGTCAAGAAAGACACCCGCGTCGCCGGTAAGGCACCATCGCGCGGCACCGTCGAAGACCTTCGTGGCGGCGTGGCTGTAGTGCTTCATGACGCGGAAGTCCATGATCAGGTCTTCGTGTCGGGCGACTTCGTCGGCGCACTGCGGTTCGTGTCGCCGGATCCACGCCTTGGCCTTGTCCAGCGTGTTGAACTCGTCGAACGCGTGGAACTCGGGATCGGCGACGATTCCGACGCTCGTGGCGCCGGAGGCCAGCCGGATGAGCCAGACCCAATAGCCCTCGCCCATCAGATGATTGGTGGACAGCGCGCGGTCCCCTTCGACCAGTCGCGCGTGCCAGTCCCGGTCATCGGTCCACTGTCCGATGTCGAGTTCGGCCTTGACGCGGAACCATGCGGCGTTGCAATGGTGTTCGGTGGCCCGCTTCAGGTCCAGCTGGCGCGACAGCGCCCGGTTGCGACCGGAGGCGTCGACCACCCAGCGTGCCGTCGTGCGGGTGGTCTCGTCGTCGCCCTGGTATGCCACGGTGTGCACGTCGACGCCGAAGTCCACGGTTCTGACGCGGCCGCGGGCGATGCGTATCCCGGCGGCTTGGCATCGGGTGGCGAGTTCGTTCTCGAGCCTGCCCCGGTCGATCTGATAGGTCACCTGCGGCACGAAGGCAGAGCTGCCGACTTCGACGCGGCTTGCGATGTCGGCGTTGCCGTCGTGTGAGAAGAACATTCGCAAGCCCATCTTGCGGATCTGCTCGGTGCTCAAGTGGTCGGCCAGGCCGAGGCGTTCCCGGAGGTAGTGTGCGGACACCTCGACCGTCGATTCGCCCACCGTGTGGGTGATCTCGGCGACCGGACGCGCGGTCGGCTCGATGATCAGGACCCGGGTCGTGCGCCGCGCGGAGCGAAGCTCCAACGCCAACGTCAGGGCCGCTGCTCCCCCTCCGATGATGGCCACATCGTAATCGGTCGGCACAGAACCGTTGGAGGACAGTTGGTTCCGGATCTTGCGGGCAAGGGCGGCGCGAGCCTCCGGGTCGAGGTGGGACAGCTGCGATCGCACGTGCGTTACCTTCCCTCGGTCGCCGGAACGGCAGACGTCGCATCGGCGAGGTCTGCTTCCGGCGGCGTGGTGTCCACCGGAGGCCGGTGTCGGCCGTAGACGAATTCGAAGATCGGGGCGGCCATCAACGTGGTGACGATGGCGACCAGCACCAGGATGGTGAACAGCGTCGGGGTGATGATGCCGGCCTCCAGACCGATGTTGAGAAGGATGAGCTCGATCAACCCGCGTGCGTTCATCAACGAACCGAGCGCGACCGATTCGCGCAGCGGCACCTTGCTCAGCCTGGCCGCCGCGGCGCACGCGACGCCCTTCCCCGCGATCGCCACGATGAGCACGCCGAGCGTCAGCGCCCAGAGTCCTGGCGTGTTCACCAACCCGATCTCGGTGTTGAGCCCGGAGTAGACGAAGAACAGCGGCAGCAGAAGCCTCGTGGTGAGTGGCTCGATGGTCTCGGTGAGGCGTCGGGCGAACAGACCCGTCGGCATAGCGACACCGATGATGAAAGCGCCGAAGATCGCGTGGATTCCGATGGTGTCGGTGAGCCAGGCGCCGCTCATCAAGGCGATCAGGACGGTGCTCAGCACCCATCCGGGAATCGTCCGCTGCTCTTCGGATTTCGCGCCGAGCACCCGCGCCGCTCGTCGCCCGAGGGTCAGCACCACCACGGTGTAGAGCAGTCCGCCCACGATCGCCGTGATGGCCGTCGTCGGGGTGCCGCGGTGCACGGCGACGACGACCGCCAGGATGCACCAGGAGATCGCGTCGGCGGTGGCTCCACACGCGAGCGCCAAAGTGCCGAGAGATGTTCCGGTGAGCTGCTTTTCGAAGATGATTCGGGCGAGCATGGGGAACGCGGTGATCGCGATGGCCGCGCCCATGAACATCATCGCCATGGCGGGACTGACGTCTTCGCCGAAGAATCCACCCGAGGACAGCAGCGGCACCGCGATGACCGCGCCCAACACCAGCGGAGCCAAGGTCCCTGCCGTGGAGACTGCGACGGCGGTGCGGGCGCGCTGTTTGACGTGCTCGACGTCGAAGTTCAGCCCCACGACGAACATGTAGAGCACGAGGCCGATCTGCGCGGCGGTGTAGAGCACGACGTTGGACGTGCCTGTTGGAAACAGGTCTTCCTGCACACCGGGCGCGATTCTGCCCAGCAGGGAGGGACCCAGGACGACCCCGGCGATCATCTCGCCGACGACCGGTGGCTGGCCCACGCGTTGGGCCAGCAGGCCGGCGAGGCGGCACGCCGCGAGGATGACCGCCAGCGCGAGAAAGAAGTGAACTGCCGTTGCCGCGGGCATGTCAGGTCCTACGTTCTGCAGTGCAGACCGTAGAGGTCCTATGGGGTTCGGAGCGCAGCGCTACGCGGGCGGGCTCCCCTAGTCCGTCTATGACTCACCTCATCGTTTCCGACCCGACGTGTGCACGTCTCGCCGGAGACGATGCATCTTCGATGCAGTGGTATTGACAGATTGAGCGGTCGCTAACCGTGGGAATTGTTTCCGATTGATGACGCGCGCTGATCGGTCGCCCGACCTGCGGTGTCAGGCGCCCGACTCGGCGCCGTTCGACTCGCCCTCGGCCCGCTCATCAATTTGCTCGTTGATGTAGCGAACGAGCACCGTGAGCATCGCGACCGTCGGTACAGCAAGGAAGGCGCCGACGATCCCGTACAGCGCGCCGCCCGCGGTCACCGCGAGCAGTACCACCGCCGCGTGTAGTTTCATCACGCGACTCTGCAGCAACGGCTGCAGCACATTTCCCTCGATCTGCTGTACGGCGATGATGACGGCGAGCACCAGCAGCGCATTGACGAACCCGTTGGCCACCAAGGCGATCAGCACCGCGAGCGCACCGGCGACGAAGGCGCCGATGAACGGAACGAACGCACCGATGAACGTCAGCACGGCCAGCGCAGGCGCAAGCGGGACACCGAGTACCACCAGGCCGGCGCCGATGAATACCGCGTCGATCAGAGCCACTCCCGTCTGCGCACGGATGAAGCCGCCGAGGTTGTCCCACATCCGGCCGAGCACCGTTTCCAGATGCTGGCCTGCGCGCCGCCCGGTCAGTCCGACAAGCCAGGGTGAGAACTTGCGGCCGTCCTTGAGGACGAAGAACGACAGCACGACGGTCAGCACCAGTGTCACCAGGACGCTGCCGACCGTGCTGACCCCGCTGACGACACCGGTCGCGATCGCCGAAGACCTTTCCCGCATCGCGTTGACCAGTGAGTCGGCGAAGCGGTCCAACTGCTCTTGTCGGAGGTTGAGCGGGGGTCCCGCGGTCCAGTCCTGCAGCCGAGTGATGCCCTCGGTCGCCTGGTCGATCAGCGCAGGCATCTGGTTCAGCAGTGGCGGGATGATCAGCGCGATGAGACCCGACGCGATGGCCAGGAACAGCAGCAGCGTCGTCAGCGCCGCGGCGGCAGGCGGCAGACCGGCGCGGTCCATCAGCACGCGCGCCGGCGGCCACAGGACCGTGCACAGGATGACGGCGAGTAGGGCCGGCAGGAAGATCACCCACAGCTGGGCCACTAACCATCCGAGCACCACCGCGCCCGCAGCGATCGCCACGATGACCCACGACCACTTCGCCATCCATAACGCGCCGCTGCCGATCAGGGCTCCACGATCCCGCTTGGGTGCTGCGCCGGGGCTGTGTCCGCTCACGAGCATCCCCTTCTCAGCGTCCACCTCAAGTCGACAGGACCGAGGTCGTCTACCCCGACCCGTTGTATCGAAACCGCACCGCTTCCACGCCGGGTCTCGCTGATCTGGCAGGTTGAGGAACTATCGCCCGGGGTGGTCGAATTCCACTCGGTCGGCACCCGCGCAGCGCGACGGGGTCTATCCGGCCGGTGCGAGGATGCGCCGGAGGAAGGCGACCTGATCGTTGACGACCCGCTCATGCCAACCCTCACCGGGATATACGTCGAAATGGTCGCAGGGGTAGTGATGAACCGTCGCGCGCATCCGTGTCGCAGCCGCGGTGGCCGCTGCAGGCGGGGCGGTACGGTCCTGATCACCGATCTGCACGAGGGCCGGGCAGGTGACTCGAGCGGCGCTCGCGATCGGTCGATGAGCACCGATGACCAACACCAATCGGGCGGCGAATTCATTGCGCCAGGTGGGTCCCGCGATGCGACGCATGCCTTCGAGGGACCCGTCGGCGCTCAGACCGGCCACCTCCCCCGGTGCACCCACCACCGGGATGAGCACCGGCGAGCGGCCACGCACCTTCGCCGTCACATCCCGTATGCCGTGGGCCATCACGCGCAGGACGTAGCGCGGCCCGAGTGTGCGCAGCATGTGTGCCACCACGGGTAGCCCGTCGGTGGCCGGCGTCAGCGAGATGATTCCTGCGAGGTGCGAGTCGTCGGCCGCAACCTTGATGACGTGCCCACCCGACAGCGACACACCCCAGGCCACGATCCGCGCCGGGTCCACATTCTCGAACCGCCGGGCGTGGTCGATTACCGCGTGATAGTCGGCGACCTGCCCAGACAGCGAGATCAATTGCCTTGGCTGTCCCGAGGATTCGGCGAAATGCCGGTAATCGAACGTGACGACTTCGGCGCCGGCACCGGCCAGCGCTTCGGCGAACGCGAACAGCCCGCAATCCTGGGTGGCGCCGAGACCGTGGGCCATGACGACGCAGGGGCGGCCCGCCGGGCCTGTCAGCGCGTCCGTCGTCGCGGCGAAGCGCCGCGCCGCGATGATGTCGCCGCCGCCAGGAATTTGAATCCGCGTGCCTGTCATTGCGCCGTTCCCTTCAACGACGCTGACCCCTTCAACGACGCTGTCCCCTTCAACGACGCCGTCCCTCGGAACAGCGCCGTGTGCCATACGTGAATGACCGCCGCGAGAAGCGGACCGGCGGCCTCCGGCCCGTCATCGGAGCGCACGTGACGGTCGAGGACCCGCTCGTTCATCGAGATCAGCGCGTGCGCAAGCGGTCCGGGATCTCCGACGTCGATGGCGGGCTGGGTGGTGATGAACTCGCAGACGAACTCCTCGTACCGCTGTAGCCACTGGTCCCAGATCGCCCGTGCCTCAGGGTCGGAGTCGCGGGCGTCGAGCATCGCCCGGAACAGGGTCCGGTGGGCGTGCCACGACTCGAACGTCCGCGTCATCGCGTCGGCCACCGACGCGCGCGGGTCGCCGCCGCCGGCCAGGAAACCGCCGATGGTGAAGACGTCGTCCTGGAAGATGTCGGTGAGCAGTTCGGTGACGACTTCGTGCTTACCGGCGAAGTAGAAGTAGAACGCAGGCCGCTTCAGACCCGCTGCCCGCGCCACCTCGGCGACGCTGATCTCGGCGAGCGACTGGGTCTGCAGTTGCTCCTCGAAAGCCTCGAGTAGCCGCAGTCGGCTTTCGTCCCCGCGCGGTTGCGGCCGGCGCGCGTTGCGGCGGGACGTCTGCGTCGACTCAGGCGGCACCGGCTGCCTCGCGTGCCCGGCCGGCCAGCTGGACCGGACCGAACTTCTCGACGCGGCGCCTACCTGCCGGCAGCTCACGCTTGCGCATGTCGCGTTCGTAATCCCAGTAGTCCACCTGCTGGGTGTGTCGCGGTTTGTCGGCGAAGTGACCGACGTACTTGCGTTCGTCGGCGGCGATGACGCGCCACATCTCGGCTTCGGACGGCGGCCGGTACGTACCGGCGAGATACGCGGCGGCCAACCGGGCCTGGCACTCCACGAAGGGGAACAGCGTGGGCACCGCCTGGGCGAAGCCGAGGAAGAGCAGGTCGTCGATCCCCGGTTTGAGGATCCGCTTGTAGAGCGGGAGGCGGTTGTCGGGAGCCTCGATGAAATTTCGGTCGAAGAACGGGAACGTGATGTTGTACCCCGTCGCGTAGATGATCACGTCGGCTTCCACGGTCGAACCGTCGACGAACACCACCGTGCGTCCGTCCAGGCGTTCGATATTCGGTTTCGCGGTCGCGTCACCGGAGCCCAACCGCATGAGCAGTTCGGCGGATTGGGTGGGGTGCGCCTCGAGGAAACGATGGTTGGGTTTGGGCAGCCCGTAGTTCTCGGGATCGCCGAACATGAACCGCGCGAACGGCTGCATCGCTCGCCGCTGCCACGACAGCGGGATCACCGGCAGCGAGCGCGCGACCCTGTCGGCGGTCTTCCCGAAGATGTACTTGGGCACGATCCACGCACCCGAGCGGGTGGAGAGATAAACCGTGTTGCGCCAAGACTTCTGGGAGAGCTCGGAGACCAGGTCGGCCGCCGAGTTGCCGATGCCGACGACGACGATGCGCTTGCCGCGCAGATCGAGCGGTTCGGTGGGGTCGATGTAGTGGTGGGCGTGGATGCTCTCGCCGGTGAACTCGCCGGGGAAGTCGGGGGTGCGCGGATCCCAGTGATGCCCGTTCGCGACCACCAGCGCGTCGTACCGTCGCGTATGCCCGTCCGCGGTGTCGAGTTCCCAACCGCCGTGGGGCAAACGCCGCGCGTGCTTGACCTCGTTCTGGAACTGAATGCGGTCCAGCAGGCCGAAGGTTTCGGCGTAGTCGTCCAGGTACTCCTTGATCTGGGAGTGATGCGGGAAGTCGGGGAGGTCGTCGCGCATCGGGAAGTCGCGGAACGACAGGCATTCACGTGAGGTGTCGATGTGCAGCGATCGGTACGCGCTGGAGTGGCCGTTCGGATTGCGGAACGCCCAGTTCCCGCCGATCCGGTCGGACGACTCGAAGCAGTCGTACTCGACACCGGCGTCCGCGAGGTTTTTACCCGTGGTCAAACCGCTGATGCCTGCGCCGATGATCGCCGTCGTGGGTGATGAAGACATGTTGCCTACCGTTGTCGTGAACTCCGTCACCGGCAACAGTACCAATTTTCTGACAGCTGTCAAAGAATGTGCGGGCCTCGCCGCGCCTAGCCGTGCGACCGCCCTGCCTAGACGGTGAAGCCCCCGTCGACGTTCCAGTTCGCGCCGGTCACGAACCCGGACTCGGGGCCCGCCAGAAAGCTCACGACGGCAGCGACATCGCCGACGTGTCCGTAGCGGCCTTGTGCCGTCACCTTCTTCAAGCGCTCGGGAAAGTCACCGCTGTTGTCGGGATTCGCATCGGTGTCGATCGGGCCCGGTTGGACGTTGTTGACGGTGATGCCGCGCGGGCCGAGCTCACGGGCCAATCCACGGGTGAAGGACGACACCGCGCCCTTGGTCATGGCGTAGACCGAAAGCCCCGGTCCCGGAACCCGGTCGGCGTTGATACTGCCGATGTTGATGATCCGCGCGTCCTCCCTTAGGTACTTCACCGCTGTGCGGACCGCCCAGAACATTCCGCCGATGTTGGTCGCGACCAGACGGTCGAATTGCTCGGCCGGGAAGTCGTCGATCGACGCCAGGTGGGCGACGCCGGCGTTGTTCACCAGCACGTCCAAACCGCCGAGATCGGCCACGCTCTGGTCGACCGCGGCGGCAACTTGAGCGGGATCGGCGGCGTCGGCATGGATGGCCACGGCCCGCCCGCCGCGGTCGGCGACTTGGGCCACGAGCTTTTCGGCATCCGTCGCCGATGCCGAGTACGTGAAAGCGACCTCGGCGCCGTCGGATGCCAAACGACGCACGATTTCCGCGCCGATCCCGCGTGAACCGCCGGTGACAAGCGCTCGCCGTCCGGCCAAGGGTGTGGTGCTCATGTCTTCTACCTCTCCGGGGAGTTGCGAACTCAGTACGTTTGACGTCAAGTCCCGGAGGGCGTGCCTCATTCCCGGTACAGGGAGCCGCGAAGAGTGCCAGCGTTTCGGTCGGCTAGGTGGTAATCCGCATCTCGGCATCCGGGTGCGAGCTGAGCGTGACGATGATCGTGCCGCTACCCGTCGCGAACGTGGCGTTCGCATATCCGATGAAGCCGTAGTGCCCGTCGATGGTCGAAACGGCTGTGATGTCGCTGCTTCCCGAGGCGCCGGTGTCGAGGTTCACCCAATCGGCCGTGACGGTGAGAGAACAGGAGCCGTCGTAGGTGCCGGCGTCGTAGCTGATCGCCACGCGGACCCCGTTCTCGACGCGATCGCCGAACTGGACCGGGGTTACCTGGGCTTCGGCGCTGACGCTGCCGCCGCATGTCGGCGAGGCCACCGCGGGAACACGGTCGAGTTGGGCGAATGGCTCAGCATGGGCCGTCGCCGCCCCCAACCAGAATGCAGCCAGCACGATGGCGACTGCGCCGGCGGCACGAAGCGAGCTCATGATCGTGTCATCGGCGATCGCGACGACGGCGTTAGCGGTTTTTCCATTCGTGACCGGTTTTCGAGAAGTTGGGGCGTCGATTCGCCCATGATTGAACCCTGAAAAGCCAACCGGTCCTATCCGTCGATTCGATCAGCACGTTGCGGCGCTGGTCGATGCTTGTCATGGCCCTCACGGCGACGTTGTGCGCCAATGTCTTTATCAACGGTGCGGCGTTCCTGATCCCGGAGTTGCACCTCGACGACGAGCTCCACCTTGCACAGGCCGGTCTGCTGTCCGCGATGCCCAGCTTCGGGGTGGCGACGACGATGTACGCGTGGGGCCACGTGGTGGACCGAGTCGGTGAGCGGACCGTGCTCACAGCAGGTTTGGCACTTACCGCCGCGGCGGCGTTCGCAGCGGCAGCAGTCGATTCTCTGGTGGCGACGGGGGCGTTTCTACTTCTGGGCGGGATGGCCGCGGCGAGCAACAGTGCCGCCAGCGGCAGACTCGTGGTGGGTTGGTTTCCGCCGAACCGGCGCGGCTTGGCGATGGGGATTCGCCATACGGCATCCCCGCTGGGCGTAGGGCTGGGGGCGCTGGTCATCCCCCAGCTCGCCCAGCACCACGGCGTCGCCGCGGCGCTGTTGTTCCCCGCGGTCTTGTGCGCGGCGTCGGCGGTGATCAGCGCGATCGGCGTGGTGGACCCGCCGAGGCCACCGCGGTCGGAGGCGCCGACCGAGCATCTGGCCAATCCCTATCGAGGTTCGACGGTGCTGTTGCGGATCCACGCCGTCTCGATGCTGTTGGTGGTGCCGCAGAGCGTGGTGTGGACATTCACCCTGGTCTGGTTGATGGCCGACCGCGGGTGGTCGGCCGCGTCGGCGGGGGTCGTGGTGACCGTCGCGCAACTGCTCGGTGCGGTCGGCCGGGTCGCTGCCGGGCACTGGTCGGACCGCCTCGGTGCGCGGCTGCGCCCGATCCAGATCATCAGTGTCGCCGCCGCGCTCGCCATGTTGGTGTTGGCGGTGACCGATCAGCTGGGCTCTCCGCTGAGCGTCGCCGTCATCGTGATCGCGTCGATGATCACCGTGACCGACAACGGGTTGGCCTACACGGCGATCGCCGAATTCGCGGGACCGTTCTGGAGTGGGCGCGCGCTCGGCGTCCAGTACACCGGTCAGATGGTGACGATGGGTGCTACGCCGCCGGTGTTCGGCGCGCTGATCGCTCCCGTCGGTTATCCGGTGGCCTTTGCCGCGTCGGCCATCTTCCCGCTCGTCGCGCCGCTTCTGGTTCCTGTCCATGCGGACCCGGAGATCGCCGACCGCGGTTGACCCACGGGATCGCCGCGAACGACACGATGCCGGAACCCCTGCGACACAGGCGGTTCTGGCACCGTGACCGTATCCGGTGTCAGCTCGCGAGCAGTTCGTCGATCTGGTTGATCGCCTGCGCCGTGCCCTCTTCGACGCCCATCTCGAGCACCTTCTGCAGGCCTTCGGCCGACTCGTATGTGCTGACGTAGGTCGCCCTGGTTGAGCCGTCCCCGATCGCCTCGAAGGTGTAGACACTGTGCGCGACCGGCATATCGGTTGCCGGCTTGAGGTCGTCATCGGCGAACCCGTCTTCGAAACTGAAGCTGCGCGGCTCGTCGACGGCCGTGACCTTCCAGTACCCGCCGTACTTCTCGCCTTCGGGTCCAGTCATGTAGTAGGTGACCGTGCCGCCTGGCGTGAGCGCATGCTCGACCACGGTGGCGGGGTAACCCGGTGGGCCCCAGACCTTCTCGAGTCGCCGAGGGTCGACGTAGATCTGCCAGACTCGCTCGACGGGGGCCGCGAACTCCGCGGTGATCGTCAGCGTACGGTTTTCGATGTTCTTGCTGATGTTGGTGACAGGCATGGTTATTCCTCGCTGAGTAGGTCGTCAATGCGAGCGATGCGACCGCGCCAGACGTCCTCGAGCTCAGTGAGCATCGAGGCGACTGACCGCACCGCCTCCACATCACCACTCGCCAGTTGCTCTCGCCCCTGGCGACGCTTGGAGATCAGGCCTGCCTTCTCCAGCACGGCGACGTGCTTCTGCACCGCGGCGAAGCTCATGTCGTACTGCGCCGCGAGCGCCGTGACCGAATGCTCCCCGGCCAGCACCCGACGAAGAATGTCTCGCCGAGTCCGGTCGGCCAGGGCGTGGAAGAACGCGTCCGCTCTGTCCTCGTCCTGATCGGTCACCATCAGAATATACAACCGATTGGTTGTATGTTGTCAACCGTGTTAGCGCCAATGCCCGGCGCGCGCCGCGGTCGGCGACGTTGCGACAAGATGGGGTGGTGAATCCGCTGGAGCAGTTGACCGTCGAGCAACTGCAACAGCGGACCAGCATGAAGTGGCGGGCGCATCCTGCAGATGTGTTGCCACTATGGGTCGCGGAGATGGACGTGCCCTTGGCCGACCCCATCGCCGACGCGCTGAATACGGCAATCGCGCTGGGGGACACCGGGTATCCGAGCGGAGCGGGGGCGTATGCCGAGGCCTTGTCCGGGTTTGCGGCGCGTCGTTGGGGCTGGGACGGACTGGCGGTGCAGCGCACCGCGCTCGTCCCAGACGTGATGCTGGGCATCGTCGAGGTCCTCAAGTTGATCACCAAGCCCGGCGACGTCGTGGTCGTCAACGCGCCCGTCTATCCGCCGTTCTACGCCTTCGTCACACACGCCGGCCGCCGCGTCGTCGAGGCGCGCCTCGGTATGGACGGTCGTATCGACCTGGAGTCGTTGGATGCGGCGTTCGGCACGGCCGCCACGGTGAGCGATCGGGCGGTCTACCTGTTGTGCAGTCCCCACAATCCGACCGGCGCCGTGCACTCGGCCGATGAGCTCGCACGCATCGCGACGCTCTCCCGCGATCGTGGCGTGCGCGTTGTTTCCGATGAGATTCATGCGCCATTGGTGTTGGCCGGAGCGGACTTTACGCCGTATCTGAGCGTCCCGGGCGCCGAGGACGCCTTCGCTGTCACGTCGGCCTCCAAAGCGTGGAACCTCGCCGGCCTCAAGGCGGCGGTGGTGGTTGCCGGCCCGGACGCGGCGGCAGACCTCGACCGGATGCCCGAGGAAGTCAGCCACGGCCCCAGCCACCTCGGCGTAATGGCACACACGGTGGCGTTCAACGAGGGAGAGGCGTGGCTCGATGCGCTGCTGGACGGCCTGTCGGCGAACCGCGACCTGCTCGGCCGACTGATCGCCGAACACCTGCCCCTCGTCGACCACATCCGTCCGCAAGGCACCTATCTGGCCTGGCTCGATTGCCGTCGACTCGGCCTGGGCGAGCCCGGTGGCGGCGATGGTCCGGGCGTCGTCTCCGAACTGGCAGGGCCGGCGCGGGCGTTTCTCGATCAGGCACGGGTGGCGCTCAGTTCGGGGCATGTCTTCGGCTCCGGCGGCGCCGGTCACGTGCGGTTGAACTTCGCCACCTCGCAAGCCGTCCTCGCCGAGGCGGTCAAGCGGATGGGCGCGCTCAGCCGGTAAACCCCTCGCCCTTCGTCGATAGGTCGTGGCTCGTGAAGGTCAGCGGGATCTGCCGTCCGCGGGCGATCTTGTTCAGCATCGCGATCCGCTCGCGCGCGGCCGCGCCGGTCTTCTTTCTCTGCTCGCGGATCGGGTTGGACCACGGCAGCTTGTCGGCCACCATCGCGATACGGACGTTGAGTTTGGCGATCTCGGTGAAGATCCGGACTCGGCGTTCGTAGTTGTACCCCAGCGGCTCGAAGAAACTGCCGGCCACCATCGCCTCGATCTGCTGGTAGCCGAACACCGCGCCCGCCGGGACGAGCGCGAGGGTCGCGGTGAGCTGGTTGGCGTGGCGAGCCACCAACTTCTTGACGAGGCCGGGAAGGGCGTCGGTCAGGGTCGTCAGGTGCGCGGGACCCGCGATCGCGTCGACGAGTTCAGCGCGCCACGGCGACGGGTTGCCGCCTCTGGCCAGCACGTAGTTCAACGACTTGATCAGCTCCAGACCCGTTGGGGAGTAGAGCCGTTCGGGCGCGCCCCACAGCCGCCCCGAGTACGACGAGTACTCGGCGAGGTCCTCGAGTTCCTGGCTGGTCAGCTTGCGTCCGAACGCATGGTCGACGAGCCGTCCGAGCAACATGCCGCTGCCGAATCCCAGCAGCGACGTCACCGGAATGGGCTCACCGAACTTGAGATAGACGTCGTCGCCCCACTTGCGGCGCAAGCCGCGACTGGCCAGCCCGTGCATCAACCGCACCCGGATCACATCCTGGAACGCCTCCGAGTGCCGGTCGAAGATGTCGGGCAGCGTGAACTCCGCGAACACCCGGGCCGTCTCGATGAAGCGCCGCGGGCCGTCGTCGGCGAACCGCCCTGTGGCGCCGGTGGATGCCGAGATGTCGCCGGTCATCGCGGTCTCGTAGAACGCCCACCCCTGGATGATCATGGTGGCGGTCTTGGTGGCCGACATCGCCAGCATGCGGCCGCGTTCGGCGGCCTCGAGGTCGAACTGGCTTGGCAGCTGATCGAGGTGCTCGAAGAACTCGACGAACTCCCGGGGCGGATCCTCCAGTGAGTCGATGCCCTGAGTCAGCGCCTGTTCGTACAGCGCGCGGCCCTTCTCGTAGCCGAGGCACTCGAACGCGTCGACCACGCCGATGATGTGCTCGTCGCCTTGCCAGAAATAGTCATCGCGTAGCCGCGTGAGCTCGTTGGGCTCGACCTCTTTGTCGATGTCGATCCACTGACCGAACATGAACTCGCGCATCTGCCGCCACTGGGCGGCGAAATGGTCGCGGCCCGGCGGGATGGGGCGCAAGGGCCGATCCGGGTGATCGCGCCGGTTGAATTCGACGTCGTCGAGCCGGATCTCTTGCCGCTCGCCAGTCACAGTCATGTAGCCGAATCCGATCTCATAAGCACAGGACACTGACTTCGACGTTATCGCACGACCTCGAAATATGTGAATCGCGATTCCGCGCTCACAGTCTCCGACACGCAGCGGTAGGCGTGCGTCTGGCGGAGTTCATCACGTTGTGTCGACACCGTGATCACCGCACGCTCTCCGGTTCCGCGGAGACGTCGGTGGCCCCGTCTACGATTCCTGCGGCACCCTTCTCGGCATCGACACAAAGGACCTGCAGTGAGTTACACCGCCGCCGACATCACCGAACTCGATGATGTCCAGCACACACGCCTGCGGCCGGCGGTGAACCTGGGGCTCGACGTGCTCAACACCGCGTTGCGTGAGTTGATCGACAACGCCATCGAGGAAGTCGCCGATCTTGGCAACGGTGGATCCACCGTGAGGATCACCCTGCACGCGGACGGATCGGTCAGCGTCGCCGACGACGGCCGCGGCCTGCCGGTCGACACCGATCCGGCGACAGGAAAGAACGGCATCGTCAAGACGCTCGGCACCGCGCGGGCCGGCGGGAAGTTCTCCGCGCACACCGATGCTGCGAGCACCGGGGCCGGTCTGAACGGAATCGGCGCCGCCGCAGCGGTATTCATCTCCGCGCGGACCGACGTGACGGTGCATCGGGGCGGCAAGACCTACGTGCAGAGCTTCGGGCGCGGTTACCCGGGGACGTTCGAGGGCAAGGAGTTCGACCCCGAAGCCCCGTTCACCCGGGCCGACACCCAGAAACTGCGCGGCACCGGAAACCGCAAGCCCGCCATGCAGGGCACCACCGTTCGCATCCTGTTCGACCGCGCGGTGGTCCCCGACACCAGCGTCGATGTCGGCGAAGTGCTGCTGCGGGCCCATGCCGCGGCCCGGATGTCCCCCGGTGTGCACCTGGTCGTGGTCGACGAAGGCTGG
The DNA here is from genome assembly GCF_001667105.1 of Mycobacterium sp. 852002-51152_SCH6134967. Classification (NCBI taxonomy): domain Bacteria; kingdom Bacillati; phylum Actinomycetota; class Actinomycetes; order Mycobacteriales; family Mycobacteriaceae; genus Mycobacterium; species Mycobacterium sp. 852002-51152_SCH6134967. Next base: position 45,846 of record NZ_LZIK01000032.1, on the reverse strand, counting down.
CCCGGCGATGACGTGCCCGAGGCGTTTCTCGAACCGTTCAGCGGCCCTTGGGGTACCGACACGCTGCTCGATCTCATGTGCACCGCCGCGGGCACTCCCGCGCCCGACGTCCGCGCCGCGGTCGAGGGTCGCGGCGAGTACACCACCGGTCGCGGACCGACGCCGTTCCGCTGGTCGCTGACCGCGGGCCCGGCCGAACCGGCGACGGTGGCCGCGTTCTGCAACACCGTGCGGACCCCCGGCGGCGGGTCGCATCTGACGGCCGCGATGAAGGGCCTGTCCGAAGCGCTCGCCGATCGTGCGTCGCGGATGCGGGATCTGGGCTTGGCCAAAGGCGAAGACGGCCCCGAACCACAGGATTTCGCCGCTGTCACCGCACTGGCCGTGGACACTCGCGCGCCGGATGTCGCTTGGGACTCGCAGGCCAAGACCGCGGTGTCGTCGCGGTCGCTGAACGTGGCGATGGCCCCGGACGTCGCGCGCAGCGTCACGGTGTGGGCGGCCAACCCGGCCAACGGCGATGCGGTGACCCTGTGGACCAAGCTGGCGCTGGAGTCCGCGCGAGCGCGGCGTAGCGCGGAAGGTGCGAAGGCACGATCACGCGCGGCTTCGAAGGCCAAGGGGCTGGGCACCAACCTGTCGCTGCCACCCAAGCTGCTTCCCAGTCGCGAGACCGGCCGCGGGTCGGGCGCCGAGCTGTTCCTGTGCGAAGGCGATTCGGCGCTGGGCACCATCAAGGCCGCCCGCGACGCCACCTTCCAGGCGGCGTTCCCGCTGAAAGGCAAGCCGCCCAACGTGTATGGGTTCGCGCTGAGCAAGGCGCGGTCCAAAGACGAATTCGACTCCATCGAGCGCATCCTGGGCTGCGGTGTGCGGGACAACTGCGACCCGGAACTGTGCCGCTACGACCGGATTCTGTTCGCCTCCGACGCCGACCCCGACGGCGGCAACATCAACTCCAGCCTGATCTCGATGTTCCTCGACTTCTACCGTCCACTGGTCGAGGCCGGGATGGTCTACGTGACGCTGCCGCCGTTGTTCGTGGTCAAAACCGCCAGCGAGCGCATTTACTGCCAGGACGAATCCGAGCGCGATGCGGCCGTGGCCAAGCTGAAGGCCGCTTCGAAGGGCCGCGTCGAGGTGCAGCGCAACAAGGGGCTGGGCGAGATGGACGCCGACGACTTCTGGAACACCGTCCTGGATCCCCAGCGGCGCACCGTGATTCGCGTCCACCCCGACGACGGTGAGAAGAAATTGCACCACACGTTGTTCGGTGGGCCGCCCGAGGGCCGGCGCACGTGGATGGCCGAGATCGCCGCCCGCGTCGACACCAATTCCCTGGACCTCGACTAGAACTTAGGCAGATACCGTGACCGCCACCCTGGACATACCCGAGCAGAACCCGGACCTGGTCGTCGACCAGAGCGCCGACGACTACTGGAATCTCTATCAGCTGACCTTCGCGCTCTACAGCGTCAGCGACCGTGCGATCCCGTCGGCCTACGACGGTCTCAAGCCGGGTCAGCGTCGTCTGCTCTACCAGATGCACGAGTCGAAACTGCAGCCCGGCAACAAGCCTCAGAAGTCGTCGAAGATCTGCTCCGCGGTCACAGGCAACCTCCACCCGCATGGCGGCACTTCGATGTACGGCGCTGCAGCGCTGATGGCCGCCGAGTTCCAGCGCGTGAAAGTCATTGACGGACAGGGTGCTTTCCCCCGTATCCAGGGCGACATTCCCGCCGCCGACCGCTACACCGAGATGCGGTTGTCGGCACCAGGTGCCGCGCTGACCGCCGAACTCGACAGCCACGCAGTGCCCATGGTGTCGACGTTCGACGGCGAGTGGATCGAGCCGACGGTGCTGCCGGCCCAGTGGCCGGTGTTGTTGTGCAACGGGGCCGTCGGTATCGCCGAGGGCTGGGCCACCAAGGTGCCTGCCCACAACCCGCGCGAGATCATGGCCGCTTGCCGGGCGCTGCTGAAAACGCCGAACATGACCGACGACCGGCTGGCCAAGTTGATCCCGGGCCCAGACTGGGGCTGCGGGGCGTCTGTGGTCGGGACCGCGGGCCTGCGTGAGTACATCACCACCGGGCGGGGCCAGTTCACCGTGCGGGGCACGCTCTCGGTCGACGGGAAGAACGTCCTCATCACCGAACTGCCGCCTGGCGTGGCGAGCAACACGGTGCAGGAACGGATTCGGGCCCTGGTCGAGTCCGGGGAGCTCGCTGGTGTGGCGGACATGTCCGATCTGACCGACCGCCGCAACGGGCTGCGCATCGTCGTCACCGCCAAACGCGGCCACAGCGCCGAACAGATCCGCGATCAGCTGCTGGCCCTGACACCGCTGGAGTCGACCTTCGCCGCAAGCCTCGTCGCCCTCGATGAGAACCGCGTCCCGCGGTGGTGGTCGGTGCGCGAGTTGATCAAAGCGTTTCTCTCGCTGCGTGATTCGGTGGTTTTGCACCGCAGTGAGTACCGGCTGGAGAAGGTCACGGCGCGACGTCATCTAGTGGCGGGTCTGATGACCATTCACCTTGACATCGACGCCGCCGTGGCGGTGATCCGTGGCTCCGAGACCGTCGACGAAGCCCGCCAAGGGCTGCAGGACCGGTTCAAGATCGATGCCGTTCAAGCCGACTATGTGCTGGCACTGCAGTTGCGCCGCCTGACCAAACTCGACGTCATCGAGCTGCGGGCCGAGGCCGAGAAGCTGGACACGGAGTTCGCCGAACTCACTGAGCTGGTGTCGAATCCGGATGCGCGTCGGAAGGTCATCGACAAGGAACTGGTGGAGACGGCGAAGCTGTTCAAAGGCCCGGAGTTCGATCGTCGCACCGTCTTGGACTTCGAGGCCGCGCCAGTCACCTCCAACGGCGGTGACGACGGGCCCCGTGAGCGCAAGGTCAATACCGCGTGGCGGCTCGACGACCGCGGCGTGTTCTCCGACAGCCACGGCGAGTTGCTCACCTCCGGGCTGGGTTGGGCAGTGTGGACCGACGGCCGGGTGAAGTTCACCGCCGGTGGCGGTCTGCCGTACAAGATTCGCGACATCCCCGTCGCGCCGGACATCACCGGGCTGGTGCGCTCCGGTGTGCTGCCGGACGGCTACCACCTGGCGTTGGTGACCCGACGCGGAAAAGTTCTGCGCATCGACCCGGCGGCGGTCAATCCTCAAGGCGTTGCCGGCAACGGCGTGGCCGGGGTGAAGTTGGCGGGTGACGACGACGAGGTCATCGCCGCACTGCCCGTCTCGTGCGCCAACGGCGAGGCCATCCTGTCGCTGGCCGAAAAGAGTTGGAAAGTCACCGAAGTCGCCGATATTCCGGTGAAGGGCCGCGGCGGCGCCGGCGTCGGGTTCCACCCGTTCGTCAAGGGCGAGAGCGCGCTGCTTGCGGCGTCGATCTCGGCGACCGGGTTCGTGCGTGGAAAGAGGGCGGTCCGACCCGAGAATCGGGCCAAGGCGTCGATCAAGGGCTCGGGATTGGATGTGACGCCGGCCGGATAGTCCGGAAGGGCGGCGACGGTGAGGTGGGCTGCGGCGACACTGCGTTTTGGGCAACGAGGCGAACACAAAACGATTTCGCTCGGCGTGGTAAGGCTGTTCACGCCAGTCACTTTGGTAACTTCGCGCCGTGCAGGTATCCCGGCGTGACGCACTGCGCTACGCCGCCACGGTGTCGGCACTGGCGGGGCTCGGTGCGGCATCAGCCGTTACGCACACGCCGAGGGCCGAGGCCGCCCGCCCAACGCTGATCGACTATGCGATGCGCCAGATTCCGGCGCAGGACATCCGGGCCGCCGGCCACTCCGGCGTCATCAACTACGTCTCGACGTCACGGCCCGGCTCCTCGTTCGGCGCCAAGCCGATCACCCTGCCTTACGCCAAGACGCTGGCCGCGGCCGGTTTGGTGATCGTCAGCAACTACCAGTACGGCAAACCGGGCGGGACCGCGCCATCGGACTTCACCCGCGGGTACGCCGGTGGCGTCGCCGACGCGAAAACCGGTTGGCACCTGCACACCGCCGCCGGTGGCGGACGCACCGCGCCGATCTTCTTCAGCGTCGACGACGACATCGACCGCCAGACCTGGAACGACCTGGCGCTGCCGTGGTTCCGCGGCATCAACTCGGTCATCGGCGTGCAGCGCACCGGCATCTACGCCGGTATCCGACCGTGCCAGTGGGCCGCCGCCGACGGTGTCATCGGCAGATCGGGCTCGGCCGGCCACGTCTGGGCCTGGCAGACCCGGTCCTGGTCCAACGGACAGCTTTACCCCGCTGCGGTTCTCTACCAGCGCATCATCGACACCGCCTCGAACCCCGGACCGGTGGTCGGCGGTATCCGCGTCGACGTCAACGATGTGCTGGCCCAGGACTGCGGGCAGTGGAACCTGCACCCGTGACCGCCTCGGCGGTCAGCGGCGTGGTGTCGTGGTGACGTGCACGTGGTCGTAGTGGCCGTAGCCTGAGCCCGCCGGACCGCTCGGCGTGTAATAAGTGCCGCGCCAGATAACGTCCTGTAACCCGAATCGGCTCGAGTTGCTCAGCATGAAGTCGCGGATCGCGTCGCCCAGCGCGATGCCCTCGGCGCTCTCGGGATTGGGGATCATGATGTCGATCGCCAGGCCGCTCGGATGCCACGGCTTGGAGTCGGGCCGCACGCCGTCGATGTCGGCGATCTGAGGGAATTTCGCGCTGATGGCCCGGGCGGCGAGCACGGTGTTGACCTGTAGGCCCGCCTCGTTCGCGACGCCGGCGGGCAACGCCTCCGGGACGTCGACGCGGGCGGCCGCCAGAGCTTGAGCAGGGTCCACGGGCGGCTGGCCGGGCAACGCGAGGATCGCCGGGTCTGGCGGGGCGGGCGCAGCGGGCGGCGGAGGCGGTGGTGCTGCTGGCGGGACGGCGTTGTCGACGACCGCTTGCTGTTGCGGTGTCAACGCCGCGTACTGCGCCTCCGCAGCCGCGATCTTGCGCAGCAAATCATTCCATTTGGCCTGCAGGTCCGCGCGCACCGCGGCGGCCTGCTCGGCCGCAGCGCGGGCGTCGGCGGCCGACTTCTCGGACGCCTGCGCGGCCGACCCCGCGCGGTCACGCTTTGCGTGGTACGTCTTCATTTGCTCAGCGGTCGTGGCGCCGACCACCCGCTGCAGCGACAGCTTGTCGAGCAACTGCTGCGGCGAAGACGCGGTCAGCAGCGCCGCCGCCTGACCGTTGCGGCCACTCATGTAGTCCATCGCCGCAATGCGGTCGACCGCTGCCTGGTAAGGCGCAAGCTCGGCGTTGACGGCGGCAAGGGCCTCGAGGTCGGCGCGGTGGCGCTCGTCGGCAGCCTTCTGAGCGGCCTCTTTGGTGTCGACATCGCGCTGCGCCGCCGTGACGGCCTCGCGAGTCTGCAGCGCCTGAGCGGACAACTCGTTGAGCTTGGCCAGCGCGTCGTCCGCCGGGTCCGCATTGACGGCGCCGATCGAGGCGACCAGCACGAGAACTGCGGTTGCAGCACCGCACACCGTTCGTCGGAGTGAGTGGCGCATGCCGGTCACGCGGATTGTCACGATCCTTTTATTGCAGGGACCAACACTTGGTCCGGCCACGTGTGTCTCGGACAGGTTAAGAACTGGCGTCGACAATGTCTACTCGTCCGTCAGTGTGAGCCCTTCCTCCCGCCGGCTTCCGACTCGCGACTAGGTTTCCGCGGGGGGCTCTTCGATCCGTTGGTGTTGGCGCCGTCGCCCAAGCGGGATGCCTCCCTCGGCCGGATCGTCCCCCGGTGTGCCGTCGTGAGCAGCCCGCTGAGCGCACCTCCACCGCAGAGTGGATGCCGCACGTGTGGAGATGCCTCGACTTTGCTGATCGTGTTTATTCAGCGTGGGAGGGGGCATGGGGTTCACCATGAGTCACGCCCCAACTCAAGGTCCGGCGATGGCTCTCTGAACGTCACCTGGAGAACGCCTGATGTGCTTGAGGGCAGGATTCCGTGACATCCAGTGCCCGATGGCACCGGGTGTTACCGACCCTGCCAGCCGAAGCCAAACCATGCAGGCCCGAGGACCGGAGCACACGAGATGAACGTCCGAAAGATTCTGCTTCTTGTAGCCACCTGCCTGGCCGCCACGCTCTTCTTGGCGCCGGGTGCCGCAGCAGTCCCACGGCCTGTGATCCCCGGAGCCGACGCCGCCATCGCCAAGGCCGAAAGCCTGCTCGGGACAGACCAATTCGGTCAGTACGGCTGTGAAGCTCTGGTGGCCTACGCATTCGGGGTGCCGCAAGAGCGATACGGTTGGGACGGCGCTTCTGAGACCATGTACCAAACACTTCTCGAGCAGGGGAAGATCCATACCGACATGAACCCCCCGCGTGGGGCACTTGTCTTCAGCGTGGGATCCATCGGCCCACATATCGACATTGCTCGCGGGGATGGGACCTACATATCCGGCGGCGTTCAGGGTCTCTCACCGGGATACGGCGACGGGCACAACATCCAAATTCTGCCCAGCCCGAATGTGGCAAGCGACTGGACCTACCGGGGCTGGAGTCTGGGCTACCCGGAGTAGGCCGGGGTTCTGGGAACAGAATGCCGGTGCGATCGGGACGGTGCATCGCTCAGTCGTCGAGAATCGCGACGGCCCGTGTCCACCCGGCCGACGCAGCGTGCACCTTCACCGGGAAACAGCTGATCTGAAATCCACTGTCCGGGAGCGACTCCAGGTTATGGAGCTTCTCCAGATGGCAGTACCCGATCTCGCGTCCCGCGCGGTGCCCCTCCCAGATGATCGAGGGATCCCGCTCACGGGAATACCGTTGTGCGGTGTAGACAAACGGCGCGTCCCAGCTCCAGGCGTCGGTGCCGGTCAGGCGCACGCCTCGCTCCAACAGCCACAGCGTCGCCTCACGACCCATGCCGCAGCCGGACGAAACGTAATCCGCCTCGCCGTAGCGGGTTCCGGCCGCGGTGTTGACCACGACGATGTCGAGGGGCTGTAGCTGGTGGCCGATGCGATCGAGTTCGTCTGCTACGTCAGCGGCGGTGACCACGTAGCCCGCTTCGAAGTGCCGGAAGTCAAGCTTTACCGCTGGTTGCAGACACCATTCGAGCGGAACCTGGTCAATGGTGATCGCCGGCGCGCCACCGTCCATCGTCGATGCGTAGTGATAGGGAGCATCGAGGTGGGTGCCGTTGTGGGTGGTGATCCGGACCCGTTCGATCGCCCAGCCCTCGCGATCCGGTAGATCATCGACCGTCGCGCCTGGGAAGAACGCGACGACTTCAGCCGCCGTGTCGGCGTGGCTGTAGTAGTCGATCTCCGGAAGATGTCCCGGCGGATCGGATGCGATCCCTGCCTGTAAAGGCACCGAGATGTCCACGAATCTACGCATCTGGCTCTCTCCCAATCACTTCTGCCGATGGCTGTCTGTCAGGGGATGTCCGTTCCGGCGACACCTTCTTCAAGCCGGTGCGGGGCCGATGAACTCGACACCGGCGCGAATCGCAGGACGGTGCCTCAAGATCCGGAAATGCGCCAGCCGGCCGAGGCCCTTGGTGGTCAGCAAGCGTGCACCCGGCCATGCCGCGACGATCTTTTCGCTTGTCACATAGGGAGTCTCGGGGTCATCGGGGTCGTGGATGAGCAGCATCGGCGGATAGTCGGTTCGGCCGGCAATCCGGACCATGTTGGTGTCCTCCAGCGGCATCCCGATCCGGCGTTCAAGACGTCGATGCAGGCCGGCGCGTATCCGTCGGCCGAAGCCGTGGCGCGCGGCGAACAGATCCAGATAGATCGGGAACTCGCCCATCGGCGCGAGAAACACCAACCGCCCGACCGTCGAGCCCCACGCCGCCGCCAATGCGGTCGCGTTGGCCCCGAGGGAGTGGGCGACAACCGCGCGGGCCGGTCCGTGGGTGCGGATCATGGCTGCAACCGCTTCGGCGCACTCAATGGCGGTGGTGCGACCAGGTGCGAGCGCGCCCGCATCGGACTCGTTGTGGCTGGGCAGGTCGAATGCGATGACACGATGTCCGGACTCGACGAGAGGTTTGACAAACATGCCGAGATGGTGGCGGCGCCCGCCCCAGCCGTGCACAAGATAAACCGGTGGCCCATCGCCCCAAGCCTCGCCCACGATCCGGTGTCCGCTCCAGTGTGCTTCCAATGGTTGACCGGGCGGGACACCGGGGGGCATACGCAGACTGGACTCGATGACCGGCGGCGTGCACCACAACTCGGTCGCCCACCGCGCCCCGACTGCGGGCGCGACTCGCTCCAGCAGCCAGAACATCCGGCGCACCCAGGTGGCGACCGGGGGTTGCACACCGGAACCCTTCACATCGAGAGCGGTTGGGCTTGGAGCACCGCCGCCACCTGAAGCAATGGTGTTCGCCTTGGGTGCAGCGATGTGCGTGGCAGTACCACAATCGTCAGAAGTAGCTCGACCTCGGCGAGCGGGCGGGCGGTTCGTCGAATCCGGCACACGTCGAGGTTAGCGAGACGATGCAGCCAGGCGACATCTCCTTGTCCAACGGCGTGGCCGCGCGGCGACGAGAAACCCGTTGGGGCGATGCCCAACAGCTTAACCACCGATGCCCGGAGAGACAGATTGCTCGGCTCAGGCTCGCGGCTGACCGACCTGTCAGACCCTTGGAGGACGCTGAACCAACAACAGTTAGCGCCATCAGCGAAAGGAGTTCTGCCGTGTGCTGGCAGTGCGACCACCCCGAGGCCACCCGGGCCGACTATCACGATGTACTCCGGCGGACGATTCTTGAGCACGGCTGGGCCGTGCAGTTTGTCGAGAGCAGCCGGAACCCGTTCGCCTACACCGTAGGACTGCATTCAGCCGGTCTGCCCGAACTGCTGGTGACCGGTGTTTCACCCGAATGGGCGGTGAGGCTACTCAACACCGTTGCCAACTACCTGATCCGCGAGCGGGTCCCGGCTCCCGGCGACACGATGCAACTACCGGACGGCTGGCAGGCCGAGTTCGTCGCGGTCGCGCAGCCGGACGCGCACTTGAAACTAGCGGTGGAGTTGTACGGCCCCGAGGTGCGCGCGCTGCAGCTCGTGTGGCGAGACGATGATGGACATTCGGCCTGGTGCCCGGACTTCAACAAAGGCGGCTGCCGACAACCGGTGCTCGGCGTTCGCGGTCCGCAACCTTAGCGGCGTGCGGAATCGTGGCCGTCGCAGCCGAGTTCTGGCCGGCTCATATCCCACGAATCGGCTTTCGCGACCAGTTAGTCATGGCCGGTGATGACGTCGAGTTTCTCAGTTGAGGATCTCCGCACTTTCGTCTGAGAGAAGCGCAGATAATCGCTCTCGCCACGACTGCAGCTGTTCGGGTGTCAGTCGCTACCACTCGGTGATCTCGCCGACAATCCGCAAAGGGGCCGTGCTGCGGTACGACTGAGTGGGGTTGCCGGGGAACTTCTTGTCGGTCACATTCGGGTCATTCTCCCCGGTCGGCTCTACTTTGTACACCCTCGGAAGCGCCTGACCCCCGGCGAGTTCTGCGGCGATCTCCGCCGCAAGGCCAGCCCCATCGACAAAAGCGGTGAAGTAGATGTGGTTCATCACGATCTCGGGACGGTAGTTCGACCTATGGCCCGCGGTGAGGAACTCGCCCACGCTCAACTTCGCGGTCGTGCCGTGAAAGAACGGGCCTTCATCAATTGATTCGGACACCTGAAGTCCTTCGGACGCACTGCTGAGACGCCCCAGCATGCAGCACTACCCGGCCCTTGCCGCAAGCCCTCTGTCAGGCCTTATCCTGGAAGTGAGAGCAGCTTCCGCGGGTTCCGTATGCCGGGCCTCATTCCGCCGAATGACCATACCGAAATGTTTACAGCCATCTGTTCCTGCTGAATCTCCCTCTAGTGCAACATGTTTCGTAGCCCTCCGAGTGCCGGTCTGGCGCCGCCACCACCCGGTGCGCGGCGTCGGCGCTGGGCTCGATGTCGTAATACCTCTCGTGGTGACGCCCCAGAAAGCGGGGTTGAGAAGGTGCCTGGACGGCTAACCTGCAGAGATGCCGTCGACGCCTCTACCCGTAGTGCTGGCCACGCTCGCCCTTCGACGGCGCCTCAAGCAGCTGGCAGACCGATTGGTGCCGCCTCAGATCGCAATGCTGGATCTCGGCGAGGGCGTCGGCGGCGTCCAGATCGCAGCGGCCATCGCCGAACTCGGAATTGCCGACGTGCTCGCCGACGGGCCGATGCCCGCGCCGCAGATCGCCGCGCGAATCGACTGCGATGAAGCCACCACCCATCGCCTGATGCGCGGCGCGGTCGGTTGCGGTCTCTGCACAATGAATCGGCGAACGGGTGCGGTGAAGCTGACCCGTACCGGAGCGGTGTTGCGCAGTGACCATCCCGCTTCGCTGCGGGCCTGGATGCGCTACAAGGGGATGCGGTCGACCGTGGACGCCTGGGGCGGCCTGGCCGCCAGCGTGCGTAGCGGCCGAAGCGCTTTCGAACTCGTGCACGGGATGTCGGTGTGGGAGTGGTTCGCCGCGCATCCCGACGAGCAACGAATCTTCGCTTCGACGATGCGCCAGGCCACCGAGATCGCCGCTCGGTCCATTGCTCGGGTTTACCCGTGGTCGGACGGTGCTGTGGTGTGCGATGTGGCCGGTGGCATCGGCACGCTGTTGTCGGTGATTGTGGGCGAGGCGCGCGCGGATCTGCGTGGGATTTTGGTGGACAGTGCGGGGATGATCGCTGAAGCCGAAGGATTTCTCGCCGACCGTGGTGTGGCTGATCGCATCGATCGCGTCGAGGGGGACATCTTCCACGCCATCAATGCCACCGCCGATGTGTACGTACTCAAGGATGTGCTGCACGACTGGGACGACAAACGCTGCGGAAGGATTCTCGCCGCGGTGGCGGCCAGCATGCCGAGTGGCAGCAAGCTGGTGATCGTCGAATACCTTCAGGAACTCAACCGCCCGAACCCGTTCTCGCCGCTCCTCGACCTCCACACTTTGACCCAACGAGACGGCGGACGTCTGCGTTCGGTCGACGAACTTTCGACTCTGCTCACGGGTGCGGGCCTACGGCCGACCGGCCGCATGTTCTCGGTTGTACCGCACGACCTCATCGAAGCCGAGAAGCCATGACCGGGGGTATTCCTTTGGGGCGGTATTCACCCAAGGCCTGATCGACCGCTGCCCTGACGCCGTTCTGGCGATCCTGCGCCTCGGAACTGAGTCATCAATGGTGGACGCACCGCAAAGTGTCTGATCCTCGGCAATGGCTCGCGTCCGGACGAGATCGCGGGATCCTTCAGCCGACCGAGGTGCCAGCCCGCCTGCGCTGGGTCAGGACCCGCCATACCCAGGTCGACGGTGCGACCCGTGCGGTCGCAACGTATTCCAGGGTCGCGGGATAGAACAGCGCGGCGGACAGCTCCACCAATCCGTCGTTCTTGCCGGCGAGCAACAGCTGATCCCCGACGCGTAGCTGCGTATCGTCGTCTGGCGTCATGATCAGCTCCGTATTACGCACCATGAGCAGCGTCACCAGCGGTAGCGGTCTGCAACGGTCATCGGGGCCGCGCAACAGGTCGCCTATAGTCAGCTCGTGGCTCCCCAGCCATTGCGTCACCGCGGGTGCCTCGGCAACCGACAGCGTGATGACGTCGCGCTGAGGCACCTGCATGCCGCAGCGCTCCAACAGCCGATCGCGCGTCCGCACCGCCCACGCCTCATCCTGTTGCACCGCTTCCTCGATGAACCGCCAGAAGTTCGGGTGCACGATCCGCGCCAGTACCTCGCGGGCCACCAGTTCCGTTGGGATGAATACCGAATCAACGTCGAGAGCCATCATCAACGATCGATGCATGCTGTCTTGCTGGCGGACCGAGACGAAAGCATCCGGGTTGGCCAACCGAGCACCTTCGGCCAGCGCGATGTTCAGCATGTCATTGTCTGTGCCGGCGACGAAGCCCACTGCATTGTCCAACTCCGGTCGGTCGTCGGTGGGGCCGATCTGGTCGACCTCCAGTCCCGAGGCGCGCAGGTCCGCGATGACCTGCTCGGCGAATTCGCCGGCACCGCACACCACCCAGCGCCCCTCGACCAAACCGGTACGCAGGCCGGGCAACTCGTGCTGATCGTTATCCATCAACCACATCAGTAATTGGTAGAGCACCGGTCGGTGTAACAGCAGCGCCAAATAGCCACCGTATCGATCATGCGGGTTGATCACCGCAGCCGGGGCGAAGTCCTCCATCCGTTGCTGCACCGCGGGATCGAAGCAACGGGCGATCACCGGCACATCGGGGCGCAAAAGGGCGACCGTCATCACGGCGGCCAAGTTCGCGTCCTCGTCGTCGGTGAGCGCCAGTACCCCTGCACAGTTGTTCCGGCCGAGCCCGGCCAGCCCGAGGACAGCCGGATTCTGACAATCCCCCTCCAGCGCAGGCACATCGGCGGTCAACGCGTCCGTCACGATCGAATCCACCCGGCGTTGTTGGATCTCGACGACCACGATGCGCCGGTGCTGCTGGTCCAACTCCAAAGACACCATCCGTCCGGTTTGGCCGTACCCCAGGACCAGTAAGAACGGCTCTTTAAGTCTGCGGACCTGCCGCCGGAACCGCTCGCTCGACAGAGCGTCTTGAAAAGCCCTGTCTCGCAATGCCGCCAATAGCGCGCCGATCGCGTAAGCCCAGGCGATCACCAGCATGAAGATGGACAACGTGAGCCACATGCGCTGCGCATAGCTGAACGGGTACGGAACCTCGCTGTAGCCGACAGTCGTCAATGTGATCGCCATCTGATAGAACGAATCGAACAGCGTCAGCCGCTGGGGGACTCCGTCGACGACGGGTCCGGGCATCAACATCATTCCGGCGACGTTGAAGCTGAACGTCACGATCACGAAGATGAACGGCGCTCGCATTCGGCGCAGCACGAGGAACAGGGCGCCGGTCGTCTCCACACCGGTCGGTACCTTCACCGGCTTGCGCGTGCGCGGCTGGACCTGCCGCGGCCGCAAGTTCAGCAGGTGAATGGGGCGGCCCATCGGTCAGCGGCGCCGGAAGGAGGATGTCTCGACAAGCAGCAGGACGACAGACACCAGGTTGGCCAACAGTGCTCCGCCGGAAAGCGAAACCATGCTGGCGGTGTGCGCGGCGTTCAGGCCGTCCGCGGATACCTGGGTGGCCCAAACCCATACCGCAGCAGCGGCGATCAGTTGCAGCACCGCGACCAGGCTGGTCGCTAGGTGCACGGCACCGATTTGGGTCCGGTCTCCGAATTTCAGCACGGTGGCGATCAGGTTGACGATCACGGCCGCGAACAGTTCGTAGACGTTGTGCACCTCAGGGTCGGAGATGTCGCCGACGAAAAAGCCGAAGTTCAAAGTTGCTGCCAGCACCACGAAGAAGCCGAACACCACTTTCTCCAGGTTCACGCTGAGCAGCCTATCGAGGAATTCCGGCGGCTACGGACAAAGCGTGATCGTGGCGTCCCACAATGCCCGCTTCGATGGAGCCCGGCACGCTGGGCGTAGAACGTTCTCGGAGCGATCTGCACGCCGGCCTCGAAGCGCGCGCGACAGGTCGGAGCGACCCCGAAACGATCCCGGTGAGCGGCGATGAGCGCGCCAATCGCGGCGGACCGCGGCGGTGGCGCGGGTCGCTCTCCCGCGCGAAGAGACTGGTGGCGCCTTCAAGATCTCGATGGTCTGCTCGAGCTCGGCGTTGCGACGCTATACGTCAGCGCGCCCGTCGTCTCAGACATTCTCGCGCGCGGAAGTCCTCTGGGTGTTCCTCACTGAAGTAGGCACGGGTTTCTCGATAGATCAGTGGCGACAGGATGAGCAGACCGATGAGGTTAGGTAGCGCCATTAGGCCATTCATGACATCAGAGAAGGTCCACACAGTCGTGAGGGCCGTGGTGGCTCCCACGTAGATCACGACGATGAACACAATCCGGTAGGGAACCACCGCTTTTCGTCCGAACAGGTACTCCATACACCGCTCGCCGTAATAGGACCAACCGAGCAGCGTCGAGAACGCGAAGAACATCACGCTGAGCGTGACGATGACGCTGCCCCATCCGCCGGGGAGGCCCTCTGCGAATGCGCGGGCGGTGAAGCTGGCCGCCTCCTCGGGTCCGGCGTCCTTCCACACGCCTGTGACGACGATGGTCAACGCGGTGAAGCTCACCACGACGAGAGTGTCGATGAAGGTCTGGGTCATCGAAACCAGCGCTTGACGCACCGGGTGCGTGGTCTTCGCCGCCGCGGCGGCAATGCCGCCGGTGCCCAAACCCGACTCGTTGGAGAAGATTCCGCGTGCCACGCCATACCGAATCGCGGCCGCCACGGCTGCTCCTGCGAAGCCCCCGGTAGCGGCGGTGCCGGTGAAGGCGTCGGTGAAGATGACGCCAAACGCCGCCGGCACTCGGTCGAGATTGCGGGCGAGCACCGCGGTCGCGCCAAGGATGTACACAACGATCATGATCGGGACAAGGAGGCTGGTCACTCGGCCGATGCTCTTGATGCCGCCTATGATCACCGCAGCTGCCAGCACCACCACAGCGATGGCGGTAATCGGCTCAGCAACACCCCACTCTTCGTTGACGTTGGCTGCAACGGTGTTCGCCTGGGTCATGTTGCCGATACCGAACGACGCGAACACTCCCGCAACGGCGAAGAATCCGCCGAGGAAGATTCCCAGCGGACCCTTGATGCCCCTCCGCAGGTAGTACATCGGACCACCGGATTGCTCACCGGCCGCGTCGGTGCGGCGGAACCGGACACCGAGGAAGGCCTCGCAGTACTTGGTCGCCATCCCCACCAGGCCCGTGCACCACATCCAGAACACGGCGCCGGGACCGCCGAGAGCGATCGCGGTGGCGACGCCGGCGATGTTGCCGACGCCGACCGTGGCTGCGAGCGCCGTGGACAGCGCCTGATAATGCGAGATATCGCCTTCGGCGCCCAGATCCTTGCGCTTGACGAACGCCAGCCAGAACGCGAGCGCGAGTCGGCGCACCTGTATCCCGCGCAACAATACCGTCAGATACAGGCCGGACAGGAGGAGCAGCGGGATCAACAGCCACGGGCCCCAGATGAAGCCGCTGGCATCGCTCAAAAGATCATCGAGAATCGCCATTTTACCGCCGTATCGCAAACGCCTTGGGACTTCTGAAACCGTAGTGCACCAGACCACCACCACGGGTGAA
Organism: Mycobacterium sp. 852002-51152_SCH6134967; assembly: GCF_001667105.1. Lineage (NCBI taxonomy): Bacteria > Bacillati > Actinomycetota > Actinomycetes > Mycobacteriales > Mycobacteriaceae > Mycobacterium > Mycobacterium sp. 852002-51152_SCH6134967. The sequence continues at coordinate 30,657 of NZ_LZIK01000032.1, read as the reverse complement.
GAACTGACTTCGTGAGCTCACCGCGCAGTAACGTTTGGCAGAATAAGTGGCACGGACCACGCGCGCACGGTGTCCAACGGCCAACGAACCCGGCCCAGCCGCAGCATTCGCGGCCTGCACCCCGTTCACCCGGGCCTGGCGCCAGGCCGAGGACGCCGAAGTCAGTCCGGTGAGCAATGCGCCTCCGTCGGTGGGCACGAAGATAGAGGCGACACCCGGGTTCTCGGCTCTGGCGCAGCCCACCTGACTCCCTGCGCATGATCACCAGCGCTGGAAGTGACCACCGTCAACTCGCTCGTCGCTGGATAGTTTCGCGATTCGGCTACTACTCGCGGGTGGTTTGAACGACCCTGTGGCCTAGAGGTTCTCGCACCTGAAGAACAACTTTGGCAGGTCCGATTCGACAGCGCCCCGCGACGCGATTGCCGTGCGGTTGCAGGCTGGGTCATCGGTGGCCGGCCGGTCAGGTGCGCAGGTCGTCGCCCCCCGACGCGCGCCGCCGCTTCAACGCGTTCAGCAATCGATATTCGGCATCTTCGCCCGGCTCGATCCCGGTCGGGACGCGGAGCAGGAAGAACGCGCCGAGCAACCACCAGGCGCCGAACAAGATCCATGGCTGCACGTCGAGGAACGCGGGCATACCCGGCAGGTAAAGACTCAACAATCCAACGCAGAGCACGACAGCTCCGCCACCGATCACCAAGCCGCCCTTGCCATTTCCGCCGGCCCGGAGGGGCCGGTCCATCTGCGGCTCGCGTCGGCGCAGGACCAGGAAAACGATGGACACCAGCAGATAAGCGATGACGATGCTCGGTGACCCGGAGTCGACGAGCCACACCAGCATCGCCTCACCCAGGAACGGAGCGAGGAAGGACAACCCGCCAATGAACAACAGCGCGTTGAACGGAGTACGGAACCTGGGGTGAAGCTTGCCGAACCATTCCGGCAGCATCCCGGAGCGCGCCATCGAGTACATCAGCCGCGATGCGCCGAGAAGTAAGGAGTTCCAGGACGTGAGGATTCCGGCGATACCTCCGGCAATCAACACCTCGGCCATGAAGTCGCTGCCGAACAGCACTCCGAACGCGTCTGCGGTGGCGATGTCCACTTCTGCCAGTTCGCCAGCGGACATCGCCGACGAGGTGGTCACGATCGTGATGAGGTAGAAAATGGTCGCGAGGACCACCGCGATGACAACTAGACGTCCAACCTGACGGGCAGGGATGTTCACCTCTTCCGCGGACTGCGGGATGACGTCGAATCCGACGAAGAGGAACGGCACCACGACGAGGACCGCGAAGAATCCCGCCGCGCCGCCGGTGTAGAGCGGTTGCATGTTGTCGATGGACCCGCCGGTGAAGGCGCCGAAGATCAGCATCAGCGCAATGACCAATAGCAGCACGACGACGAATGTCTGTGCCACACTGGCCAATTTGACCCCGAGGATGTTGATGGTGGTGATTACGACCGCTGCAATCGCGCCGACCAACGCCCAGGTGAGATACACCTCGCTCCCGGCGACCTCCCACAACCGAACCTGGTTGAGGCCTGGGAAGAGGTATAACGCGGTCCTGGGCAGGGCCACGGCCTCGAAGGCCACGATGGTCACGTAACCGCCGACAATTCCCCAGGAACCGATGAACGACCACCGCGGCCCCATGCCGCGTAGCAGGAAGTTGTGCTCTCCGCCTGCCTTGGGCATGGCTGCCGTGAGTTCGGCGTACGTCAGACCGACCATCGCCATGATCACGCCACCGGCGGTCATCGCCAGCACGGCTCCGAAGGTGCCTGCCGAGCCGATCCAGCCCCCTGTGAGCACCACCCAGCCGAAGCCGATCATCGCGCCGAACCCGAGGGCCAGTACATCCCAATTGCCGAGCACCTTCAGTAGGGACGCGTCTTCAGGCTTATCGACGGTTCTTCTCTCCATGCGAGATGCGCCTTCCTGATTCTCGAACCGAATACAGCGAGGGATGGTCTCAAGCTAACCGCTGCGGTCGCCGTCGGTTCGCTGAACCGCGCACGGCGTCGGACGACGAGCGGCGTCGGTGATTCGGCGCTTTGGTTTCGCTCTCATATCGACTCTGAGGCGCGGACGGTTTGAGGCCCGCCGTTGTCGGAGACATCCTCGGATCGTGGACGTTTCGATCAACCAGCCCAAACCGACCACCGAGGAAATCCGCCTGATACAGCTGCCTGGTTTCGGGCGATGTTGCGGTACACACGGTTAGCCGACGGTACGGAGCCAGAAGTCCTGGCGTTTCGCCGCCGAATGGTGCGCCCAAGCTCAGTACCGCAGTGTCGAGGTGTTGTCTTCGAACGCACCCTCTACATCTGTGCCGAATGGGGTCCGCCGGCCACACGCTCAGGATCTGCGCCCGCGTATCTGCCTCCCACACGTCTGCCGATGGGATCGGCCGCCGCGTCATGAGTTCATCGTTACCCGCAGCCCACCCCGATTAGTTTGTGGCTTCCGGCCGGTCCAAGCTCGTGACACCACCAGACGCCCCCGGAAAGGAATCCCGATGTCTGAGCTTCTCGTCGATTTCATCACCTCCCTCGACGGTCACGCATCGGGAGAGGGATGGCCCGGGTTCTGGGGCCTCGAAGGCCCCGAGTACCTCGCATGGCTCGGCGAGCAACCCGAGGCCACGTACCTGATGGGGGCCAACACCTACCGTCAGATGTCGGGCTTCGCCGCCGGCGAGGTCCCGAATAACCAAGACGAATTCAGACCCGAAGAAGAAGCGTCCGTCGACGAGCTCACACAAGCGTCCAAGGTGGTGTTCTCCTCCTCACTCGAGGAACCACTGACATGGGCCAACTCCACGCTCGTCCGCGACGACGCCGTCGAGGCGGTCCGCGCCATGAAGGCGAGTAACTCAGGGCTCCTCAGCACGATCGGCAGCCTCAGCCTGTGCCGGTCTCTGTTACGAGCTGGACTCGTCGACCGCTTCCGGGTCGTGATGTTCCCGGTGATCACCGGAGCCACCGGCGCAGAACGCATCTACGACGGCTATCCAGACGTCGCCCTGAAGATGGTCGAGCATCGAACCTTCGACGGCAGCATCCAGCTGGTCGAGTACAAGCCCAGCGTGCTCGAGCACCCGCCGCTCGGTGCGCCTGCATGACGCGCCTCCGCCGGCCGGTCTGGACTGATCCCGAAATACGCAGGTCGCCAATGAGCCCCGCGGCCTGCGATCGACGTGCTGACAGAAGTCCTGCAATAGCCCGGGGCACTGCCCGAAACCAACGCCAGCACAGTGGATTCGACAAGACGGGCACGCGGTTCGCGCCGACCCAGCCGAGGGCGCTCCGCGTCTTTGTAGGTTCTGGTCTTCTCGTTCATCGGCCAGCTCAGCCGCGCTGGTCATTCCCGAGACCGTCGCAAGTCGGCTACACCGCCGTCGATTGACTAGGAGGAGTGGCCGCTGCTCGGAGCGCGGGCCCGCGTAGCCGATACCGATACGGGATCGATTGCCCCGCTGAGCATTCCGAGCACGGAGATCGTGGGCCCCCTTGTTGCCGCATGGCCTTGTGGCGTTCCACATGTGGGTGTTGCGAAATGTGTGGCGGTTTACGCAGCTGGTCGTGGGCCGGGATTCAACCTTCCCGCGGATCCAGACGGTGGACTGGCGGAGTCGGATGAGGTTCAGTGCTGCGGCGGCCAGGTGTAGTTCGGCGGTGACGGCTGCGAGCAAGAGCCACCGAAGTCACATCTGCGTTGGGAGCGGCGCGGAAAAGTACCGTCATGCATTCAGCGGTCCTGACCGCCGGCACCATATCTCCGCCCGCTACCACTCACGCTCGAACCTGCACCCGGATACATACCCAGAGGGATGGGCCCTCACCTCATCGGCGTGGCGCAAGTAGGTCGGCGTGCCTCATATCGACTTCAAATTGATGTCCGATTGAAATCGGCGGTGAGATTTGGAAGCGCGGCGTGAGAGCCTACAAAATTATTGCCGCCGCCAACGGGGGGAGGGCAGCCGTGCCGCCGCCTTTGGTTATTGCTTGGCCATGTTCGCGAAGCGACTCAAATGCAGCTGGTGCGCAACGGTAATCGTCTTCGTCGGACCATTCCGGTGCTTACCGAGAATCAGGTCTGCTTCGCCGCCCCGCGGATCGTCTCGCTCGAATGCATCAGGGCGGTGCAGAAGTATAACCATGTCCGCATCTTGTTCGAGCGAGTTATGTAGACTGACTAAGTTCGCGACGAAATTGTGTGTGCCGCTTACTGTTCCGTCGTACACGTCATGCTCGCCGATACTCATAATCTCAACGATCTCATCCCAGAACACATCATTGGTTGCGAGATCGTGAATCTCACGGTCTTCTAGTAATGCTGCGGCACGGTGCAATCGGGGCCTGCTCGGTGCGTGCTTCCACATCGTCGATCCGCAGAACTTCGTACCCATTGCCGCAGCAAACTGCCGGTGCGTCATCTGGTTGGCGCCGAGCGCTGGGCGCACGTTCGTCCACACTTCCTTCGGCACCGTATCGAGATCCGTGTTGCGCACCTTGCTCTCCAGCATGCCGATCACTTCGCGCACAGCGATCGCCTTCTCGCCGTTGACCCCGACATGTCGGAGGAACCGCAGTTGGTTCTCCGCGCCGTAGATGTACAGATGCCAGCAATCGCGATAGCCGGCTTTGCGCACAGGCTTGATTCGGCCAAACACTCCCAGCCGGGCCAACAGCCCGTTGACGTCGTCGATGAGACGCCGGCTCGCCGACGCGTAGTAGACACGTCCTTGGCCGACCTTCGCATCCCAAGATACCGAGCCGTCCGTCGCCCACAGATGCCGCAGGAACAACGCGATCTGATCATTTGGCAGCGCGAAAACCTCTGCCGGCACGAACTTGTCGTAGCTGCGCTTACCGAACAGGCCAATCTTATCCAGCCACGCTGCGATCGGGTTTCGCTTCCCGCGCGCCAACCGGTACGGCGCCGGCAACCGCAGTGTCGTCACACGAGCCGCTGGATAGTCGTCACGAATCCCCGTGACTCCGAAGTGTGTGGCCGCCTCAGCAACGGCGTGAAGGTTCCACTCGTCAATGCTCGCGTTCCGAATCGGCTGGCGCTTCACACATGAACCATCGCCAACCATGTGCGCCAGCAGGATGATCTCCGACCCCTCCATGCGCTGCGTCTGAACCGGTTCGGGCACTCGCCGCGGAGCCGCAACCGGCGCGCCAACCATCAACTCGCCCAACGGTACCCACCCGTCGAGCGTCATGAACGGATGGTTCGCCGTCGCCTCGACCTCACGGCCCGACGCCAACCGCACCTTGAACACTTCCTTGTGCCCGCTGTAGAACACGTTTGTCATCGGCCGCGCGACCATGCGCTTGCGCTCGTCCATCGACCACACCAGTGGCCGCTCCCCCGTGCGCATCAGCTCACCGAATGTCACCTCGGCACCTGTGTCGGCGCGCAGGATTCGCGTATTCGCCGTGAGACAGCCGGACTCGCGCAGGTCAGACACCATCGGCTTCTTGTCGGTGCGCTGTTCCGGTCCGCGGTTCAACTGGCTGATCGCGACCACCGGTACGTCAAGTTCCTTGGCCATCAGCTTGAGGCTTCGCGAGAAGTCGGAGACTTCCTGCTGCCGCGACTCGTACTTCTTGCCCGACGTCATCAGCTGCATGTAGTCGACGACGATCAACCGCAGGCCGGCCTTCTGACTCAGCCGACGGGCCTTAGCCCGGATCTCCATCATTGTCAGGTTCGGCGAGTCGTCGATAAACAAAGGCGCTTCGCTGATTTCGCTCATCCGCCGCGCCAGCCGCGTCCAGTCGTCGTCGCTCATCCGGCCCGAGCGCATATCGGCCAGCTTGATCTTTGCCTCGGCCGACAGCAGCCGCATCACGATCTCGGACTTGCTCATCTCCAGCGAGAAGATAACGCTCGGCATCTGGTGCTTGATCGAGCACGACCGCATGAAATCCAAACCGAGCGTCGAGTTGTGTGTCGGCACCATCTCCCGGCCCGCCAGGTACAGGTGCTCGGAGTTGGCCACCTCCACACACCGCACCGGCACACTGGGCACCCGGCGCACCGCCTCGATTCCCCACGCCGCCGGTCGCCGACCACCCGCCGCAGCGAACACCGGAGCCCTGGCCGCACTGATGACGTCGACCCCCGGACGCAACGCCGTGGTGATCTGCACACCGCGGTCCGTGGGCCACTGATGAAACGCATCCGCGACCAGCGTGGTGCCGTCGGCGAATTCCACCGCGTAGCAAGGACGCCCGAGCATCACCTCGGTAGCCGCCACCACCCGCGTCGCCTCGCCGTCTGCGCCGAGCAAGTAGTCCCCCACCGCGACGTCACCCATCGTCGTCCAGCCCGACGGCGTCGGCAGCGGCGTATCGAGCGCCAGCGCCTTCCCGACGCCGGGGCGCGCCGCGATGATGATCATCTGACCTGGGTGCAGGCCGTTGGTCACCTCGTCGAGTTCGACGAAGCCCGTCGGGACACCTCGCGCTATGCCGCCCTGCGACGCGATCGCATCGATCTCGTCCATCGTCGGCTGCAGCAGTTCCTCGAGTGGAACGAAGTCCTCGGCCGTGCGCCGCTCGGTGACGTCGTAGATCTCCGACTGCGCCCGATCCACGATCTCGTTGACGTCGGCGCCTTCCGCGCCCGCGTAGCCGTACTGCACGACTCGCGTGCCCGCCTCGACCAGACGCCGCAGCAGCGCCTTCTCCGCGACGATGCCCGCATAGAACCCCGCATTCGCCGCCGTGGGCACCGTCGAGATCAGCGTGTGCAGATACGGCGCTCCGCCGATGCGGCGCAGCAGCCCGCGCCGGTCCAGCTCAGCGGCGACGGTGACGGCGTCGGCGGGCTCGCCGCGGCCATACAGGTCGAGGATCGCGTCGTAGACGTTCTGGTGCGCAGGACGGTAGAAGTCACCCGGGCGCAGCTTCTCGAGCACGTCGGCGATGGCATCCTTGCTCAGCAGCATCCCGCCCAAGACGGCCTGCTCGGCCGCCTGGTCCTGAGGAGGCTGACGCCCGAAATCCTCGCTCGGCGGCGACGAATCCATGCCTGGATGGCCCAGGTCGTCCACGACGGCCAAAAGCGCGTCACCCCCTCTATTCACTATCGAACGTAGGTTCGATACCCGCTAATCGCGACTGTAAGCCAGACATCCGACAAGCCGCCTTAACGGCCCCGGATCCGCCCCGCCGACGGCTTACGCTAGACGTTGCTGGCGGGGGCGCAACCCGGCCCTGTTCATAGACCTGTGGATGGGGTGTGGATAGGTCTGGACAACCATGTTGAGTCGTTGGGGAGAACCTGTTAATCAACCACTTCGCTCATTGCATCTGCGCAGATAGCCGCACCATAAGCCGAGTGCGATCTTGTGGATGGGAAATGCCTCGGCGTGTCGTCCCGGGTTGCCAACTCGGGCGTGTTGTATTGCCGCCAGGCACCGCCAAGGTTAACAGCGGGTTATCTTCGCTACGGCTATCCGCCGCGCGAAGTTCGCCAGCGCGCACAGCAACGGCCGGGTGAAGATCGATCCCGTCTTCACCCGGCCGTATTTGACGCTGCGGTTACTGCCCGGCGACGACTTCCAGCGAAACCGTCGCTGCGATCTCCGGATGGAGCCGAACCGCGATCGGATGCGTGCCGGTCGTCTTGATGTGCGCCTTGGGCAACTGGACGGTGCGCTTGTCCAGATTGGGGCCGCCGGCGTTCTTGATAGCGGCGACCACATCGGCCGTCGTCACCGAGCCGAACAGCTTGCCACTGTCGGGTGCCGCCTTCACCTGCAGCTGCACCGGACCGAGGTTCTCGATCGCTGCCTTCAGCTCGACGGCGTGCTCGCGGCCCTGAATGGCCTTCTGCTCGCGGGCCCGACGAATCTCTTCGGCCTGGCGCTCGGCGCCGCGCGACGCCACGACCGCCAGCCGGCGGGGCACCAGATAGTTACGGCCGTAGCCGTCCTTGACCTCGACGATGTCGCCCTGGACGCCGAGGTGTTCGACGTCGGCGGTGAGAATCAGTTTCATCTTTGTTGTCCTGCCTATCGCGTCGACGAGGTGAACGGCAGCAGCGCAACCTCGCGCGCGTTCTTCACGGCGATCGCGATGTCACGCTGGTGCTGAACGCAATTGCCGGTGACGCGGCGGGCGCGGATCTTGCCGCGCTCGCTGATGTACGTGCGCAGCAGCGCGGTGTCCTTGTAATCGATGTCCTGCCCCTTCTTGGAGCAGAACACGCACTTGCGGGTCTTGACCGGCTTCTCGGGAGCCGGCCGACGCTTGGTGGCCTTGGCCATGTGTCTATCTCTTTCTTGCTTCTTTGGTGATCAGTTGTGGATCAGAAGGGTGGCTCGTCGTCGGCACCGGAGAACGAACCCGACGCCGGGGCGCTGCCCCACGGGTCGTCCTTCGGCTGCTCGGCTGGGCGCGAACCCCCGCCGCCTCCGCCGCCGAAGCCGCCGCCACCGCCGCCACTGCGGCTGGCTTTGTTGACCTTGGCGGTCGCGTACCGCAGTGAGGGACCGATCTCATCGACCTCGAGCTCGACCACGGTGCGCTTCTCACCCTCGCGGGTCTCGAACGAACGCTGCTTGAGCCGGCCCTGCACGATCACCCGCGAACCGCGAGTGAGGCTTTCGGCCACGTTCTCGGCGGCCTCACGCCAGATGTTGCAGCGCAGGAACAGCGCCTCGCCGTCCTTCCACTCCCCGCTCTGGCGGTCGTAGATGCGCGGCGTCGACGCCACGGTGAAGTTGGCGACGGCCGCACCCGACGGCGTGAAGCGCAGTTCGGGATCGGCGGTCAGGTTTCCGACGACGGTGATGATGGTGTCACCAGCCACGATGCCTCCTGGGATTGGCGGTGTAAGTCTCGGAGCGGTCGCAGGCGAGCCTACGGAAGCACTCCGACGCTGACAGCCTGTTCTTCGGGACTAGTGCTTGTCCGTCCGCATGACCTTGGTCCGCAGCACGGACTCGTTCAGGTTGAGCTGACGGTCCAGCTCGGTCACGGTGGCGGGCTCGGCCTTCACATCGATGACGGCGTAGATGCCCTCGGCGTGCTTGGCGATCTCGTATGCCAGCCGGCGCCGGCCCCAGATATCGACCTTGTCGACACTGCCGCCGTCCTTGCGGATGACGTTGAGGAACGTTTCCAGCGACGGAGCTACGGTGCGCTCGTCAAGGGTGGGGTCGAGAATGACCATGATTTCGTATGGACGCATGAAGACCTCATCACCTCCTACGGTCTGATCGGCCGCGGACTATCCGCGGCAGGAGGGTCGCCTGCGTCGGCAACCGGCCCAGGCTACAGGAAACCGCGCTGATCTGCGAAATCGTCCTGCGCGGGTGTGACCTGGCGCCGGAGTTGCCCTCCTGACCACTTCGCCGAATGTGCAACCAGCTGCGCTTCAGCAGCCTCTAGCGCAGGTAGGTTCACAATCGAGGCGGCACCGAGGCGGCGACTACCTCGAGACCGCATCCAGGTCGCGCTCCTCCACCGAATCCCGCTCTGTACGCAGCCTCGACGCGTCGGGCCGCAACCAGTCGGGCAGCCACCGAGGCGGCGCGTCCGGAGCCCGGTCGAACACCCCGCCCGCCGGGTCGTCGACCACTCCGCGAGCCCGGACCAGGTCGAGTTCGGGGCGATAGATCTGGCGAATCACCAACGCGCACAACGCCATCACGGCGATATCGCGCAGCAGTACGGTGATGGTGAACGGCTGTTCCGGCAACCCCATTTTTGCCTCGCCGTAGAGGTACAACATCCGTGGCACCCACACCAGCGCGTCGATCGTCATCCACGCCAACAGGATCCGCCGGTGCGGCAACGCCAACACCGCCAGCGGCACCAGCCATAGGGAGAACTGCGGGCTCCATACCTTGTTGGTCAACAGGAACGCCGCGACGACCAGGAACGCGATCTGCGCCACCCGCGGGCGCCGCCTCGCCGTCAGAGCGATGTACCCGATTGCGATACAACAGGACACGAACAGCAGCGCCGAGACGGTGTTGGTCACCGTCGGTGGTTCCCAGAAACCCAGATCGGGGTCGAACCCGCGCCAGCCGGTGAACGACTTGATGACGTTGTAGATCGAGTCCATGTCGTCGCCGCGACGGGTGTTGAGCCGGAAGAACTCCGACCATCCCCGCGGGAAGAGCACCATGATCGGCAGGTTCACCACCAGCCATGCCGCCACCGCCGCCGCGGCCGTCTTGCCAACCTCCCGCAGCTTGCCGGTTCGCACCGCCAGCACCGCCAGCGGCGCCAACAGCAAGAGCGGATACAACTTCGCCGCCACACCAAGACCGATCAGCGCGCCGGCCAGCACCGGTTTTCGTCGCGCCCACGCGAGCAGCGCACCCGTCGCGAAAGCCGTTGCCAGCGCGTCGAAATTCGTGAAGATCTGGAAGAGCACCAGCGGCGAGGCAGCCACCAACGCCGCGTCCCAGACCCGCCGCGGGCCGGCCAAGCGCGACGTCGCCCACACCGTGGCCAGCCACGCCAACGCCAGCCCCAGCGCAGCGATGTTGAAGAACATCACCACCTCGGCGATCACCGGCACCGACACCAGCTTCGTCAGCGCTGTGTAGGTCTTGGCCAACGACATCGCCACGTACTGGTAGATGCCGGTCAGCACCGGATACTCCATGTAGCGCACCGCGACGTTGCCGTCGTACTGGATGTGCGGCTGGCCGGTGGCGTCCTTCTCGATCCAGCTCGACTTGTACGGGAACTTGCCGAGGTTCAGCAGTTCGGCGGTGTACAGCGGGACCGTGTCGGAGTAACAGAGTTGGAAGTAGGCCCGTTGGTTGCTCCAGTCGGCCACCCGCTGATCGGCGGTTCCCGTGCCGGTGGTCTGCAGGCACGCGGCCTTGGTCGAATAGCCGAGCGCCAAGAACACCAGCGCGATGATCAGCATGACGCGCAGCGGGGTCAGGAACCGCTGCCTGCCGATCAGCGCATGCCTGCCGACCGGCCCGCCGACGACATCGGAGAGCGCGGCGCCGATGACGTCCGTGCGGCTCGGGAGATCGCGCTCGTCGAAGCTTCTGGTGTCGGCCGCCGGCGGAGCCGGCGATACCACTTCGGCCGGCGGAGCCGGCGATACCACTTCGGCCAGCCGCGCAGGCGACACGATGTGCGGCGAGGTCGTCGACGGCTCGCCGGTTTCCTCGCCCCCCGCTTCGGTCACGGAGGCGGTAGCGGCGCGCCTGGCGCCGGGGGTGCTCCAACGGGTGCGGGCGGCGGCGCTCCGACGGGTGCAGGCGCTGGGACGCCGGGGGCGGGACCACCCGGTACCGGGGCCCCGGGTACGGTGCCGCCCGGCGGCGGAGCCACCGGGACCGTCGTCGGCGGACCCCACGGAATCGTGATGCCGGGCGCCACTTCGATCGTCGGCTGGATGACGGTCTGCGACGGCGGAGTGACCTCCGTCGAGGGAGCCGTCGTCGACGGCGGCGGCGGCGCCTGCGGAACACCGGCATAGCCGCCGATCTCCTCGGGCTTGGGGAACGACTCGTTCTCGGTATCCTCCAGCGCGCCGTCCATCGTCGCCTTCCAGATGTCCGACGGCAGACCCGAGCCGTAAACCGGTGAGCCCCACTTGTTTTCCAGCGGCTTGGTGCCGTCTGTGGTGCCGACCCACACCGCGGTGGACAGCGACGGCGTATAGCCGACCATCCACGCGTCGCGGTTGCTGTCGGTGTCGCCCAGCTGGTTGGTGCCCGTCTTGGCCGCCGACGGGCGACCGCCGGCCAGCGCATGACCGTTGGAGTAGGCCGCGATCGGCTGCATCGCCGAGGTCACGTTGTCGGCGACCTTCTTTTCGATCCTCTGCTCACCCGAGTTGTCCTGCTGCGACGCGTCGAACAGCACCTCGCCCTCGGAGTTGACGACCTTCTGCACGAAATGCGGTTTGTGGTACACGCCGGAGGCGGCCAGCGTGGCGTACGCCGACGCCATGTCGATCACGCGGGACTGGTACTGGCCCAGCACGATTCCGTTGTTCGGCGGACCGCCCTGCCCGTCCTCGGACAGGGTGTGCTCGACGCCGGGGAAGCTCTCGGCGATGCCGGCCTGGTGCGCGGCGTCGGCGACGTCCTGCGGACCGTTCTTCAGCTTCAGCATGAGCCGGTAGTAGCTGGTGTTCAGTGAACGCTTCAGCGCCTCGGCGATGTTGCACGTGCCGCAGCCGCCGCCCTCGACATTGGTGATCTTGATGCCGTTGACTTCCAGCGGCGAGCTGTCGACCTGGGTGCCCAGGCCCATGCCCTGCTGCAGCGCCGCGACCAACGCGAACACCTTGAACGACGACCCCGTCGGCAGACCGGCCTGGGCGAAGTCGAAACCGTTGGCGTCGGTGCCGCCGTAGTAGGCCTTCACCCCACCGGTGCGGGGGTCTATCGACACGATCGCGGTGCGCATGTCGGGGTCCTGGCCCTCGAGGTACTCCGAAGCGGCCTCCTCCGCCGCCCGCTGCGCGTTCGGGTCGATGGTCGTGGTGATCTGCAGGCCTTCGGTGTTCAACGTCTGCTCGTTGATGTCGAAGAGCTCGAGCAGTTCCTTCTGCACCTGCCGTTCGATCAGGCCGTTGGGCCCCGTGGTCTGGTTCTGCGAGCGCGCCAGGTCGGGCGGGACCGTCGCCGGGAACACCTGCGCCGCCCGCTCCTCGGGGGACAGGGCGCCGATCTCGACCATGCCGTCGAGCACCCAGTTCCAGCGCGCCGTGGCGCCCTCGGGGTTAACCGCCGGGTCGAGCGCCGACGGCCGCTGGATCAGCGCGGCCAGCAGCGCGCCCTCGGCGACGTTGAGCTGTTCGACCGGTTTGTTGAAGTACGCCTTGGAGGCAGCGGCTATGCCGTAGGACCCGCGACCGAAGTAGATGATGTTCAGGTACGACTGCAGCACTTGGTCTTTGGACCACTCGCCGGACATCTTCGTCGAGATGACCAGCTCCTTGGCTTTTCGGATCAAGCCCCCGACGCCGGAGCGCTCGGAGCCGACCAGCGCGTTCTTGACGTACTGCTGGGTGATCGTCGAGCCGCCCTGCAAGTCGCCGCCGAACAGGTTGTTCTTGATGGCGCGCGCGAAACCGGTGAACGAGAAGCCCGGATTCGAGTAGAAGTCGCGATCCTCGGCGGCCATCACCGCGTTGCGCGCCTGCACCGGGATTTGGTCGATGTTGACGTCGACACGGTTGCCTTCAGGCGGAACGATTTTCGCGAGCTCGCTACCGTCGCTGGCCAGGATCGTCGACACCTGGTTGGTGCGGATGTCCCCGGGTTTGGGGACGTCGACGATCATGTAAGCCATTCCGAACGTGATGAGCGGCAACACGATGAACACCGCCGCCGCGATGAGGCCGCCGCGACGCACCCACGTCCAGTTGATCTGGCTGGGCAGCCCGCGCCGCGGACCCGACGGGCCGCTCGGAGGCCCGCCCCCGCCCGGCGGTCGGGGCGGCGGTGGTGGCGGCGTCGGGGGTTTACGCGTCGGAGTGCCGTCCAGCGCCGCCTTGACGACGTCGACGGGGTCGCGCAGATGCGGAGGACGCGCCTCGCGCACCGGCGGCAGCACCGAGGTGTGCCGGTCGTCGGGCGGCATCGGCCGTGTCCTGGAATCCGCCGGCGGTCGGTGTTGAGGTCCGTCGGGGGACGGGCGGCGCGGTGGTGCGTCGGCGGTGGGGCGCTGTTGCGGTGCATCCCCGGGAGGCCGGCGTCGGCCGCCGTCGCCGGTGTTGGGTTTGGGCGCGCTCACGCCATCAGCCCCGTGTCCTGAACGGACATCGTTGACTGACCGGTCGTGGCGCCCTTCGCTATTCACTGGCCGTGCGCGCCCGTGAGCGCGCGGTTCGAGTGCCGGGCTTTCCCTTGGGTGGTGGGACCGCACCGAGCACGTACGACTTGACCAGGTGATTCCAGCTGCAGGTGCGGCATACCTCCACCACGTGTACGGAGAACTCGTCGTATCGGGACGCCAGCAGGACCAACTCCTCGGCCGTTCGTGCGGAACCCGATACCGGGCCAAGATGGTCGCCGAATACCCACGACACCAGGGTGAGCTGTTCTTTCCGGCAGATCGGACACGTCACCGAACTGGGCTTGCCGTGGAATTTGGCGGCGCGCAGCAGATAGGGATTGGCGTCGCAGACCTCGGAGACGCCGGTGCGTCCCGAATAGACCTCGGCCAGCAGGGACCGTCGCCGAAGTGCGTAGTCCACCACCTGTCGCTGCAATCGCACGAGGACCAGAGTACGTCGGCGATGCGACTACCGGAGCGTGACGGCACGGTCACGCCCCTCTCTAAGGTGTTTGATCTGGACCGACGGCAACAGCAATCGGCCGTGTGCGGCGAACTTGAGGAGACTCGATGTTGGACGGGCGCGACTTCGCCCTCGACGGTGGGCCCTCCGGTGAAGGCTCGAGCCGATTCACCCGCGACCTCGGCGAACAGTGGTGCTTCGACGGTCGGGCCTTCGGCGGCTATACCTCCGCACTGGCGCTGGCCGCGATGTTCGCGCACAGCGGTCGGCCGGCGGCGGCGTCGCTGTCGGTGACCTTCGTCGACGCCGGAGCGCCCGGCCCGCTCGAGATCGACGTCCGCAGCATCCGCGGCGGACGTACCGCCGCGGCCGTCGAGGCCACCATCCGCCAGCGGGAGCGCACCATTCTCATCGCGAACAGCTGGTTCGCCGACGGTTGGCTCGGACCACCGTCGGTCGATGCACCCGTCCCCTTCGAGCGTTACGCCGTCCCGCTGCCCGAACCGGAGTCCGCTCCCCGGCTGGACTGGATCGGCGAGGAGTACCGGTCGCTGCGGTTCGCCCATCGCCGAGGCCTGGACTACCCGGCCAGCCTGACCCGCTTCGCGGACCGTCGGCCGGAGGTGGCGCTGTGGGTGAGCGCCGACAGCGATTCGCCCGGTGACCCGCTCACCCATCCGCAGATCGCCGACGTCCTGCACGCGGACGCACACCTCTTCGATGCGCCGGGCAAGGTCAGCGGATTCGTCGACGCCTGGCTGCTGAGTCTGGACCTCAGCCTGGTGTGGCAGCCCGGGGCGCACCTGGTGCCGTCCACGGCATGGCGGCTGCTCGAGGCGCGGGGTTCGGTCGCCAGCGGAGGTGTCTCGGCCTACGGTTCGCTGCGCGGCTCGGACGGATCGCTGCTGGCCGTGATGACTTCACAGGGACTCATCCGCTGACTTTTGCTTCTACGATCATCGGCGTGGCAACCCGGCAGACATCGGCGACGCGGGCCAAAGACAGCGACCGCAACGACACGTGCCAGATTCTCGACAGCGCCATGGCCGAGGGCCAGCTGTCGATGACCGAGCACGGCGAGCGAGTCAAGGCGGCGACGACCGCGACCACGCTCGGCGAGCTGCAGGCGTTGGTGGCCGACCTTCAGACCAACAACGCACCGGTGCAACTGCCCACGCTGAAAAAGCCGCGGGCACTGCCCATGGCCGGCAGCGGCTGGGGTCTGCGTCTCGCGGTGGCCGGTGTGCTGGTGGTGCTCGGCATCGCGATCGGATGGGGTCTCTACGGCAACACCCCGTCGCCGCTGAACTTCACCTCCGACCCGGGTGCGAAGTCCGACGGCATCACCCCGGTGGTGCTGACCCCGCCCAAGCAATTGCACTCGCTCGGCGGGCTGACGGGTCTGCTCGAACAGATGAAGCAGCGGTTCGGCGATACCAACGGCTACCGGCTCATCGTCTATCCGGACTACGCGTCGTTGACCCGGCCGGATCCGAACGAGGAGCGCCGCGAGCTGATCTACACCTACCGCGGCGGTTGGGACGATCCCTCGTCGTCCTCGAAGTCCAGCGATGCCGTCGAGGTCGACCTGGGCAAGTTCGACGCCAAGGCGGTCGTCGGCGTTCTGCGCGGCGCCCCGGAGACGCTCGGCATGAAACCCGAGGACGTCACGAGCACCTATCTGTCCATCGATCCGGCCACCGACCCGACGACCCCAGGTGCGCTGTCGATCGACGTCTACGTGTCCAGCGACTACGGCAGCGGCTACATCGAGCTGGCCGGTGACGGCACGGTCAAGCAGGTCAACTACCCCGGCTGAGGCCCGCAGCGTTCGCGCGACGGTTACCCGACGTTCGCGCCGAATATATCGGCGCGATACTATGGTGCGAGGTGTCGAACCGCCGTAACGGACCAGCAAAGGGGGTGTCTTCAGTGTTGGAACTCGCCATCCTGGGACTCCTGCTGGAATCGCCGATGCACGGCTACGAACTTCGCAAGAGATTGACGGGGTTGCTTGGCGCCTTCCGCGCATTTTCGTACGGATCGCTTTATCCCGCCTTGCGGCGCATGCAGAACGACGGGCTGATCGTCGAGGATGCAGCGCCGGACGGCACCCCGAAGATGCGCCGGGCGCGACGCGTCTATCAGCTCACCGAGAAGGGCAAGCAGCGCTTCTCCGAACTGGTGGCCGATACGGGCCCACAGAACTTCTCCGACGACGGATTCGGTGTCCATCTCGCCTTCTTCAACCGCACCCCGGCCGAGGCCCGGATGCGGATCCTGGAGGGGCGTCGTCGTCAGGTGGAGGAACGCCGCGAGGGTCTGCGTGAAGCCGTTGCGCGGGCCAGCAGCTCAATCGACAGGTACACCCGGCAGCTTCATCAGTTGGGGTTGGAGTCGAGCGAGCGCGAGGTGAAGTGGCTCAACGAGCTGATAGCGGCGGAACGTCTGAGCCAGGGGCGCTCAGACAACACTGTGCAGCCCTAGGCAGAACCGAACCAACTACGACAGGGATTACGAAGGGAAGAGACGTCATGTCATCCAACGGAGAGGTGCGGGTCGCGATTGTCGGCGTGGGCAACTGCGCGTCCTCGCTCGTACAGGGCGTGCAGTACTACCACGATGCCGACGAGACGGCGACCGTGCCCGGCCTGATGCATGTGCGCCTCGGCCCCTACCACGTGCGCGACGTCAAGTTCGTCGCCGCCTTCGACGTCGACGCCAAGAAGGTCGGCTTCGACCTGTCCGAGGCGATCTTCGCGTCAGAGAACAACACCATCAAGATCGCCGACGTGCCGCCGCTGAACGTCACCGTGCAGCGCGGCCCGACGCTCGACGGCATCGGCAAGTACTACGCCGACACCATCGAGGTCTCCGACTCCGACCCCGTCGACGTCGTCAAGGCGCTCAAGGACGCCGAGGTCGACGTCCTGGTGTCCTACCTTCCGGTCGGCTCGGACGAGGCCGACAAGTTCTATGCCCAGTGCGCGATCGACGCCGGCGTGGCGTTCGTCAACGCGCTGCCGGTGTTCATCGCCTCCGACCCGGAGTGGGCCAAGAAGTTCGCCGACGCCGGTGTCCCGATCGTCGGCGACGACATCAAGAGCCAGATCGGTGCGACGATCACCCACCGCGTGATGGCCAAGCTGTTCGAGGACCGCGGCGTGCAGCTCGACCGCACCATGCAGCTCAACGTCGGCGGCAACATGGACTTCCTCAACATGCTCGAGCGCGAGCGGCTGGAGTCGAAGAAGATCTCCAAGACTCAGGCCGTCACCTCCAACCTGCAGCGTGAGTTCAAGACCAAGGACGTGCACATCGGCCCGTCCGATCACGTCGGCTGGCTCGACGACCGCAA
This sequence comes from Mycobacterium sp. 852002-51152_SCH6134967, assembly GCF_001667105.1. Classification (NCBI taxonomy): domain Bacteria; kingdom Bacillati; phylum Actinomycetota; class Actinomycetes; order Mycobacteriales; family Mycobacteriaceae; genus Mycobacterium; species Mycobacterium sp. 852002-51152_SCH6134967. Next base: position 13,036 of record NZ_LZIK01000032.1, on the reverse strand, counting down.
GTGGGCCTACGTGCGGCTCGAGGGCCGCGCGTTCGGTGACGTGCCGCTGAACCTGGAGTACAAGCTCGAGGTGTGGGATTCGCCGAACTCGGCCGGTGTCATCATCGACGCCGTTCGCGCGGCGAAGATCGCGCTCGATCGCGGAATCGGCGGCCCCGTCGAGGCGGCCTCGGCCTACCTGATGAAGAGCCCGCCCAAGCAGCTGCCCGACGATGTGGCCCGGGCGCAGCTCGAAACCTTCATCGAGGGCTGAGGCTCTTTCGTCGATACCGAAACCGACGTTTTGGCGGATTTGTGCGAGTGCGGACCGCCACTACGTCGGTTTCGGCGTTTTGTAGGGTCACCTGATGACCGACATCTCGCCTGACGACGAACTGGCTGCGCTCGACGAGTTCACCTTCCTGCGGGAAAACGCGCGCCAGGCCGGTGTCGAGGCGGTGCCGCCGGTGAAGCGTATCGACGCCGGGCCGATCAGCTCCCTGAAGTTCGGCGACGCCTCGCCGCGGGTGGTCTTCCTGCACGGCGGCGGACAGAACGCGCACACCTGGGACACCGTGATCGTCGGGCTGGGCGAGCCGGCGCTGGCCATCGACCTGCCCGGGCACGGCCGGTCGGCATGGCGCGAGGATGGTGACTACGGCCCGAAGAACAACGCCGTCGCGATCGAACCCGTCGTCCGCTCAGTGGCTTCCGACGCTTCACTGGTGGTGGGGATGTCGCTGGGCGGCCTGACGGCGTTGCGTCTGGCCGTCGCGGCGCCCGACCTGGTGCGCAGGCTGGTGCTGGTCGATGTGACGCCGTCGGCGCCCGAGCGACACACCCAGATGACCGAGGCGCAGAAGGGCACCGTCGCTCTGGTGCAGGGCGACCGCATCTTCCCCTCGTTCGAGGCGATGCTGGACAAGACGGTCGCTGCGGCGCCGCACCGCGACCGGGAATCGTTGCGGCGCGGCGTGTTCCACAACGCCAAGCGGCTCGACGACGGCACCTGGACCTGGCGCTACGACGAGATGCGCAAGGGTGAGGGCTTCGAAGGGCTGTGGGACGACGTCCCGCGGCTGGAGGTGACGACGACGTTGGTGCGCGGCGCCAACTCGTTCTTCGTCAACGACGACGATGCCGCCGAGTTCGCCCGTCGTGCACCGGGATTCAAGGATGTACAGATCGTCGAGGATTCCGGACACTCGGTGCAGAGCGATCAGCCGGGCAAGTTGATCGAAATCCTGCGGGCGGTTCTGGCCGAGTAGCCCGGCGCGGCGCGAGCGACCGCAATTGTTCGCGGATCGGCGGTGTGTCGGCGGGCGGACACGGTCGCTCGCGGGGTTTGGCGGTCGGGAGACTGACGCTGCGTACGGTTGAAGCGTGAGCTATCCGATCCGTGTCGGCGTGCAACTGCAGCCGCAGCACTCCCCGAAGTACAGCCATATCCGCGACGCGGTCCGACGCTGCGAGGACCTCGGTGTCGACGTCGCGTTCAACTGGGACCACTTCTTCCCGCTCTACGGCGATCCCGACGGCGCCCACTACGAATGCTGGACCATGCTGGGCGCCTGGGCCGAGCAAACGTCGCGCATCGAGATCGGTGCGCTGGTGACCTGCAACTCGTACCGCAACCCCGAGCTGCTGGCAGACATGGCGCGCACCGTCGACCACATCAGCGACGGTCGCCTGATCCTGGGCATCGGTTCAGGTTGGAAGCAGAAGGATTACGACGAGTACGGCTACGAGTTCGGCACCGCAGGCAGCCGGCTCGACGACCTCGCCGAGGCGATGCCGCGCATCACGTCGCGTCTTTCCAAGCTCAATCCGCAGCCCACCCGCGACATCCCCGTCCTGATCGGCGGCGGTGGTGAGAAGAAGACGCTGCGTCTGGTCGCCGAGTACGGCAACATCTGGCACAGCTTCTCCGACAGCGGCGAATATCCGCGCAAGGCCGAGGTTTTGGCGGGCCACTGCGCCGACGTGGGCCGCGATCCGAAGGCCATCGAGCGGTCGGCCGGCGTATCGGGCAAGACCGCCGAGGCCCTGATCGGCGAGGCCGACGCGCTCGCCGACCTCGGCGTCACGATGCTGACCGTCGGGGTCAACGGACCCGACTACGACCTGTCAGAAGCCGAGGCGCTGGTCCGGTGGCGCGACCGTCGTCGAAACGAAGGCGGCTGAACCGGCGTAACCCCTCCCGGCGGGGCGTGGTGCGTGAGAGACTGTCGCCGCCATGCCCAAAAAGTATGGGGTCAAGGAAAAAGACCTTGTGGTCGCGCACGTCGTGAACCTGGTCCTGACCGGCAAGCTCCGGTCGGGTGATCGGATCGACCGCAACGAGATCGCACAAGACCTCGGTTTGTCGCGCGTGCCGATTCAAGAGGCCGTCGTGCAGATGGAACACGACGGCATCTTGTCCACCCGGTACCACCGCGGTGCCTTCGTCGAACGCTTCGACGAGGCGTTCGTGCGTGAGCACCATGAGCTGCACGGGTTCCTGACCGGCATGGCGTCGGCGCGCGCCGCCGCCGAACCGGATCCCGGCGTTCTCGACCGGCTGGGCGCGCTGACCGATACGCTGCGCGGCACCCGCGACTCACGCGCCTTCTACGACGCCGCATGGCAGTACCGCACCGTGATCACCGACGCGTACGCCGGCCCCCGGCTGACGGCGCTCATCCGGTCGGTCCAAGCCTTTACACCCCGGGCGTTCTGGGTGACATATCTGAGCGATCACGACGAGATGCTGCCGTTCTACGAGGACGAGACCGCCGCGATCCGCGGCGGCGACGAGGAGGCCGCCCGCAACGCGTGCGTCACCCGCAGCGAGGCGATGGGTCGCATCATGGTCACCGAACTGATCCGACGGGGTGTGCTGCGCGGGGCGGGCGCCTCGCCGGTGACGTTCTGATCGATCCCAACCCGGCGAACGTGCGGCCCAGACCGATACGTTGCACAGATGACCACGTTCGCGCGGTTCGGCAAGATCTTCGTGGTGGCGCTCGTCGCGATGCTCATGACCGGCGTCGGTGTGGCCGGGCCCGCGCACGCCAACGTCGACCAGTGCGCACCTCCGGGCGTCGAGAGTGCCAGCGCCCTTCCTACCAACCTCGCCGCGGCGGCGACCGGGCCCGACGAGGACCGGTACACCACGCCATCCGTGGTGCCGCTCGCGGCGGTGGACGTGAACGCGTTGGGTCTGATCCAGCCGGGCACGCTGACTGTCGGCACCTTGTCGGACGCGCCACCGAGCATCTGCATCAACTCGGCCGGTCAGTTCACCGGATTCGACAACGAGGTGCTGCGCGCGATCGCCGACAAGCTGGGTCTGCGGATCAACTTCGTCGGCACCGAGTTCTCCGGGCTGCTGGCGCAGGTGGCGGCGCGACGCTTCGATGTCGGGTCCTCGTCGATCACCACGACCGAGGAGCGCCGCCGCACGGTCGGTTTCACCAACGGCTATGACTTCGGCTACTTTTCGCTCGTCGTACCCACCGGGTCGCCGATCACCGGTTTCGACAAACTGGCGCCCGGACAGCGCATCGGCGTGGTGCAGGGCACCGTACAGGAGTCCTACGTCGTCGACACCCTGGGCCTGCAGCCGGTCAAGTACCCCGACTACAACACCGTCTACGCCAGCCTGAAGACCCGGCAGATCGACGCCTGGGTCGCCCCGTCTCAGCAGGCGTCGGGGACGGTGCAGCCCGGCGATCCAGCCGAGATCATCGAAAACACCTTCAGTTTGGACAATTACATCGCATGGGCGGTGGCCACCGAAAACCGCCCGCTCATCGATGCGTTGAACTCCGGGCTGGACGCCGTGATCGCCGACGGCACGTGGGCGCAGCTGTACACGGAGTGGGTTCCGCGGGCGCTGCCGCCCGGCTGGAAGCCGGGGTCGAAGGCGGCTCCGCCGCCGCAACTGCCAGACTTCAACGCGATCGCCGGCGAGAACCAACAGACTTCGACCGGGCCCGCGGCGCCGAAATCGACTTTGTCGCAACTCAAGAACTCATTTCTGAACTGGGATCTGTACCGGCAGGCGATTCCCGACCTGTTGAAAACCGGTCTGCCGAATACGTTGATCCTGACCGTCAGCGCAGCCGTCATCGGCCTGGTGCTGGGGATGCTGCTCGCGGTCGCGGGGATCTCGCGGCACCGCTGGCTGCGGTGGCCGGCGCGGGTGTACACCGACATCTTCCGTGGCCTGCCCGAGGTGGTCATCATCTTGTTGATCGGCCTCGGGGTGGGGCCCATCGTGGGCGGGCTGACCGGCAACAACCCCTTCCCGCTGGGCATCGCCGCGCTGGGCCTGATGGCCGCGGCCTACGTCGGCGAGATCTTCCGTTCCGGCATCCAGAGCGTCGAGCCCGGCCAGATGGAAGCCTCACGCGCACTCGGCTTCTCGTACACCGCATCGATGCAGCTGGTCGTGATACCCCAGGGCGTGCGACGGGTGCTGCCCGCGCTGATGAACCAGTTCATCTCGCTGCTGAAGGCCTCGTCGCTGGTCTACTTCCTCGGGCTGGTGGCCGACCAACGTGAGCTGTTCCAGGTCGGGCGCGACCTCAACGCGCAAACCGGCAACCTGTCACCGCTGGTGGCCGCGGGCTTCTTCTATCTGATGCTGACCGTGCCGTTGACGCATCTGGTCAACTACATCGACAACCGGTTGCGACGAGGGCGAAAGCCCTCCGAGGAGGATCCGCTTCCGATGGCGACGTCTCAGGAGATGATCTGATGCGCACGTCCGGTTTCGATCCGGTGTCGTTGAGCGCCAACGACATCCACCTATCGTTTGGCCCCAACCCGGTGCTGCGCGGGGTGGACATCGACGTGCCCGCGGGCAGCACCACCGCGGTGATCGGGCCGTCGGGGTCGGGCAAGTCCACCCTGCTGCGCACGCTGAACCGCCTCTACGAGCCCGACCGCGGCGACATCCTGCTCGACGGCCGCTCGGTGCTCGCCGACAATCCCGACCAGTTGCGCCAGCGCATCGGGATGGTCTTCCAGAACTTCAACCTGTTCCCGCACCGCAGCGTGCTGGACAACGTGACCCTCGCGCCGCGCAAGCTCAAGCGGCTCAGCGCCGAGGAGGCCCGCGAGCTCGGGTTGGCGCACCTGGAGCGCGTCGGCCTGCGCAACAAGGCCGACGTGCGGCCGACGACGCTGTCCGGCGGGCAGCAGCAGCGGGTCGCGATCGCGCGGGCGTTGGCGATGGCGCCGCAGGTGATGTTCTTCGACGAGGCGACCTCGGCGCTCGACCCGGAGTTGGTCAAGGGCATCCTCGCGCTGATCGCCGACCTCGGCGCCGACGGCATGACCATGGTGGTGGTGACCCACGAGATGGGCTTCGCCCGATCGACCTCGGATGCCGTGGTGTTCATGGATCACGGCAAGGTCGTCGAGGCCGGACCGCCGGAGCAGATCTTCGATGCGGCCGAAACCGAACGTCTGCAGCGGTTCCTCTCGCAGGTGCTGTAACCGGGCCTCTGACGACTTTGAACTAACGCGTCCGTCACGCAACCTGGCATCACCTGACAGGTTAGACTGCCGAAATTATGGCGGAAGTCGTAGAACCGCAGGTCGCGGAGCTGTCAGGAGAGCTGCAGCGGGTTCTGTCCCGCGTGTTCTCCGTGCTGCGTCGCAGCGACACCAGCCGCACCGACGCGGGAGACCTCACGTTGGCCCAGCTCTCGATCCTGCTCACGCTGCTGGAGCAGGGCCCGATGCGGATGACCGACCTGGCCGCCCACGAGCGTGTTCGCACGCCCACGACCACGGTGGCGATCCGCCGACTGGAGAAGCTGGGCCTCGTCAAGCGCTCCCGCGACCCGTCCGACCTGCGGGCGGTGCTCGTCGACATCACCCCGGAGGGTCGCGCCCAGCACCAAGAGGCCCTCGAGGTTCGGCGCGCGCATCTGGCCAGCCTGCTGTCACGGTTGAGCCCGGAGGACATCGAGACTTTGACCAAGGCCATCGACCCGCTCGAGCGGCTGGCCGAGTAGCGGGCTAACCGAGCCAGTCCAGGACCGCGGCCGCCGTCCACGACTGCTGCATGCTGCCCAGTGGCTCGCCGGTGAAGGGTTCGTAGTATTCGGCGAACGTCCCGTCGCTGGCCTGGCGAAGTCCCTCCTGGCGCAGCAGACGCGCGCGTTCGGCCCAGCCGCGGCGCGCGAAGCACCACGAGAACAGCCACGTCATCACCGGCCACACCGGCCCGCGCCAGTATTCGCGCGGCCGGAATTCGCGCGACACCGGCGAGGTGGACGGAATGCAGGCGTACTTGAGGTCGGGGTGAGCGCAGAAGCGTGGGCCCTCCAGCAGCTTCACCAGCGTGCGTTCCTTGTCGTGGGGCAGACCGCCGCACAGCAGCGGGGCGAACTGCGCGACCGTTTCGGTGGCCACCCACTTGCCGGTTCGCACGTCGAAATCCCGTGCTGCGCCGGTTCTTTCGTCGGTGGCGTCGATGACGCCGTCACGGAATCGCTGGCCCCACGCGTAGAGGTCGCGGACGTCGGCGCGGGGGCGGCCGTAGTCCTCGCCGATCTCGGCGAGCACGTCGCAGGCGACTGCGAGGATGGCTGAGACGAACACATCCTCGACCGCGAAACTCATGACCTTGGGCAGCAATTCGTCGTCGTAGCGGGCCGACTTCATCTCCTCGAGCAACCAGAGGTAGCGGTCGTACTCGAGGTCGGACGGACGCTGGGTCGCGTCGGTGACGATCGTGTTGTCCTCGCGCTGGTACTCGGGCACGTTGCCCGGAATCACGTTGGCATAGGCGCTGTCCCAGCGCGGGGAGTTGTCCATACCCGACTCCCAGCCGTGGTACAGCGTGACGCGGCCGTGTTCGTTCGGGTCGCGGGCCTCGGCGAGCCAGCGGTGCCACTTGACGAGGTCGGACCAGCGGCGGTCCAGGAACGCCTCGGCCACAGCGCGGGTGGAGCGGCCGCGGGTGCGGGCGTGGTCGAGGATGCGCTGCACGGCGATCGCGTGCACCGGCGGCTGGGTGATACCGGACGTGTGCCGGTTGCGGGGTGCGTGCGCGGCCAGTGCGGACGTGGCCCAGCGCGCCGGGCCGGGAAAGTAGCCGTCGACACCGTTGGCGAAGACGATGTGCGGGATCATCCCGTTGGTCCACTGCGCCGAGAGCAGGGTGTCGAGTTCGACGACCGCGCGCTCGACGCTCAGCGGGGCCAGCCCGATCGCCACGAACGCCGCGTCCCAGCTCCACATGTGCGGGTACAGCAGCGGTGCCGCGGTGGTCATGGTGCCCAGGTCGTTACCCCGCAGCAGGTACGCGGCGCGGGCCGCGAGCTGGGTGGGCGCGAAGCTGTGGTCGGGTGGCATCCGTTCCATGATGCGACGCTTCGCCGCCGAACGCAGGTCGGTAGGGTTTCGACATGCCGACCGCGATGATCACGGGCGCCTCACGGGGGCTCGGGACGGCGATCGCCACGGCGCTCGCCGACAGTCACACACTGTTTCTGGCCGGGCGACCGTCGGCGGCGCTCGACGAGGTCGCCGCGCAGTTCGGCGCGACCACGTGGCCGATCGACCTGGCTGACGTCTCCGGTATCGAGGCCGCGGTCGAGCCGATCATCGAGCTCGACGTACTGATCCACAACGCGGGCGTGGCGTTCCCTGGCCGGGTCGCCGAGTCCACCGTCGACGAGTGGCGCACCTCCATGGAGGTCAATGTCATTGGCGCGGTTGCCCTTACACTCGCGCTGTTGCCGGCGTTGCGGGCCGCGGGCGGACACGTGCTGTTCGTGAACTCGGGGTCGGGGATCAACGCGTCGCCGGGATTGGCGTCGTATTCGGCCAGCAAGTTCGCCTTGCGGTCGTTCGCCGACTCACTGCGGGCCGATGAGCCGTCGCTGCGGGTGACGTCGGTGCACCCGGGCCGGATCGCCACGGAAATGCAGGAGGGTCTGGTCGCCTACGAGGGCGGCGAGTACGACCCGTCGCGGTTCCTGAGCCCGCAGAGTGTGGCGAAGGTGATCGCCGATGCGGTGCACACCCCGCCCGACGCCCACATGCACGAGGTCATCGTCCGCCCCCGCTAATAGTTCGGTGATTTCAGTGTAGTTTGTCGCGGCAGGCGCAACCAGTTACACCGAAATCGCCGATTTGATGAGCGCTATCACGCGGTCGGGGTACTCCGTGATGTCGAGCCACGTGAAGCGCAGCACCTGCCACCCCAGAAGGGTTATGTCGTTCTGTCGCACCCGATCCTGATGGAACTCGTCAGAACCGATATGGAACGCCAAGCCGTCAACTTCGATGGCGACCTTCGGGCCCTTGAATCCCACATCGACGCGATATTTGCCCACCGGGTAGTTCGCTTGCCACCCGGTGATCCCGGCTTCCCGGAGCAGCCTGAGCAGCAGCCGCTCGGCCGTCGATCGTGCGCCGTCCGACGCCGCCTGCAGAAGTACGCGCGCCGCGGGTGAACCGTAGCGGCCCTTGTTGCGGAGTTGGGCGCGCCACAGATCCCGCAGCGCTACATCCGCCTGGAGCGCGCGATCCATGATCTTTGCGCCATCGCGTGTCCGGACGGCGGCCTCAAGAACGGTCAATGGTCGGGAGGTGACGCGTAGCCCCTTGCATTCGACGATGTCCTCGGATGCAAGGTTCCGGCGGCGCAACCTCACGCCGCCGGGAGCTCGGCCGCTGCCGTTGCGAGGCATGGTGACGTCAACGAGATTCGGTGCGAAGCGGGCGAGGCTGTGCCACCACGCAGCTGTCAAGCCGCTCGCGACGGCAGTCTCCCCGCAACTCCACACCCCGACGCGTATACGCGCGGCGTCACTGAATGGCCGGTCGTCGACGAAGTAGACGCCGCGTGCGCACTGCCGCCACTGTCCGGACCGCACGCGCCTGTGAACGGCGGACCTGCTCATCCCCATGAGGCGAGCCTGGCTGAGCGTCAGCACACCATCGTGCCGACGGAGATGAGCGTTGAGCACTTAGTGATGGACGCGACAACCGCGCCTCCGGTTCCCTGTGCCGCTATTTCGGTGTCAATGGTTGCGCCAGTCGCGACCAACTACACCGAAATCGCGCGTTAGACGACGATGTTGACGAGGCGGCCGGCCACCACGATGACCTTCTTCGGCGTTGCGCCGTTGATGAACGCCTGAACCTTCTCGTCGGCCAACGCGGCGGCTTCCAGCGCATCGGCGTCCGCGTCCGCGGCGACCGTCACCCGGCCGCGCACCTTCCCGTTGACCTGCACGGGGTACTCGACGGTGTCCTCGACCAGATACTGCGGGTCGGCCACCGGGAACGGGCCCTGCGCCAGCGACGATTCGTGACCCAGCCGACGCCACAACTCCTCGGCCAGATGTGGGGCCAGCGGCGCGACCATCAACACCAGCGGCTCCAACGCCGCGCGTGCCGTCACCCCCTCCTTGGTCAGGTGGTTGGTGTACTCGATCAGCTTGGCCGCCGCGGTGTTGTTGCGCAGGCTCGTGTAATCGTCGGACACTCCGGCGATGGTGCGGTGCAACAACTTCAGCGTCGGCTCGTCGATCGCCTCGTGTTCGGCGACGCGGTTGGCGCCGGTCTCCTCGTCGACCACCAGGCGCCACACCCGCTGCAGAAACCGGTGTGCGCCCACGACGTCCTTGGTGGCCCACGGCCGCGACGCCTCCAGTGGCCCCATCGACATCTCGTAAACCCGCAGCGTGTCCGCACCGTAGTTGTCGCAGATCTCGTCGGGTGACACCGAGTTCTTCAGGCTCTTGCCGATCTTCCCGAACTCCTGGAAGACCTCTACTTCACCGTCGGGTCCAGGCAAGTAGAACTTGCCTTGCCGCTCAACCACTTCCGCGGCGGGCACGTATGCGCCGCGAGAGTCGGTGTAGGCGAACGCCTGGATGTAGCCCTGGTTCACCAGCCGGCGGTAGGGCTCCGAAGAGCTGACGTGGCCGAGGTCGTAGAGCACCTTGTGCCAGAACCGCGCGTACAGCAGGTGCAGCACCGCGTGCTCGACGCCGCCGACGTACAGGTCGACACCACCCGGGTCGTCGGCGCCGTGTTCGAGGGGCCGCGGCCCCATCCAGTAGGCCTCGTTCTCCTTGGCGCACAACTCCTCTGAGTTGTGCGGGTCGGTGTAGCGCAGCTCGTACCAGGAGCTGGCGGCCCACTGCGGCATCACGTTGGTGTCGCGGGTGTAGCGCTTGAGCCCGTCGCCGAGATCCAGCTCTACGTTCACCCAGTCGGTGGCCTTGCCCAGCGGCGGCGACGGCTCACTGTCGGCGTCGTCTGGATCGAACAGCACCGGCGAGTAGTCGGGTACGTCGGGCAGCTCGACCGGCAGCGCGGACTCCGGCAGCGCGTGCGCGCGGCCGTCCTCGTCGTAGACGATCGGGAACGGCTCGCCCCAGTACCGCTGACGCGCGAAAAGCCAATCGCGCAGCTTGTATTCGACGCGCTCCCGGGCGCGGCCCTCTGCCGCCAACCGCGCGGTGATGGCCTCCTTCGCCGAGGCCACGCTCAGCCCGTTGAGGTAGTCGGAGTTGACGATCTCGCCTTCTCCGGTGTACGCATCCTGCGAGACATCGCCGCCGGCAACGACTTCCACGATCGGCAGCCCGAACTGGTTCGCAAATTCCCAGTCGCGCGGGTCGTGTCCCGGCACCGCCATGATGGCTCCGGTGCCGTAGCCCAGCAGAACGTAGTCGGCGATGAAGATCGGCACGCGTTGACCGTTGGCGGGATTCGTCGCATACGCGCCGACGAACACACCGGTCTTGGTCCTGTTCTCCTGCCGCTCCAGGTCCGACTTGGCCGCGATCGCCGCGCGGTAGGCGGCGACGGCTTCGGCGGGCGTCGCGGCGCCGTACGTCCATCGCTCGTCGACACCGGAGGGCCACTGGTCGGCGACCGCCTTGTCGACCAGTTCGTGCTCGGGCGCCAGCACCATGTACGTCGCGCCGAACAGGGTGTCGGGGCGGGTGGTGAACACCTCGATGTCCCCGACGTCAGTGCCGAACAGGACGGATGCCCCTGTCGACCGGCCGATCCAGTTGCGCTGCATGGTCTTGACCTTCTCCGGCCAGTCCAGCAGTTCGAGGTCGTCGAGCAGGCGATCGGAGTACGCGGTGATCCGCATCATCCACTGCCGCAACCGTTTACGGAACACCGGGAAGTTCCCGCGCTCGCTGCGGCCGTCGGAGGTGACCTCCTCGTTGGCCAGTACCGTGCCCAACCCCGGACACCAGTTCACCAGCGAGTCGGACTGATATACCAGCCGATACGAGTCGATGACGTCGGCGCGCTCACCCTTCGACAGATCCGTCCACGACCGGCCGTCGTCGAGGCTGCGCGCACCCGACTCGAACTGCTCGACCAACTCCGCGATCGGCCGGGCCTTCTGTGCGGTCGGGTCGAACCACGCGTTGTAGATCTGCAGGAAGATCCACTGCGTCCACTTGTAGTAGTCGACGTCGGTGGTCGCGAAGCTGCGGCGCGAGTCGTGACCGAAGCCCAGCCGGCCCAGCTGGCGCCTGAAGTTGACGATGTTGGCCTCGGTGCGAATCCGGGGATGCGTCCCGGTCTGGATGGCGTACTGCTCGGCAGGCAGACCGAACGCGTCAAACCCCAAGGCGTGCAACACATTATGCCCGGTCATCCGGAAGTACCTGGCGTAGACGTCGGTCGCGATGTAACCGAGCGGGTGCCCGACGTGCAGGCCTTCACCCGACGGATACGGGAACATGTCCAGGACGAACATCTTGTCGGGGGGCACCGGCGAACCGTCGGCGGGCGCCAGCGACCCGACGGGGTTCGGCACGTGGAAGGTCCCCGCGTCGGCCCACCGCTGCTGCCAGGTGCGCTCGATCTGCCCGGCCAGCTCCGCGGTGTAGCGGTGCTGCGGGGTGTCTGTGGTCGGCGCGTCTGTCACGTGAACAGGGTATAAGCACCGATATTCGCGGTGCTTCGGCCACGGGTCGGTCTCGGTTGCATTGCGGGGAAGTCAGAACACGGTTGCAGGTCGATTCCGACGCTGGTCGCCGTGCTTCGCGGGTCGATACAGTCAGCGCCTGACCTCTTCCCGTGCAGCTCGGAAGGACCGACGCAGATGATCGAGATCGCCCCTCGCTGGCGGATATTGGCCGCAAGTGTGGCCACCGCCACCGCCGGCGTCCTCGGCTTTGCGGGCACGACCGCATCGGCCGAACCTCTCGTTCCGCAGCCACCCCAGCCCGCGTTGCCCACGGTCACGCAGACCGTCACGGTCACACCGAACGCCCAGCCCCTCACCCAACAGGGGGTGACCGCACCGGGTGTGACGTCTGCCACCGCGGGGACCCCGGTCGGCGCGGCGGCCCAAGCCGGCGCAGCGACTCCGGCGGGCGCGGCGACTCCGGCGGGCGCGGCGACACCGGCCGGTGCCGCGGCCCCGGGCCTGGCCGCCCGACCCGTCCCCCCGGCGCCGGTCGCGACGATCATGCCCGCCACCTCCGGCACGCTCACCGAGTTCTTCTCCGACAAGGAGGTCAAACTCGAGCCCCAGAACAGCCGCGACTTCAAGGCGCTCACCATCGTGTTGCCGATGCCGCGCGGCTGGGAGCACGTCCCCGACCCGAACGTGCCCGATGCCTTCGCGGTGATCGCGGACCGGGTCGGCGGTAACGGGTTGTACACCTCGAACGCTCAGGTCGTGGTCTACAAGCTCGTCGGCGACTTCGACCCCAAAGAGGCGATCGGCCACGGCTTCATCGACAGCCAACAGCTGCCCGCGTGGCGCAGCACCGACGCGTCGCTGGCCGAGTTCGGCGGCATGCCGTCGGCGTTGATCGAGGGGACCTACCGCGAGAACAACATGACGCTGAACACCTCGCGGCGTCACGTCATCGCCACGGCCGGACCGGACAAGTATCTGGTGTCGTTGTCCGTCACCACGAGCGTCGACCAGGTTGTCCCGGCCGCTGAGGCCACGGACGCGATCGTCAACGGTTTCCGGGTCACGGTCCCCGGGGCGCCCGCCGCAGCACCCCCCGCTCCGCCCGCCCCCCCACGTGCCCCCGCCCCCGCCGCC
>NZ_LZIK01000031.1:0-12789 GCF_001667105.1 Mycobacterium sp. 852002-51152_SCH6134967 | reverse complement strand
TCTACGGCCACCTGCACACCGACCACAACAATCGTCAAAAGCCTTGCCAAGCGGCAGCGGCTTGACATAGGAGAAACTCGTGGGCGAAAACGAGGATGTCCTAGTAACCGTTGACCGCGGCGTCGGGCTGATCACCCTCAACCGGCCCAAGGCCATCAATTCGCTGAACCACTCCATGGTCACCGCGATGTCGCGTGTGCTGGCCGAATGGGCCGACGACGATGCCGTCACCGCCGTCGTCGTCGACGGCGCCGGCGAACGCGGCCTGTGCGCGGGCGGCGACATCGTCGCGCTCTATCACAGCGCCAGGGCCGAGGGACCTGACAAAGGGCGTGAAGCGCGCCTCTTCTGGTACGACGAATACCTGCTCAACGCCCAGATCGGCCGGTTCGCCAAACCGTATGTCGCCCTGATGGACGGCATCGTGATGGGCGGCGGCGTCGGGGTCAGCGCCCACGGCAGCGTGCGCGTCGTCACCGACACCACCAAGATGGCGATGCCGGAGGTCGGCATCGGCTTCGTTCCCGACGTCGGCGGCACGCTGATCCTGTCGCACGCACCCGGGCTACTCGGCTACCACGCCGCGCTCACGGGCGCGAACTTCGACGGAGCCGACGCGATCGCGATGGGTTTCGCCGACCACTTCGTCCCCCACGACAAGCTCGCCGACTTCAAGGCCGCGATCCTCGCGGCCGGGATCAATGACGCACTGGCCGCCCATGCCATCGAGCCACCGCCGAGTGACCTTCTGCGGCAACGCGAATGGATCGACCGCTGTTATGCCGGTGAGACCGTCCTCGACATCGTCGCGGCCCTGCGCTCCCACGAAGACGCGGCTGCCGGCGAGGCGGCCGACCTCATCGAGAGCCGCTCGCCCGTCTCGGTTTCCGTCGCGCTGGAAGCCCTGCGCCGCGCCGCCGAACTCGACACACTCGAAGACGTGCTGCGCCAGGAATACCGGACCTCGTGCGGGGCCCTGCGCTCCCACGACTTCGTCGAGGGTATCCGCGCCCAGGTTGTCGACAAGGACCGCCATCCGAAATGGTCGCCCGCCTCGTTGGCGGCTGTCACCACAGCCGACGTGGAGGACTACTTCGCGCCGGCCGATCGCGAACTGGAGTTCAAAGATGAATGACGACACCAGCTTCTCCACTATTCTCGTCACGCGTGACGACCGTGTCGCGACCATCACGTTGAACCGGCCGAAGGCACTCAACGCGCTCAACAGCCAGGTGATGGACGAAGTCACCTCCGCGGCAGCCGATTTGGACAACGATCCGGCGATCGGCGCCATCATCATCACCGGTAACGAGAAGGCGTTCGCTGCCGGAGCCGACATCAAGGAGATGGCGAGCCTGTCGTTCGCCGACGTCTTCGCCAGCGACTTCTTCGCAGCCTGGGGTTCGTTCGCCGCCACCCGCACCCCCACGATCGCCGCCGTCGCCGGCTACGCGCTGGGCGGTGGCTGCGAGTTAGCGATGATGTGCGATCTGCTGATCGCCGCCGACACCGCGAAATTCGGCCAGCCCGAGATCAAGCTCGGCGTGCTGCCCGGCATGGGCGGCTCGCAGCGGCTGACCCGCGCTATCGGCAAGGCCAAGGCCATGGACCTGATCCTCACCGGTCGCAACATGGGCGCCGAGGAGGCCGAACGAGCGGGCCTGGTATCCCGGGTGGTGCCCGCCGACACACTGCTCGACGAGGCCAACGCGGTCGCCAAGACCATCGCCGGAATGTCGCTGTCGGCATCGCGGATGGCGAAGGAGGCCGTCAACCGTGCCTTCGAATCGACCCTGGCCGAGGGCCTTCTGTACGAGCGCAGGCTGTTCCACTCCGCGTTCGCGACCGACGACCAGACCGAGGGCATGAACGCGTTCACCGAGAAGCGCCCACCGGCCTTCCGCCACCGTTAATCTGCGGTGGTGACCGACACCCGCGACGACACCGACACCACGGTCGACGAGCCGCGGGAGAAGCCGGTCAAGACATCCAAGGACACGCCCTGGTGGGTGCGCAACTACACCTTCACCGGCACCGCGCTGGGCTTGGTTTTCCTGTGGCTGTCGATGACGCCGTCGCTGCTCCCGCGAGGTCCGCTGTTCCAGGGGCTGGTCAGCGGAGGCGCAGGCGCTTTCGGTTATGCACTCGGCGTGTTCGTGGTGTGGCTCGTGCGCTACATGCGGTCCAAGGACAGCAGCCCGCCCGCCCCGCGACAGGCCTGGATCGCCCTGGTGGTCATCGGCGTCATCGGCCAGATCCTGATGATCGTCTACTTCCACATCTGGCAGGACGAGGTCCGCGATCTCAACGGTGTTCCGCGTATGGGCTTCTGGGATCATCCTCTGACCGCCGTGCTGTCCATCGTGACGCTGTTCGTGCTCGTCGAGATCGGGCAGCTGATCGGCAGGCTCGTGCGCTTCCTGGTCCGGCAACTCGAACGCGTTGCACCGCCGAGGGTTTCGGCGGTTGTGGTGGTGGTGCTGCTGATCGCGCTCACCATCGCGCTGCTGAACGGCATCGTGGTGCGCTTTGCGATGAGTACGATCAACAACACGTTCGCGGCAGTCAACGACGAAACCGACCCGGATTTCACTGCGCCCACATCACCGTTGCGGTCCGGCGGCCCCCAGTCGCTGGCCAGCTGGGAATCCCTTGGCCACCAGGGCCGGATATTCGTGGCGGCGGGGCCGACGGTCGAGCAGTTGACGGAGTTCAACGGCCGGCCTGCCGTCGAACCGATCCGCGTCTACGCCGGTCTGCATTCCGCGGACGGAATCAAGGCCACCGCCGCGCTGGCGGCCCGCGAACTGCAGCGCACCGGCGGACTGGACCGCGACGTCGTCGCCGTGGCCACCACCACCGGCACCGGCTGGATCAACGAAGCCGAAGCCTCTGCACTGGAATACATGTACAACGGCGACACCGCAATCGTGTCGATGCAGTACTCGTTTCTGCCGAGTTGGCTGTCGTTCCTCGTGGACAAGGAGAACGCACGACAGGCGGGTCAGGCGCTGTTCGAGGCCGTCGACGCGCTGATCCGAGAGATGCCCGAGGCGCAGCGACCGCGCCTGGTCGTGTTCGGGGAGAGCCTCGGATCATTCGGTGGTGAAGCGCCTTTCCTCGCGCTCAACAACCTCATCGCCCGCACGGACGGTGCCCTGTTCAGCGGCCCCACGTTCAACAACACGATCTGGACGCAGCTGACCCGTGACCGCGACCCCGGCTCCCCGATGTGGCTGCCAATCTACGACGACGGCGAGAACGTCCACTTCGCCGCCCGCGCCCAGGATTTGAGCCGGCCGGACGGCCCCTGGGGGGATCCGCGGGTGGTGTACCTGCAGCACGCGTCGGACCCGATCGCGTGGTTCAACCCGGATCTGCTGTTCGCCGAACCGGATTGGCTCAAGGAGCCGCGAGGTTACGACGTCTCCGGCCGGATGCAGTGGATACCCGTGGTGACGTTCCTCCAGGTGTCGGCGGACATGGCCGTGGCCGTGGATGTGCCCGACGGACACGGCCACGTCTACGTCAAGGATGTGGCCAACGCGTGGGCGGCGATCCTGCAGCCGCCGGGCTGGACACCGGAGAAGACCGAACGCCTGCGGCCGCTGCTGAGCAGCGACGAGAAGGATTAGGCAAGAACGTCTTTCAACGCGTGGTATCCGCCGATGACGTCGGTCGCGCGGTGCAGCCCCAGATCAAGCAGCGCCGCCGCCGCCAGGCTCGAGGTGTAGCCCTCCGAGCACAGCACCACCCACTCGACGTCATCGTCGACGGCCTGCAGCAGCCGCGCCTCGCTGGTCGGGTCGCAACGCCATTCGAGCACGTTGCGTTCGATCACCAACGCTTCTGCCACCTCCCCCTCGCGTGCGCGTTGGGCTTGCGGACGGATGTCGACCAAGATCGCTCCGCGATCCAACGCCGCGGGCACCTCGGCCGCGGGCAACCGGTGCAGGCGGGCGCGGGCGTCGTCCAGGATCCGGTCGATGCGACTTGTCATGATCACCCTTCCGGTCCATCGGTCAGCTCGGTCCGATTGCGGCGCAACGTGTTCCGTTCCGTCACCTCGTAATACGACATCGCGGTCAACGGCGGCGAATAGGCATGCACGCTCAGCGCGGGCGCGACCGGGGCCGACGTGTCACCGTCGGGTGCCCACACCACGTCGTGCACCCACCCCAGCGGGAAGGCCGCCTGATCCCCAGCGTGCAGCCGGCGACGCCGCAACGCTCCACCATCCCAGCGGGTCTCACGCAACGCGCCCGAGATCACCGTCAGGGCCCCGAGAGAGCCGCCGTGGTCGTGCATCTCGGTCGACCGGTCGGGCACCCAGCTGATCAGCCAGATGTCGAGCTCGTCATCACCATGGAGGCGGGTGAACCAGCGTTCGTCGCGAGGCGGTCCGCCAGCAGGCAGCAGGTGGTCGTAGCGACCGGTGAGCACATCGTCGGCGCAGCGGTCGGAAGCGAGCAACAGATCGGGCAGCCGCAGCCGCGTCGGTGCGGACACCGCGGGTGCGGCAGAGGGCAGAACTGCAGGGGAGGCCATGGGAGCTCCAAGAGAACCAAAAACGGGCAGGGGGCGGCGCTAGGGCCTACAACACTCCTGGCGTCCGGTCGTCATGAGGGCAAGCCTGGCATGGGCGTGCCATTCCAACCCGGCCGGAGGCGACGGTCCCGCACGCTCGGAGCCTGTCGACGCAGGCCAGACGCGTGTTTGCGGGGTCGGCGGATAGATTCACCGTGAGCGCAACCTCGGCGATCGGTGCAGCCGGTGTCGGTCACGGGCGAGCCGTTGCCTAGATTGACGGGCATGCGCATGCGTCACGGTGTCGCGGCGGCCGCAGTGATGGTGGGTGTCGTCGCGGGATGCTCCTCGGGTACCGAAGACACCTCCGAGCCGTCGGCCGACTCGACCCCCACGGCCACCAGCTCGGAAACACCCACCGCGGCACCGGGTTCGGTCGCCGTCTCCCCCGACGGTGTCACCACCGCGGTCGGCGCTCCCGCCGACTCGACCGAGGAGGAGTACTTCAAGGCCTGCGCCACAGCGCGGCAGTGGATGGACGAACAGGGTGGTGACCCGAAGTCACAGATCGAGCCCTACCTCGGCATGGTGCAATCAACGGATTCGGCGGGGCCTGGAACGTACGACACACCGTGGACGCAGTTGCCGCCGCCGCGTCAGGCCGCGGTCATCGTCGCCGTGCAGGCGGCGGCCGACGGCCTCTGCGCCTGAAACCGGCGGCCAGAACCGGCGCCGGCAGGCGACAATGGCGGCATGGCTGGCAAGCGGGTCGCGCTGGCGCTGGGCAGCGGTGGCGCCCGCGGCTACGCCCACATCGGGGTGATCGAGGAACTTCAGGACCGCGGCTACGAGATCGTCGGCATCGCAGGATCGTCCATGGGCGCTCTCGTCGGCGGGCTGCACGCGGCGGGCAAGCTCGACGAGTTCTCCGACTGGGCGAAGTCGCTCACCCAGGGTGCCGTGCTGCGGCTGCTCGATCCCTCGATCACCGCGGCGGGCGTGCTGCGCGCGACCAAGATCCTCGACGCTGTTCGCGACATCCTGGGCGAGGTGCGCATCGAGGACCTGCCGATCCCCTACACCGCGGTCGCGACCGACCTCATCGCCGGCAAGTCGGTATGGCTGCAGAGGGGCCCGGTGGACGCCGCGATCCGAGCGTCGATCGCGATCCCCGGGGTGATCGCGCCGCATGTGCTCGACGGGCGCCTACTCGCCGACGGCGGCATCCTCGAACCGCTGCCCATGGCGCCGATCGCAGCCGTCAACGCCGACCTGACCATCGCGGTATCCTTGGCCGGCAGCGAGGCCGGCGGCAGCGAAGAACCTGTAGAACCAGCAGGACAGGGTCAACGCGCCACCACCGAGTGGCTGGCGAGGGTGTGGCGCAGCACCACGTCGCTGTTCGAGTCGAATGCGATGCTGACCCGCTTCGGCGCGGCACCGGAGGACTATCCGGCGGGCGGAGACAGCGAGGAGGAGCTCGTCGACGCGACGAAGGAAGCGTCCGTGGTGCCCAAGCTCGGCAGCTTCGAGGTGATGAACCGCACGATCGACATCGCGCAGGCCGCGCTTGCGCGACACCAGCTCGCCGGTTATCCGCCCGACATGCTCATCGAGGTACCCCGTTCGGCTTGTCGGAGCCTGGAATTCCACCGCGCAGCCGAAGTGATCGACATCGGTATCGAGTTGGCGGCCGCCGCACTGGACGCGTTCGACACCAAGCCCGAAACACCTACCGTGACCGAGGATTAGATGCCGAGATGCTCGGCGATCTGAGCGGCGACGCCGCGGCCCTGTCTGCGTCCCGCATGCGCAGACGGTGTGCGGCACGCGGGGTCGAGCGGGTTGGCGCCGAACGCCGCCAGCGACTCGTCGTCGGCGAACACGCCAAAAGCGTTGCGCGTGGTGACCTCGTCCCTGGCGCCCGCCCCGAACGGTGACGGCGACGACAAGCCCTGTGGGATCAGGGCGACCACGACATCGCAATCGCCGGCCACGGCCAGGTTGACGGTGCTACCGACGCCGCCGTCCATGAAGCGGCGCGACCCGATGGTGACCGGCGGCCACACACCGGGCACCGCGCAGCTGGCCGCGACCGCGTCGACCAGCGAGACGCCCGAGGTGCGGTCGAACGCCACCAGTTCCCCGGTCTCGGTGTCGATGGCGGTGATGCGCAGATCGCGGTCGGGCCACTCGTGCGACGGCAGTCGCTGCTCGATCACTCTTCGCCGCACGTCTTCGGTGACGGTGTCCGCGGCGAGCGCGATCGCCCCGATCCGCTGCAGTTTCTCGGTTTTCGAACCGGGAGCGGTCATCGCGTCGAGGAACATCTGGGTGATCGTCTCGATCCCCGCGCCGGGGTTGATCTCCGACGATGTCGCCGAGGTCTGCCGGTCGAACAACGCGGGCAGGCCGAGGCCGCTCCCGAGTTGTGCGGCGACCGTCGAACCCGCCGATGTGCCGACCAGAACGTCGCAGGCCAACAACGCATCGGCGGTCGCGGGCGACTCGTCGGCGATGCCGGTCAGGATGCCGGTCTCCCATGCGATACCCGCCACGCCGCCGCCGGCCAGTACCAGTGCACGTCTCGTCACAGCCCGTGAGTGTGCCAGGTGAGCGGCGTCGCCCGCGCGGCCCCCGACGCTACGCGAGGCCCTGCGCCGCCCTGCCGCTGATCAACGGCAGATCGAGATACGTTGCGATGCCGGGTTCTGCGGCGCACACCGCGGGCACCGAGTTCACACAGTGCGCCGCGGTGCCGACGATGCCGTACTCCGGGCCCTCTCCGCCGACCGCCGACTGAAAGCCCTTGACGACGATGTTGACATCCGGGTTACCGCGGACCTCCATCTCGTACCGCTGGCCTTCGGGGCCGAATGTCCAAGCGGGGTCGAGGTTTTCCTCACCCATCAGCCAGTTCACGGTGACTCGCACCACCGGTTCCTCGTCGACGAGGGCCTCCCAGTGGAATTTGCGGCCCGCGACCTGCCCCGGCTCGATGACACCGATCGGTGATTCAATCGGTGCAGTGGCGACCGCGATCTCCTGCGCGGAACGGACTTTCGGATCGGCACGGAAACCCACCTTGTCGACGATCATCTTCACCGCCTGGATGAAGCCGCCGTCGAGCAGCTTCTGCATCGGTCCGCTGAGCGCCTTGTCCGGAATCTCACCGAAGCCCATCACGTGCCGTACGACGTCGGGCGCCTCGTAGGTGCGAAGGTCGGAATACTCTTCGGCCCGAACGAATGTCACGCCGGTCGAGAACGCGGAGAACAGGAGCGGAAACTTCTCGCTGATCCCGCCTGGCGCAATGCCGGTGCCGTGCAGCGTGGCATTTCCCGCGAGCGCCGCCTCTTGCAAAGGCGTGCCCTGCCGGGCACTGGGATACACCCATCCGACCGGGGTGACGACGTTCTTACCGGACCGCAACAATGCGGCCACCTCGTCCGGATTGGGCAATAGCGGTGAGTAGATCACCGCGTCGGCGTCGAGGGTGAGGATGTCGTCGAGGCTGTTGGTCGCGGTCACCCCCACCGGCCCGATGCCGACGATCTCGCCGACGTCCTTGCCTGCCTTCGCCGGCGAGTGCACCCAGCATCCGACGAGTTCGAGGTCGGGGTGTTCGAGCACACCCTTGATCGCTGCGACGCCGACGCCACCGGTCGCCCACTGCACCACCCGTAGGCCCATAACCGACTCCTCACGCGAAACTAGAACACGTTCTACTCTTGCAGGTCTACACCACAACCCGTCCCGCGCGGGCCACAATGGCTGCGACGGCCGTAATCAAGATCGGGCTCGGTGCTCCGGGGCAGTTTCTCGACGCTTTCGTCGGCCGCTAGACAGGTGGCGCGCTGTATGTTTCTGTCGATCGCAGCGCAGCGAAAGGATCATCAATGTCGACCGCCAAAAACAGGGTCTTCGTCGTCGGTGTCGGAATGACGAAGTTCGAGAAGCCGGGCCGCCGTGAAGGGTGGGACTACCCTCAGATGGCCAAGGAGTCGGGCACCAAGGCACTCGACGACGCCGGCATCGACTACTCCGAAGTCCAGCAGGGATTCGTCGGCTACGTCGCCGGGGACTCGACCTCGGGCAACCGGGCGCTCTACGAACTCGGCTTGACGGGAATTCCGATCGCCAACGTCAACAACAACTGCTCGACCGGTTCGACGGCGCTGTTCCTTGCCGCGCAGACGATCCGCGGCGGGCTCGCCGACTGCGTCATCGCTCTTGGTTTCGAGAAGATGCAGCCGGGGTCACTCCAAGGCGGCCACGACGATCGGGAATCCCCGATGGCTAAGCACGTCGCGGCGATGGCCGAGATCGACGAGTTCGGATTCCCCGTCGCACCGTGGATGTTCGGCGCCGCGGGTCGCGGGCACATGCGCCAACATGGAAGCACCGCAGAGCATTTCGCGAAGATCGGGTACAAGAACCACAAGCATTCGGTGAACAATCCGTATGCGCAGTTCCAGGAGGAGTACACGCTCGACGACATCCTGGCCGCGAAAATGATCTCCGACCCGCTGACCAAACTGCAGTGCTCGCCCACGTCGGACGGCTCCGGTGCGGCGATCGTGGCAAGCGAGGACTTCGTCGACAGGCACGGCCTGGCAGACCAGGCGGTGGAGATCGTCGGTCAGGCGATGACCACCGACTTCGGGTCCAGCTTCGACGGCAGCGCCAAAAACCTCATTGGCTACGACATGAATGTCAAAGCCGCGCAGCAGGTTTACGACCAGTCGGGGCTGGGACCGGCCGACTTTCAGGTGATCGAGCTGCACGACTGCTTCTCGGCCAACGAGCTACTGCTATACGAGGCGCTGGGCCTGTGCGCCGAGGGTGAGGCGCCCAAGCTCATCGACAACAACGACACCACCTACGGCGGGCGTTGGGTGGTCAACCCCTCCGGCGGGTTGATCTCCAAGGGACACCCGCTCGGTGCGACGGGTCTCGCGCAGTGCGCGGAGCTGACGTGGCAGTTGCGCGGTGCGGCCGACAAGCGACAGGTCGAGGGCGTCACCGCCGCGCTGCAGCACAACATCGGGCTCGGGGGCGCCGCGGTTGTGACTGCTTACCAGCGCGCCGAGCGCTGATAGGGAATCATGGACCGCATGCGGACCACACGGACCCTCGCCGGAGTCGCCACCGTCGTGTGCGCGGCTGTCATGCTGCCCGCGGGCGTCGCATCGGCCGACGATCAGGAGTCGGCCCAGGAGGTCATCAGCAAGCTGCAGGATCAGGGGTACAACGTGACCATCGACAAGATCGGCACGGCCCCGCTGTCCGACTGCGTGGTCACCAGCGTGCGCAATCCCCAGGAGTTCACCCAGCTGGTTCCGCTGCTCGGCGGGAATCAGGACGGGGTGCTGTTCCCCGTGACCATCAGCAAGCCGATCTCGGTGTCGCTGGACTGCAGCGGTCGCTAGCAACTTCGGTGTGGTTTGTTGCGGCAAGCGCGACCAACTACACCGAAGCCGCCGCATCAGCGTGAGCAATCCGCGGTGACGGTGATCGTGCGCTGGGCCACCACCTGCACCAGATCGTCGCCTCGTCGCACCAATTCGGTTCGCTCCCGAGCATTTCGGATATCGGTGACGACGCACTCGTCGAGGGGCGCACTTCCGATCCGATTGACCTTGACGTCGAAGCCTTGGGCCTCGAGTGTGGCGATGGTCAGCTCCGCCGAATCGGCCGCCGACGCGATGGCCGCCGGCGTGAGAATCACACCGCATGCCACCGCGGCCAGCCCGACCATTGTCAACAGTATTGCGCGCATACCGCGCTCCCTTCGTGACCCGAAGACCCCGGTGGCCTTTCAGGTGGTACGACGGGACAGCCGCGACGAGGGTTCACCGCAATTTGGTGGAAGGACGATATGACTGCGGAAGTGAGGACGCGCGACGGTCGTCGACTGGCCCTCGCCGAGGTCGGCGACCCAAACGGTCCCCTTGTCATGCACAACCACGGTGGGCCCAGCAGCCGCTTGGAGGTCCTGCTGTTGGCGGACTCGGCGGCCAAGAACGGGATCCGGCTCGTCGGCGTCGACCGCCCGGGTATGGGACAGTCGAGCGTTCAGAAGGTCCGGTCGTACGCGGGCTGGGCCGACGACCTGACGACCATCGCGGATGTGTTGGGCTACCGGGAGTTCGGCGTGACGGGCTGGTCGGAAGGCGGCCCATGGGCGCTGGCGGCCGCCGCCTACATCGACAGCGGGCGGCTGCGCCATGTCAGCAGTATCGCGCCCGGCAGTTACGGCGCTTTCGGTGACAACTCCGCGGCGCCGTACCTGTCGAAGATCGATGCCCTCGGCGGCTTCCTCGCGCTACGGTTCAAGCCCGCTTTTCGCCTCATGTATGCCGCGCTCGGATACTCCGCCAAGAACAGGCGCGACGGATTCGTCAAGACCCTCCGCAGGTCGGTCGGTGAGCACGACCGACAGATACTGAGTCGCCCGGAGGTCGAAACGACGTTCATGAATGCGGTCGCCGAATGCTTCGCTCACGGCTCGGACGGCTTGGTCCGTGACGCGGAAGTGCTCTACCGGGCGTGGGACTTCGACATCTCGCGGATCGCGAGGCCGGTGCATCTGTGGCAGGGGCTCGACGACCGACTCGTGCCCGATCCGATCAACAAGGCGGTGTCGCATTCGATGCCGGGTTCGGTGTGGCATCCCGTCGACGGAGCAGGGCACTTCGTCGCGATCGGCTCAGGCGACGAAATCTTCGCCGTCGCCGCGCACGAGCTGCGAATGTCGTGACCCTTTCTGCGCTCCCTAAGCGGTGACCGGCTCCAGCTCGCGCACCTTGGGGGCGACGATCGGGTCCGTCGCGACAAACTCCGAATACAGCAGCGGCATCGACGCGTTGACGGCGAACATCGCCACCTCGCCCGAGTAGTCGGCCACGTAGAGCCGGCCACCATGCGAATCGACTGCCACGCAGGACGGCCGGCCGTCGACGGTGATCGTGTCGACGATCTGAAGGGTCAGCGTGCACAGCACCGCGACGTGGTCATAGTCGACGATGTAGGCCCTACTCTTGTCCTCGCCCATCGCGAGCTGCGTTGGGGCGCCGCCGACCTCGATGACATCGGTGATGCGTCCCGAGGACAACTCGATCACGTGGACCACACCACCGCGGGTCCGGTCCGAGCTCAGGACGAACGCCGCGCCGTCGGCGAGCGCGATATCGCGAATCGGCGCACCGATACGCACCGCACCGCCGACCCGGCCGGTCTCGAGTTCGACGGAGAGGACCGCGCTGCCCCGCGCGTCGGTGGTCGCGACGTACAGCCGCGTTCCGGTCGGGTCGATCGCGAGGGCATCGATGCCGATGCCCGCGCCGGTCGCGATGTCGATGGTGCCCACGCGGTCGGCGGGGACGTCGATCACCGCGACGTCGATGCGCCCGTCACCGGTTCGACCGGCGTAGACGCGCTTGCCGTCGGGGCTCACGACCAGTGCCGTGACGTTGTCCGCCAGCGGGTACGAAGCGATCACCGACTTGGTCGCGGTGTCCAGGACGGTCACCTCGTCCTTGTGGGTCCAGGACGACGTGCTGACATAAGCGCGGTCGTCGTGGACTGCCACCGCGAAGGGCTCACCGTGGACCGCGACGATGGCCTCAGCGGCGAGGGTGCGGGGATTGAGCACCGCGACGCTGTCGTCGCCCGGGTGCGTCACCACGGTTGCACCGGTACCGGTTGCGGCGATATCGCCGATCGGTCCTCGGCTCAGCTTCACTGCACCCATCGCCGTAGGCGCATGTTCAGGCATCAAAAAGTCAACCATCGAAAATCGGTACCTCCGCCGGCATCGCGTGCAACCGGCCCTAGATTTCAAGTCGTAACGCGCCAAATCGGCGCGGTCTGAACCGATTCTAGCGACGAAATCAGACATCCCACGGCGGTGCGAAAAGCGGCACCTGAGATAACCTGTGAACCTCTCAGACACCGCTTAGAAAAGCGTGCGTTACCCGATTGTTACCAAATTTCGGCAACTCCAAGACGGTCCATGACCTGTGGAAATACTGCTGCCGCAAGACTTTCCGAATAATGTGGTCGACCGCATTTATAAAGGTTTCTTACCTTTCGACGACAAAGTGAGCGGTAAATCACAGGCGACACGACAGCAAATCAGCAACAGGCGCCACGACCGTCACAGGACGCGCTGCGAACTAGCTGTACTGCCCAGGCAGGTTGGTTAACCGTGTGATGGGCGGGACCTTGCCGATCGCGGAGTGTTGCCGGTGGTGATTG
>NZ_LZIK01000030.1:0-912 GCF_001667105.1 Mycobacterium sp. 852002-51152_SCH6134967 | reverse complement strand
CGAGGTAGCGACGAGCAGCAACCCGACGACAGCCACCCTGGCCAGTGCTTTCATGAGCTGAACGGTAACCCGACGAGCGCACTGTTGGGGTGCTCGAACCGCGAGTGCGTCGGCAAAAAGTGTGCGCTGGAAGGCGGGGCTAGAACCGCCACCACGGGTCGACCGGCGGCGTCGCGTCCAACCGGACCCGCTGCCCCGGTTTGGGCACCGCTAACTGCACCTTTTCCGCGTCGGCGGCCCGCAGCAGCCGCTCGACCGGTTCGGCCCACGGGTGTGGCGCGAGCCGGAAGGTGGCCCAGTGGATCGGTACCAGCAGCCCCCGGTCGGCTTCGGCGACGTCGAGGTGCGCCTTGACCGCCTCTTCGGGATTCATGTGGATGTCCGGCCACGCCGGATGGTAGGCACCGACGGGCAGCAGCGTCAGGTCGAACGGCCCGTGGTCCATGCCGATCTGGGCGAAGCTCTTGGTGTATCCGGTGTCGCCGCCGAAGAACGCCCGGTGTTGCGGGCCCATGATCACCCACGACGCCCACAGCGTGGTGTTACGGGTGAACGCGCGACCGGAGAAGTGCCGCGCCGGCGTGCACACCAGGGTGAGCTCGCCGATCGTGTGGCTCTCGTTCCAGTCGAGTTCGACGATCCGGCTCTCCGGGATCCCCCATTTGCGCAGGTGCGCGCCGATGCCGAGCGGGACGACGAACGGCGCCCGCTGCGTGTGGACGAGGCCGACGATCGTGTCCATGTCGAGGTGGTCGTAGTGGTCGTGGCTGACGATGATCGCGTCGACGGCGGCCAGCGCCTCGAGCGGAGCAGGCACCTCGTGCATCCGCTCCGGGCCGACCGTTTGGGACGGTGAGCACCGGCGGCTCCACACCGGGTCGGCCAGCACGCGGTAGCCGTCGAGTTCGACCA
>NZ_LZIK01000029.1:0-23758 GCF_001667105.1 Mycobacterium sp. 852002-51152_SCH6134967 | reverse complement strand
GGAAAATCCCCCGAAAACCGGGTCGACATGTAAACGATGTCTCGGGACACCCGTCAACGATGTCCCGAGACATCACACTGTCGGGCTGACAGGATTTGAACCTGCGACCACTTGACCCCCAGTCAAGTGCGCTACCAAACTGCGCCACAGCCCGCGGCGCCGCCGGGATCGCCGGCAGCAGGTCGAAATGCTACCGCAGTCCTGGCTCCACTTCCCAACCGCCTTGGCGAATGGACCTCTGAGTTAACACACCATTTCAGCGGCCTACGGAGCAACGCTCGGCACCACCTCGACCTCGCTGGCCACCGGCGCGGGTACCACGGGCCGACGGTACCGCCACGCCACGTAAAGCGCTGCGGCCCAGCCAATTACGATCAGCGTGTAAACACCCGTCGACCACGGCCATTCGATACCGAAGTAATGCACCAGCTTCTGGCTGTTGGTCACCACGATGACACCGCCGACGGCCGTGCCCAACAGCGCGGGCCGGATCCGGCTCACCAGCCACGCGGCGAACGGGGCGGCGACCACGCCGCCCACGGCGAGTCCGAGCACCACCGGCAGGTTCTCGACGAACTCCTCGCGCAACCCGATACCGAAACCGACCGAGGCCGAGGCCGCCACTAGGAACTCCGAAGCGCTGACCGAACCGATCACCGTGCGCGGGGCCGTCTTACCGCGCGACAGCAACGTGCTCGTCGTCACCGGGCCCCAGCCACCACCACCGGACGCGTCGATCAACCCGCCGAACAACCCGAGCGGGCTGAGGAACCTCGCGGTATGCGGTGTCTCACCGTGCCGCATCACCGGAGGGTTGCGCAGCGAGAACCGCAACAGCACGTAGATTCCGATCGCGACCAGGATCCCCGCCATCAACGGTGCGGCATGCTCGGTCGAGAGCGACGACAGCACGGTCGCACCTACGAACGCCCCGATCGCACCGGGCAGGCCCAGCTTCAGCACGATCGACCAGTCGAGGTTCTTGAACCGCCAGTGCGACAGACCCGAAGCCAGCGTCGTGCCGACCTCGGCCAGGTGCACGGCCGCGCTCGCCTGGGCAGCTCCGAGGCCACTGAGCACCAGGAACGTCGACGCGGTCACGCCGAACGCCATGCCCAGCGCGCCGTCCACCAACTGCGCTCCGACACCGACGAGCGTGAATATCAGAAGCGAACGCATACGTTCGACTGCTTTCGGAAGAGGTCAGCGCGGTGAGCACGACCGGACGGATAGGTGGGCGTGAATCAGCTGCGCGCGCAACACCACTCGTCGAAGGCGATGACCCGCCGTGACGGCCAGAACGGCTCGAGGGCGCAGAGAGTCGAAGGCGCGGTGCGGAATCGGCGCTCGGCCACGCGGCTCCCCTCTCCTAGTCAAGCGGTCTGCGTAACCATATCCAACGCGTCTACTTGTACTGCAGCCGTGGGTTCGGCTGGCGCGATTCGGCGTGTGTCCGCGCTAGTCGAACCAGTGGACGAGGGCGATAAGTTCGAGCACTAGTTGAAGCGATGGTCAAACTTTTCCCGATCGTGAAGAAGGCCCGCGGCTTCTTCGATGTCGCTGCCGAGAAGTGGCCGGTTTGCCACGAGTACACCCACCTGCAGAGCGGGACGAAGTGGACGGTCGGACCGATCATGAGCAGCGACGACGTGCTCAGTACCGTCGCGACTCTTCAGGAGGCTGCTGCGCCGGGGTGGCTTGCGGGCACGCGGTCGCGCTGAAGAACAACGCCATCATCGACGTCAACACCTGCAGCCCCGACGCGGGTGACTCGGCCGTGCGGATTGCCAAACAATCGCTGAGAAGGTGGCAAATCGCTGGTGATGGCGCGGCCGGTCGATGACTGGCAGCGAGAAGCAGCACGCGATCGAAGATTGGCTGCGCCGGTCGGGCGAATACGCTTTCGTGGCCGGTCACGGTCATTATGAGAGTGCCATTCCTGGGCTCCTTAAGATGACCCGATTCCTTGCTCAAGCAAAGTGTTTTCGGTTACGAGAAGAAAATTAATTTAGATCTTGCGCTCGAGGCAGCCGGGTTCAGGTCCCGCAGAAAATGCTGCGTCATCGACCGTAACCTAGCGACGGAAGGCAGTCGCGATCACAGTTTGTGCAAGTCACACGGGGCTCGCCCGGCGGTCTTGGGACGGGTAATCGGAAAGTGGTGCAGCGCGCCGGTGAACACGTGCCTCATAAGTGGTGTTTCTTCTCACCGATCACGCTCGACGGCCACGCCGACACGGCAAATTTTTACAAAAGCGACAGTTAGATTCGATCTTGAGTTATGTTGAGGCCGTCCGTTGGAGGACTTTCTCTATCAACTGTCAACGGGCCAGTTGTTGGGGGCATGGGGGGGTCTGCAACTATGCACTACACCCATCGCTCAATCTCTTGTGGCCGTTCGGCCCGCTTTCCACTCACCACACATCGCATCGCATCTCTGGGGGATTCATTATGGGTAATGCAACATACATCGGCCGCGTCGGGGCGTTAGCTGTCGCACTGGGCATCGGGGTCGGACTGTTCGCGACGCCGGTGGAGGCGTTCGCCAAACCGGACAAAGACTCGAGCGCCGCGAGCGATTCATCTTCGGCGAAGACGAACAAGACGGACAAGCCTGATAAGTCAGACAAGAGCACCAAAGTCTCGAGCGATTCGTCGGCGGCAAAGGCACCCAAGGCGCCGAAGCCGCCGAAGGACGTATATGTCTCCAAGAACGGTGTGGTGAAGAAGGACGGCGGCGGCACGGCGTATGCCGAGACCCCGATCGGCAGCACTAAGACCAAGGCCAGGGCCACCGGCGCCGGCGCCTCAGCAATCGTGACCAGCGGCGACAACAGCAGCGCTACCGCTAAGGGCACCGATGCCACCGCGACTGCGGGCGGTGGGATCAAGAACAACGCCAAGGCTCAGGGTGATGGCAGCATCGCCGCCGCCGGCGATGACGATAGCGGTATCGGCGGCAGCAACAACAACAACAACACCGCCCGGGCGACCGGCGATGGCAGCCAGGCCTACGCGGGCAGCGGCGGCGACAACAACAACAACAACCGAGCCACCGTCGACGGCGACAACAGCACCGCCTACGCGGGCGCCAACGGCAGCGGCAACAACAACAACACCGCCACCGTCACCGGAGACAGCACCACCGGCGTCCCCGGCGACAACAGTTCGGCCATCGCCGGCTCCTACGGCGACGGCAACAACGACAACACCGCCACCGCTGTCGGTGAGAACGCCAATGCCCTCGCCGGCGGCGGTTCTCTAAACGGCGTCCTCACGGGGGACAACAACACCGGCAACGTCGCCACCGCCACTAGCAACGGCGATAGCCCAGCCGCCGCTGCGGCCGGCGTGGGCGGTGACAATAACACCAGCAACACCGCCACTGCCACTGGCGCGGGCAGCCTCGCCGGAGCGGGAGTTTCCGGGAACGACAACAGCGGCAACACCGCCACCGCCACTGGCGGTGGCCAGGCCGCAGCAGGATCCGACGGGAACGACAACGGCGACAACACCGCCACTGCTAGCGGTTTCGGCAGTCAAGCAGCAGCCGGAGTGACCGGCAGCAACAACGACGACAACGAAGCTAACGCCACTAACACCGGCAGCGATAGCGTAGTAAACGTCGATGCCGGCGGTGGCGGCAACGACAGCAGCGGAAATAACGCCTCGGCCACCAACAGCGGTACTGGCAGCGGCGCTTTCGCCCAGGCGGGCGCCGGTAACAACAATGACGGCAACGAAGTCACCGTGACTAACGGCGGCGATGAGGCGACGACGGCAGCGGCAGCGGGTAGCGGCCAAAACAACAACGGCAACACTGCGGCCGCGAGCAACACTGCAAGCGGGGCCCAGACGGGGGCTGTTGCGGGAAACGGCAACGATAACAACGGCAACAATGCGTCCGCGAGCAACACCGCAAGCGGGGCCCAGACGGGGGCTGCTGCGGGAAACGGCAACGACAACAGCAACAACACGGCCGTGGCAAGTAATAATGTGGCAGACGCCGCCACTGCGGCCGAGGCCGGCAACGGCAGTGAACTCTCAAACCACAACGCCACCGCAAGCAACGGTGATACCGTCATCGATCCGTAGCCGTCAAACAATTGCCCGATTCCCGGCGGCGGTGTCCGACAAGCTGACACGACGCCGCCGGGATCGGCGCGATCCGCCAATGTCGCTCAGCGCTCGTGCCAAGGCGGTGAAATAATTG
Source organism: Mycobacterium sp. 852002-51152_SCH6134967 (assembly GCF_001667105.1). Classification (NCBI taxonomy): domain Bacteria; kingdom Bacillati; phylum Actinomycetota; class Actinomycetes; order Mycobacteriales; family Mycobacteriaceae; genus Mycobacterium; species Mycobacterium sp. 852002-51152_SCH6134967. Next base: position 19,546 of record NZ_LZIK01000029.1, on the reverse strand, counting down.
GATTTCCCGGCTTGGCCTGTTACTGGATGAGTCGACCCGCATTGTCGGGTAAGTGCACTACGCGTCTACACGGTCAGTAATCGGTAGAGCCCGATCATTCCCACGACCACGATGACGGCCCGCAACGCGTTGGGCGACAGCCGCCTGCCGTAGTGCGCACCCAGGTAGCCGCCGACGAGCGAACCGGCCGCGATCAGGCCCGCTGCCAGCCAGCTGATCCGGTCGAAGGCCACCACCGTGTACGCCACCGCCGCCACCACGTTGACCACCAACGACAGCAGGTTCTTGGCGGCGTTCATCCGCTGCATGTCCTCGGGGAGCAACGCGCCCATCGCCGCGATCAGCATGATCCCCTGGGCCGCGGTGAAGTAGCCGCCGTAGACCCCGACCGCGAACGTCGCGAATACCACCGCCGCCATCCGCGACCGCGACACGTGCGTGGCGGACTGCCCTGCGGCTTCGGCCCGTGCTCGGGCGTAGGACTGGATCCGCGGACCGATCACCACCAACACCAGCGCGGCGACCAACAGCACGGGCACGACCCGCTCGAACACCGTCTCAGGCAGATGCAGCAGCAGCCACGCGCCGACCCCTGCCCCGACGAATGAGGCCGGAATCTGCCACCGAAGACGATGCCACTGGCCCCGCAGTTCGCGCCGATAACCCCAGGTGCCCGAGACCCCACCGGCGACCAGGCCGATCGCATTCGACATCGTCGCCGTCACCGGCGGAAAGCCGAGCGTCACCAGCGTCGGGAACGTGATCAACGTGCCGGACCCGACAAGGGTGTTGATCGCGCCGGCTCCCAAGCCCGCCAATGCGATGAGGACCATGTCGACGACGGGCACCGGCGCAACTCTACTGAGCGATTCCGGTGCGCTGCCGATCGCTCAGCGATTGTTTGCGCACCGAAGTCGCCATTACCGAGAGCGTGATCCCCGCTTCTCGCGCATCCGAACGTTGATCCGGATCGGGCTGCCTTCGAAGCCGAACGCCTCGCGCAGTCGTCGCTCCAGAAACCGCCGGTACCCGGCCTCCAGGAAGCCCGACGTGAACAGCACGAACGTGGGCGGACGGGCGGTCGCCTGGGTGGCGAACAGGATCCGCGGCTGCTTGCCCCCGCGCACCGGCGGCGGATGCGCCGCCACCACTTCCTTGAAGAACGTGTTCAGCCGGCCCGTCGGCACGCGGGTGTCCCAAGATTCGAGCGACTTCTCCAGGGCGGGCACCAGTTTCTGCACCGCACGGCCCGTCTTGGCCGAGATGTTCACCCGCGGCGCCCACTGCAGCTGCACGAGTTCGCGGTCGATTTCGCGGTCCAGCAGGTAGCGTCGGTCCTCGTCGACGAGGTCCCACTTGTTGAACGCGAGCACCAGCGCCCGGCCCGCCTCGATCACCATCGACAGCACACGCTGGTCCTGCTCGGTCAGCGGCTGCGACGCGTCGATCAACACAATCGCGACCTCGGCCGCGTCGATGGCGCCGTGGGTGCGCACCGACGCATAGAACTCGTGCCCGCTCGCCTGTCCCACCTTGCGCCGCAGACCCGCGGTATCGACGAACCGCCACAGCTTGCCGTCCATCTCGATCAGCGAGTCGACCGGATCGACGGTGGTGCCCGCGACGTCGTGCACCACCGAGCGCTGATCGCCCGCCAACCGGTTCAGCAGCGAGCTCTTGCCGACGTTCGGCTTGCCTACGAGCGCAACCCGGCGCGGTCCTTCCCCACCGCTGGACATCTCTGACACCGTGGGCAGCGCGTCGATCACGGTGTCGAGCAGATCGGCCACCCCGCGGCCGTGCATGGCGCTGATCGGGTGCGGCTCGCCCAGACCCAGCGACCACAGCATGGCGGCGTCGGCCTCCCCGCGCTCGCTGTCGACCTTGTTGGCCGCCAGGAACACCGGTTTACCGGAGCGCTGCAGCAGTTTCGCGGCCGCCTCGTCGGCGGTGGTGGCGCCGACGACCGCGTCGACGACGAAGATGATCGCGTCGGCGGTCCGCATCGCCACCGATGCCTGCTCGGCCACCAGCTGTTGCAGACCCTTCGCGTCGGGCTCCCAACCGCCGGTGTCCTGCAAGATGAATCTGCGGCCCAACCACAACGCGTCATAGGAAACCCGATCGCGGGTCACCCCCGGCACGTCCTGCACGACGGCTTCGCGCCGGCCCAGGATCCGGTTCACCAACGTCGACTTACCGACGTTCGGCCGCCCGACCACGGCGACGACGGGCGGCGCTGCCGCGGCCTCCTCGATGGCCTCGGCTAGATCTCTTGCCGAGTCTTCTGCGATCTCCCAATCGCTTTCGTCGACCCAGGTTCCGTCCTCGCTCATCGCTGCGCTCCCGCCCGCTCCCGCACGAGGTTTCTCAGATGCTCGATCACGTCGGGCTGCGTCATCGCACTGGTGTCGACGACGACGGCGTCGTCGGCAGGCCGCAACGGCGAGACCGCCCGCGTGGAGTCGAGGTGGTCGCGCCGCTTGACGTCGGCCAGCACCGCCTCGTAGTCATCGTCCAGACCGGTCGCCTTGTTCTGGTCGTTGCGGCGTCGCGCACGCTCTTCGGCCGATGCGGTCAAGAAAATCTTGAGGTCGGCGTCGGGCAGCACCACCGTCCCGATGTCACGGCCCTCCACGACGACGCTGTCCGGCCCGGAGGCCAGCTTGCGCTGCAGGTCGACGAGTCGTGTGCGCACGGCGGGCACCGCCGAGACCGCTGACACCGCCTTGGTCACCGCGTCGCCGCGGATCTCAGACGAAACGTCTTCTCCGTCAAGGTAAGAGCAATCTTCATCGGGGTTGTAGCCGACGGCCAGTTCGGCGTCTGCGGCGGTCGCCGCGACGGCCTCGGTATCGGTCAGCTCGACACCGGCACGCAGTACGGCCAGTGTGACGATCCGGTACATCGCCCCGGTGTCGAGGTACCGGGCGTTCAGCTCACGCGCCAAACCCCTTGACACCGTTGACTTGCCAGTTCCGGCGGGACCGTCGACGGCGATGACCAGTGGCGTCACAGGCCGACCGCCTTGTACAACTCGCCGAGCTCCTTCTGCGTCAGCACCCGGATGCTGCCCGGACGCTGATCGCCGAGCGTGACGGTGCCGATGTCGGTTCGCACCAGCTCCTGCACCGGATGGCCGACCGCCGCGAGCATCCGACGCACGATCCGCTTGCGACCTTCGTGCAGGGTGACCCGCACCAGCGTCTTGCCGGGAACCTTGTCGACGACCGCGAAATCGTCGACCCGTGCCGGTCCGTCGTCGAGTTCAACGCCGTAGCGCAGCTGGCGGCCCACCCCGCGGGGCACTGCGCCCAGCACGGTGGCCAGGTAGGTCTTGGGCACCTCGAACGAGGGGTGCATCAGCCGGTGGGCCAGCTCCCCGTCGTTCGTCAACAGCATCAGCCCCTCGGTGTCGGCGTCGAGCCGGCCGACATGAAACAGCTTCTTGTTACCCCGAACCCGGTGCTCGACAAGGTCACCGATGCACGGGCGGCCCCGGTCGTCGGACATCGTCGAATGCATGCCCTTGGGTTTGTTGATCGCCAGGTGCACCAGGGTGTCGTCGAGCGTCACCCGCGCCCCGTCGACCCGGATCACCGAGACCTCGGGGTCGACGCGGGTGCCCAACTCGGTGACGACGCGGTCGTCGACCTCCACGCGTCCGTCCCTGATCATCTTCTCGGCGACCCGGCGCGACGCAATTCCGGCCTGCGACAACACTTTCTGCAGCCGCACGCCTTCGGGTTCAGCCATGTGCGTCGGTGTCCACATCGAAGGACAGCGGCTGTTCGGGCGCCGGAGCACCGCTGAGTTTCATGAAACGCGGGTCCTCGTCCAGGGTTTCGCTGAGGTCGTCGATCACGTCGACGTCGGGCAGCAGCGGCGCGATGTCGGGGAGGTCGGCCAGAGACGTCAGGCCCAACCGTTCGAGGAAGAGCTCCGTGGTCGCGAACGTCACTGCGCCGGTGTCGGGATCAGTGCCCGCCTCGGTGATCAGGCCGCGGGCCACCAGCGTGCGTATCACCGCATCGACGTTGACGCCGCGCACCGCGCTCACTCGGGCGCGAGTCACCGGCTGCCGATAGGCCACCACGGCCAGCGTCTCCAGCGCCGCGCGCGTCAGCTTCGAGCGCGCCCCGTCGAGGAGCAACCGTTCCACATACGGGGCGTAGCGCGAGCGCGTGTACATCCGCCAGCCGCCCCCCGCCTCGCGCAGGTCGATACCGCTGTCACGGGCGGTGTACTCCTGGGCCATCGCCTGCAACTTCGCCGCGACGCGGTACGGCGGCTGCTCGATCGCCAGCGCCAGTTGCTTCACGGTCGCCGGGGTGTCGACCACCAGCAGCAGCGCCTCGAGAACCGCGCCGAGCTCACCGTCCTCCAGCTCGGGCGGTTCGGCGACGTCGATCCCGAGATCGGTCGCGTCGGCCGCGACGCCCTCGCGGTCGAGGTCCGTCGCGACCTCGTCGAGGTTGTCGTGGTCTTCGCTATCCATACTGATCTTCTTCCACCGCCAGGTGTTGGTGTGTCGGCCGCTCGCCGGTCCACGAAATCTGCAGCACACCAAGCGCTTCAGGTTGTTCGAATGCTACCGCCCGAGCCCGGTACAGCTCGAGCAGCGCCAGGAACCGCCCGACGATCTCGATCGGCGCTTCACAATCGGCGACCAGATCTCGGAAGGACGCCCACTGGCCGATCCCGCGGCTCTCCAGCAGTGCCATCAGATTACCGATCTGCTCGGGAACCGACACCGCCGCGTGGTGCAGATGCTCGGTGCTCACCGTCGGCACCGGCCGCGGCGTGAACGCCGCCGCGGCGATCTGCGCGAAGGCCTCAGCGTCCACGCCGATCATCACTTCGGGCAGCAGCTCGGAGTAACGGTCCTCCAATGCGACCGCACGCGGGTAGCTGCGCAGCGCCGCGGCTTCCAGTTCGGCGAACATTTCGGCGACGTGCTTGAACGCGCGGTACTGCAGCAGGCGGGCGAACAGCAGGTCACGTACTTCGAGCAGGGCGAGGTCTTCTTCGTCGTGCACCTCGCCGGCTGGCAGCAGGCGCGCCGCCTTCAGGTCGAGCAGGGTCGCGGCGATCACCAGGAACGCGGTGGTCTCGTCGAGTTCGAGCTGGGGGCCGATCGCCTTGGTGTAGGCGATGAAGTCGTCGGTCACCCGGTGCAGTGCCACCTCCGTGACGTCGAGGCGGTGGGCGAAGATCAGCTGCAACAGCAGGTCGAACGGGCCCTCGAAATTGCTCAGCCGAACCTGAAAACCCGACTGTGGAGCATCGTCCGAATCCGGGGTCGTCTCGGCTTCGGTCCCCGTCACCGGGTCATTCACGCGCCGAACCGGTGGATGACCTCGCGAGCCAGAGATCGATACGATTGCGCCCCACCGGATTTCGGCGCCCATGTGGTGATCGGTTCACCGGCGACACTGGTTTCGGGGAAGCGCACCGTGCGGGTGATGACGGTGTCGAACACGAGGTCACCGAAACGCTCCACTACCCGGGCCATGACTTCGCGTGAGTTTACGGTGCGCGGGTCGTAGCGGGTGATCAGGATGCCGCTGATCGACAGCTTCGGATTCAGCCGGTCGTGGACCTTGTCGACGGTGTCGGTGAGCAGAGCCAGGCCGCGCAGCGAGAAGAACTCACACTCGGTCGGGATGATCACACCGTCGCTGCACGCCAAGCCGTTCACGGTGAGCAAGCCGAGCGATGGCTGGCAGTCGATCAGGACGTAGTCGTAGCGGTCCAGCACCGGGTACAGCGCACGCGCCAGCGACTGTTCCCGGCCGACCTCGTTCACCAGTTGGATCTCTGCCGCCGACAAATCGATGTTGCTGGGCACGAGGTCGAGGTTCTTGACCCGGGTGTGGATCAGCACATCGTCGATCGACACCCGCGGTTCCACCAGCAGGTTGTGCACCGTGTGCTCGAGTTCGTAGTGCGGCACCCCCAGGCCCGCCGACAGGGCGCCCTGCGGGTCCAGATCGACGAGCAGCACCCGGCGGCCGTACTCGGCCAGGCTGGCGCCGAGGTTGATCGTCGACGTGGTCTTGCCGACCCCGCCCTTCTGGTTGCACATCGCGATGACCTTGGCCGGACCGTGCGTCGTCTTCGGCTGCGGTTCGGGGATGTCCCGCGGTGGCCGGCCGGTCAGACCCAGGGTCTCCGGTGTTCCGCCGCCTCCTGCGTCGTCGCTCATGCCTGACCGTCGCTGGTCAGGCAGTTCACGGGCATGGCGGACATCCGGGCAAGTTTAACGGCAGGAACGTGCCAGGTCAGCCAGACCCGCAGGCGAGTTGGGAGCCGATTGAGCCGCGTCGCGTCCTAGGCTGACGCCATGGGCTTGAGGCAACGGATCCCGCTGCTGAGGTGGTCGTTCCTGCGCTTGGCGCTAGGCGTGCGCAACATCTGCACCACCGGTCAGGTTGGTGACGGGCGCGAGGCCGCGCTTCGCGACTACGTGGTGGCCAACGCGCGGCAGGGTGACATCGACGACGTCCTCGCGACGATCGACCGGTTCGCCTACGAGAAGTCCTTCCTGATCAATGTCGGCGACCAGAAGGGCGCGATCCTCGACGCCGCGGTGCGCCGCGCCGACCCTCGCCTGGTGCTCGAGCTCGGCACCTACTGCGGATACGGTGCCCTGCGGCTGGCCAGGGCGGCACCGTCGGCGCGGATCTACTCGGTCGAACTCGCCGAGGCCAATGCCGATATCGCCCGGGATGTCTGGGCGCACGCCGGCGTCGCGGACCGCATCACGTGTGTGGTCGGCACGATCGGCGACGGCGGTCGCACCCTCGACGCGCTGGCTTCCGAGCACGGGTTCGGCCCGGACCTGCTCGACGTGGTGTTCATCGACCACGACAAGGCCGCCTACCTGGCCGATCTGCAGAGCATCCTCGACCGCGGCTGGCTGCACCGCGGCTCCGTCGTCGTCGCCGACAACGTGAAACTCCCCGGGGCGCCGAAGTACCGCGAATACATGCGCCGGCAGCAGGGCACGTTGTTCGACACCGTCGAGCACAGGACGCACGCGGAGTACCAGTCACTGTTCGCCGACCTGGTTCTCGAGTCCGAGTATCTGGGCGGACAACAGCCTTGACGGGTGGATTCCACGCAGCTGGTGCGGGCGATCAACCGGTTAAGGCCAACGGCTACCGCGCCCGCGGGTGGGCGCCGGCCCAGACCTCGCGCAGCGCGTTGACCGTGACCATGGTGTAGATCTGCGTCGTGGTCACCGAGGCGTGGCCGAGCAACTCCTGCACGACACGGACGTCGGCGCCGCCGTCGAGCAGATGCGTGGCGAACGAGTGCCGCAGCACGTGCGGCGACACCGCGGAGGTGATTCCGGCGCGCTCGGCGGAGTCCTGCAACACCTGCCACGCGCTCTGCCGCGACAGCCGCCCGCCGCGGGCGTTCAGGAAGATCGCGGATGTGCCCCGGCCACGGCGCGCCAAGTCGGGACGCCCTCGTACGAAATAGACGTTGAGTGCGGTCACCGCCGGCCTGCCGATCGGGACCAGCCGGTGCTTGCCGCCCTTACCGCGCAGCAGCACCGAACGAGCATGGGTGTCGACGTCGTCGATGTCGAGCCCCACTGCCTCCGAGATGCGCGCCCCGGTCGAATACAGCAGTTCCAGCAGAGCGCGGTTACGCAGCGTGAGAGGGCTGTCGGCGTCGCTGTCGCCGCCCGCTGCCTCGAGGAGGGCCAGCACCTCGTCGAGCGACAGGCTCTTGGGCAGCCGCCTGCTCGGGGTCGGCGGCTTGACGTCCGAGGCGACGTCCAGTTCGGTCAACCCCTCGGCCGTCGCGAAGCGATGCAGGCCTCGCACCGCGATCAGCGCTCGCGCCGCCGACACCGCCGACAGCGGGGCGGTTCCGGCCTCGGCGTCCCCGCGGCGCAATGCCACCAGGAACTCGCTGACATCGGTCTGGGTCACCTTGGTCAAGTCGTCGATACCGCGTGCGGTCAGGTGTTCGATGTAGCGACGCAGGTCGCGGCGGTAGGAGCTCAATGTGTTGGCGGCCGCACCGCGTTCGATGGTCAGGTGGTCGAGATAGCCCTGGACCTGACCTTCGAGCGCGGTTGTGAAGGTCGTCACGGGAGCCCCTGACGGCGACCGAACGCGGTGGGCCGATCGGTCCACGGTGCGTCGACGCTTCTCAGCTTGTCCGGGTCGGTGACGGTGTTGGCCGCCAAAATGCCGCTGACGGCAATGGAATTGACGATCTCACCGGCCAGCACCATGCGTACCGCCTCGTCGAGCGGATACCACCGCAGCGTCAGGTCGGCTTCCTCGTCGCGGGCTTCGGGGCGTCCGACGTCGGTGAGCCCGGTGGCCAGATAGACCCGCACGCTCTCGTCGCTGAAGCCCGGCGCGGAGTCGAGGTCGACCAGCACGCGCCAATCGGTGGCCGACAGTCCGGCCTCCTCCTCGAGTTCACGCGCGGCGGTGACGTGCGGCGGTTCGCCTCCGAGGTCGAGTAGGCCGGCGGGCAACTCCCACAGGCGACGGCCCAGCGGATGCCGGTACTGGTAGACCATCGCGATGTTGCGGTCCTCGTCCATCGCCAGCACCGCGACGGCACCGTAGTGCTCGACGACCTCGCGGCGGGCGGTATGTCCGCCGGGCATGCGCACCTCGTCGGCGCGCAACGCGAAGATGTTTCCGACGTAGAGGGTTTCAGAGGAGACCGTCTCGAAGTCGTGGTCAGCCACGAGTCGCGGGCTCTTGCAGCAGGGCCCCGACCTCGGCGCCGTGCTCGACGCCGTTGGACCGCTGCTCGGGGATGTCCATACCGGGCAAGCGCTCCTCGGCCTTGTAGTCCAGGGCCGCGCCCACGAACGCGACGAACAACGGGTGCGGTCGGGTGGGCCTGCTCTTGAGCTCGGGATGCGCCTGGGTGCCGACGATGAAGCGGTGCGTGTCGCGCGGATACTCGACGAACTCGACGAGGTGGCCGTCCGGGGAGGTTCCCGAGAACCGCAGTCCGCTCTCGGCGATGCGGTCGCGGTACTGGTTGTTGACCTCGTAGCGGTGACGGTGCCGCTCCGACACCTCCGTGGCGTCATAAGCTTGCGCTACGATCGAATCCGGTTCCAGCACAGCCGGATACGCGCCCAGCCGCATGGTGCCGCCGAGATCGGCCTCCCCTGCGACGGCGTCGCGTTGGTCGGCCATGGTGGAGATCACCGGGTGCGGGGTGGTCGGGTCGAACTCCGCGGAGTTGGCTTCGGTGATGCCGACCGACCGGGCCGCCTCGATCACGATGCACTGCAGCCCCAGGCACAGCCCCAACACGGGCAGACCCCGCTTGCGGGCGTACTGGATCGCACCGATCTTGCCCTCGATGCCGCGGATGCCGAAGCCACCGGGTATCAGTACCGCGTGCACGTCGGCCAGCGCAGCGGCCGCGTCGCCGTCGACCTCGCAGTCGTCGGAGGCCACCCAGCGCATCTCCACCTTGGCCCGGTGCGCGAACCCGCCCGCTCGCAATGCCTCGGCCACCGACAGGTACGCATCCGACAAGTCGATGTACTTGCCCACCAACGCGATTCGCACCGTCTCGTGCGGTTCGTGCACCCGCTGAAGCAGGTCGTTCCATTGTGTCCAGTCGACGTCGCGGAACGGCAGGTTCAACCTGCGCACGACGTAGGCGTCGAGCTCCTCGCGGTGCAGCACCTTCGGGATGTCGTAGATCGAGGGGGCGTCCGGGGTGGAGATGACGCCGTCGATGTCGACGTCGCACATCAACGCGATCTTGTTCTTCAGCGGTTCCGGGACGTCCCTGTCGCAGCGCAGGATCAACGCGTCCGGGGTGATGCCGATGCTGCGCAGCGCGGCCACCGAATGCTGAGTCGGCTTGGTCTTCAGTTCCCCCGACGGCGCCATGTAGGGCACCAGCGAGCAGTGCAGGAAGAAGCAATTCTCCCGACCCACCTCGTGGCGTACCTGGCGCGCCGCTTCCAGGAACGGCAGCGATTCGATGTCGCCGACCGTGCCGCCGATCTCGGTGATCACCACATCGGGGCGCCTGCCGTCGACGTCCGGTGCGGCCATCTCCAGGATTCGTGCCTTGATCTCGTCGGTGATGTGCGGGATCACCTGCACGGTGTCGCCGAGGTACTCACCGCGTCGTTCCTTGGCGATGACCGTCGAATACACCTGTCCCGTGGTCACGTTCGCCGACCCTGACAGGTTCCGGTCGAGGAAGCGCTCGTAGTGGCCCACGTCGAGGTCGGTCTCGGCGCCATCCTCGGTGACGAAAACCTCACCGTGCTGGAAGGGGTTCATGGTGCCGGGGTCGACGTTGAGGTACGGGTCGAGCTTCTGCATCGTCACCTGCAGTCCGCGCGCGGTCAGCAGCTGCCCGAGGCTCGAAGCGGTGAGTCCCTTGCCGAGTGAAGAGACGACGCCACCGGTGACGAAGAGGTGCTTGGTGGCCGTTTGCGGATGTTTGCGTAACGCTGGCAAGAACGACCTCCGTGACGACGGGCAGGGCTTACGTCTCTAGGCTGATTCCTAGTTTGGGGCCTGCCGACCCACGGAACCCCACCTTAACACCGAGGGCGACACCGCGTCGGTGACGCGCCGAGGACCTGAGCGTCGGTGACGCGCCGAGGACCTGAGCGTCGGGGACCCTGGCGTGCGACGGCCTACTGCGGCACGGTGACCGACGTCGCACCCTGGCCGATGCCGTACTGGCCGGGCTTGCCGCCATTGGCCAGATCGCCCAGCGCCAGCACCGAGGTGATGCGGCCGGATTCGGTGCCGACGTCGTCGACCGTGCTGACCGCCGAGGTCAGTGCGGGATCCGAGCGCGTCACGGCGATCGCCGCGGTCCCCGATGCCGATCCGTCGCGGCCGACCAGGACGGTGCCCGAACCGTGCGGGGCCAGCCCGCCGGCGAATCGGGCCACGGTGGCGCCCCGGTTGCCGGCGTCATCGCCCAGCGGTCCGCCGGTCACGATCACCGCGGTGTTCGCCGCGCCCACCCGGTCGGTGTAGGTGATGAAACCGGTGTCGCGCAGTGTGGCGAGCACCGTTTCGCGTTGCGTGTCGTCGACGGTCTGCACCTTGGGATCGCGATCGATCATCAGCGCGATGCCCAGCAGGTCGCCGGCCTGGGAGCCTTGGTCCACCGACGTGGTGCTGAGCTGTTTGCCCGCCGGCACAATCGGCGAGTTGACCACCGACAACAGCTTCTCGGCGGCGTTAGCCTCGACGAACTGTGCTGTCAGCCCGACGGTTCCGCTGACCGTTCCCCCGGCCTGACCGACGAGTCGTGTCATCGCGTCGACGTCATCATCGGCGGCGTCGGGGGTGCGGAACAGCACCACCGATTTGTCGACCAGTGTCTCGCGCAGGATGCGCGGTGACATTTGCGCATCGAACTCCCCTGCTGCGCCGAGTTTTTCGTTGAGCGCGTTCCTCTCGTCGGTCAGGGTGTTGATCCGCTCCTGGAGCTCGTTCTTGTCATCGCGCAGCCCCGACAGCACGGTGTTGGACAGCATCCCCGATCCGAGCGCGACACCGATGGCCAGCGCGAGGAACACCGCCGCGAGCGAAATCGCGTGTGTGCGTAGCGATATCATCGGGCGCTCCTAGGTGACCCAGCCCTGGACCCACAGCGAGAAGCGGTTCCAGTAGTCCACGATCCAGTCCAGCAGCGCGGCGTCGACACGTGCCACCCACAGCGCAACGATCACCGCGATCAACACGGCGAGCACCAGCAGCGCGATCGCTCCGCCCGACACCCGGCTGCGGTACAGCGTGGCAACGGCTTTGGCGTCGACGAGCTTCTCCCCCACCTTGAGCCGGGTCAGGAATGTCGACGGGTTGCTCTGCTGGCGCGCGCGGTCGAAGAACTCCTCGATGCTGGCGGTGTGGCCGGCAGTGACGATCAGCGACGCACCGTGATGGTCGCACAGCAATAACGCCAGGTCAGCGGCCGATCCCGCAGCAGGAAACGTCATCGCCCCGACCCCGAGGTCCTGGATTCGTTCGAGACCGGCGGCGTGCCCGTCGGCATCGGCGGGCAGCACCACCTGCGCCCCGGACCGCAGCACCTCGGCGCTCATCTTGTCGGGGTCGCCGACGATGAGTTGGGGCCGGTAGCCCGCCTTGCGCAGCACGTCGGCGCCGGTACCGACGCCCACCAGCACCGGTTGGTACTCCTTGATGAAGGGTTTGAGCGCTTTGAGGTCGATGGCGGCATCGACGTCCTCGGCGACTATCACGACGTGGCGCCGGTTGAGGTCGACGTCGATGTCGGGGATGCCGATGCCGTCGATCAGCAGCGGGCTCTCACTGCGGATGAATTCGATGGTGTTGCCCGCGAACGCCTCGAGATGGGCCACCAACCCGCTCTTGGCCTCGTGCATCAGCTCATGGATTTCGTGATCGGTGCGCTCGACGCCCAGCACGAGGCGCCGATCACCGGTGTAGATGCCGCCCTCGTGCAGACGCACCCGCGCGCCGTCCTTGACCTTCTTGAAGACGTCGTCGCCGGTGTCGTCGATCAGGGTGATCCCGTTGGCGACCAGAACCTCGGGCCCCAGGTTGGGATAGCGCCCGGAGATGGAGGGCGAGGCGTTGACCACGCCGGTGACACCGGCCTCGACGAGCGCATCTGCGGTGATGCGGTCGAGGTCGAGGGCGTCGATGACGACGATGTCGCCGGGGGTGACGCGTCGCAGAAGTCGATCGATGTCGCGGTCGACTCTGGCCGTGCCGGTGATGCCCGGACGTGAGCTGGCATTACGAGATAGCAGCGCTGACATCTTCATGCGCCGATTTTGTCGAGATCAGCGAGCTATCTGTCGGAGGCGCGCCGTATCATCTGTCCCTTTTGTCACACACGTAACACTCAGCGGGATGGTTCGAACAATTCCACGAGATTGCCGGACGGATCAGAGACCAAGGCTTGACGCCCGCCGCGGCCCGTGATGACGTCCCCGCGAAAACGCACGCCGGCGTCGGAGAGCCGGGAGACGGTGTCGTCAAGGTCGTTGACTTCCAACTGGATTCGATTCCAGCCGCCAGGAACGGGCCGGCTGCCGTCGCTGAGCGTCTCCCCCGCTCCGCCTCCGCCGCCGGGTGAGTTCAACAGCAGCCGCAACTCGTCGCGATGGAGCATGGCGAACCCGGGTCCGGGTCTGAAGTCCACGTCAAAGCGAAAGTGATTGGTGTAGAACTGGACGGCTGAATCGACGTCATCCACTATGTAGCGAACACTAACAGTACTCATAAGTGCACCTCCTAAGGGTTATGATACATAAATGTCCCAGATAGGTCGACTCGATCCGCGCGCAGAACACTCTCGCCGGACAATCCTTCGCGCCGCACTCGACGAGTTCGCCGAGGTCGGCTACGCCGGGTTCCGGATGGAGTCTGTCGCCGCTCGGGCGCGCGTGGGCCGCAGCACGTTGTATCGGCATTGGCCGGACAGGACTGCGTTGATCGCCGACGCTCTCGAGACTCTCAATGTTCAGCCGAACCCCGGGCGGGAAGCACCCACCGGGACGGCACGCGAGCAGGTTCAGATTCTGCTGGAGCACCTCGCCGCCGCCCTGAGCGATTCCGCAGTCTCGGCCTGCATCCCCGCGCTCGTGCACGCCGCGGAGACCGAACCCGACATCCGCCGGTTCTTCCATGAATATTCGGCGCTACGACGCCGGCGGCTCACCGCCACCATCGCCTCCGGTGTCAGTGACGGGCAGTTTCCGGCCCGCGTCGATCCCGAGGCCGCATCGGTGGCGCTGTCGGGTGCCCTGTTCTACCGGCGCCTGGCGAGCGACGAAGCCGTCGAGCCGAAATTCCTCAGCGCGCTGATCGACACGGTGCTGGGCGGCTAACCGCCTTCGGCGCGCTCGTTCTGCGCCGCCTCGAGCAGCTCGCGGGCGTGGGCGCGGCCGCTGTCGGATTCGCCGAGCCCGGCCAGCATGCGCGCCAGCTCGGCCACCCGCTCCTCGTCGTCGAGGCGCCGAACCCCGCTCCTCGGGGACTTTCGGCCACCGCTGTCGGTGCTTTTCCCACCCTCTCCCCCGACGACGAGGTGCACGTCGGCATAGGCGGCGACTTGCGGCAGGTGCGTGACGACGATGACCTGATGGGTGCGGGCCAGCCGGCCCAACCGACGGCCGATCTGCACCGCTGCCCGGCCTCCGACTCCGGCATCGACCTCGTCGAACACCATCGTGGTTCCCTCCGCCGACGAGGACAACACGACCTCGAGTGCCAGCATGACCCGCGAGAGTTCACCGCCCGATGCGCTCTTGTGTAGGGGCAGAACATCGGTGCCGCGAGTGGCGAAGCCGAACTCGACATTGTCGACGCCGTCGCGGCCGGCATGCACCGTCTCGCCCGACGCCAACACGACCGGCGCCGAGTCGTCGGCGCGCGCGAGCAGCGGGCCCACGGACACGGTGAACACCGCGCCGGCCATGGCCAGCCCGGACAGTTCCGCGGTCACCGCCTTGGATAGACCCTTGGCGGCCTTGGTTCGGGCCTTGGTGAGGTCGGCGGCTGCGGCGACGGTCTTCGCCTCGAGTTCGTCGACCCGATGTTGCAGACCGGCGAGCGCTTCCTCGGACACGTCGAGTTGATCGAGCCGTTCCCGGGACTCACGGGCCCACTCGAGCACCCCGTCGATGTCGGCGGCGTACTTGCGGGTGAGGGAACGGAGTTCGGCTTGCCGGGCGAGCTTGGTCTCCAGCGCGCTGGTGTCGGTCGGCAGCCCGGACAGATAGGTGCCGAGTTCGCCGCTGACATTGGTGATCACGGCGATGGCTTCGCTGAGCTGCTCGGCCAATGCGGTCAACGAGGTGTCTTCAGTGGCCTCCAGCGCCGATTTGGCCTGTGCGACACCATGGGCCGCGGACACGGCGTCGGGCGAGGGGTCGTCGGGTCCTGCGAGGGCAGCCCGGGCGATCTGGGCCGCGTCGCGTAATGCGTCCAGCTCGGAAAGCCGCCGGATGTCGTCGACGAGCGCGGCATCCTCACCCGGTTGCGGTGCGGCCGCGTCGATTTCGTTGAGCCCGAACTTCAGCCGGTCGGCTTCGAGCGCCAGCTCCCGCGCTCGCTGTGTGCGGTCCAAGAGATCGCGCCGGGCCGACAGCCACTCCTCCCGCACGCGGCGGTACTTCTTCAGCTGCGTCTCGACATCGGCGAACCGGTCGAGCGCGCCGCGTTGTTCATCGGGGCGCATCAACCGCAGCTGGTCGTTCTGCCCGTGCAGCGTGAGCAGTTCGGCGGTGAAGCTGCTCAGCGATTTGGCCGGCACGCTGCGGCCGCCCAGATAGGCGCGCGACGGGCCGTCGCGGCTGACCGAGCGGGCCGCGATGACCGAGCCGTCGTCGTCGCGTTCGGCGCCGGAGCTGTCGAGGATCTCATCCACCAGCGACGCCACGCCATCACCGAGTTCGGTTGTGGTGAAACGTCCTTCGACAACCGCACGGTTGTCCCCGGAGCGCACCCTGGTGGCGTCGGCGCGTGCGCCGCCGAGCAGGTGCAGACCGGTGACCACCATCGTCTTGCCGGTACCGGTCTCGCCGGTCAGCACGGTGAAACCGCGATCGAATTCAGCGGTCGCGGCGCTGATCGCGCCCAGTGACTCGATACGGATCTCGGAAAGCACTACTGCCCGCGCCACCCCGTGACCGGCAAGCGAAACTTGCGCACCAGGCGGTCGGTGAACGGTGCGCTGTCGAGGCGCACCCACTTCACCGGGGTCCCGCACCGGGTGACCTCCACGCGTCCGCCGGCTGGAACCACCATCTCGCGGCGCCCATCGCAGAACACCAACGCGTCGTGGCTCCTGGCCTCGACCTCGATCGCGATCGCCGATTCAGGGCTGGTGACCATTGGTCGGGCGAACAATGCGTGAGCGTTGTTCGGTACCACCAGGATTGCCTCGAGGTCAGGCCACACGATCGGCCCGCCGGCGGAGAACGCCCACGCTGTCGACCCGGTCGGCGTCGCGACCAGCACACCGTCGCAGCCGAAGGACGACACGGGGCGGCCGTCGACCTCGAGGACGGCTCCGAGCACTCCGAGCCGGGGCCCCTTCTCGAGGCTGGCTTCGTTGAGCGCCCAGCCGCGGTCGACGATCTCGCCGTCCACGCGCACCACGACGTCGAGCGTCATCCGCTCCTCGACGCGGTAGTCACGCTTGACGACCCGGTCGAGCACCGTGTCGATGGAGTCGGCCTCCGCCTCGGCGAGAAAGCCGATACGACCGAGATTGACGCCGAGCACCGGGATTTCGACGTTGCGAGCGAGTTCGGCAGCGCGCAGGAAGGTCCCGTCGCCGCCGAGGACCAGGACGAGTTCGCAACCCTCGGCGGCGCGCTCGTCGGCGTCGACCACTTCGATCTCGACGCCGAGCGAGCGCATGTCGTCGGGCGAGACGGGAACGGGTCCGCGGTCGACGGCTTCGGCCGACAGAACTTTGAGACCAATTCCGTTGTCGCCGAGCACCTTCTGCACGCGCCGGGCGACCTCGGTGACTTCGTCGCGGCCGGTGTGTACCACCATGAGAATTGCGCGGTCGGTGTTCACTGCGGACCCTCCGCGACGGCGGTACGGACGGCGGTCTCGAGGTCGTGTCCTTCCAATCCCCCGCCGGCGCGCAGGTGTAGGAAGTACTCCACGTTGCCGGACGGCCCGGGAAGCGGGCTCGCTGTCACCGCGACCGGATACCAGCGCAGTTCGGCGGTGCGACGGGCCACCGACAGGACCGCCTCGGCGCGCAACGCCGGATCGGTGACCACGCCTCCGGAACCGACCCGGTCCTTGCCGACCTCGAATTGCGGCTTCACCATCGGAACGATATCGGCGTCAGGTGACGCGCACGACGTCAGCGCCGGCAGAACTGTGGTCAGTGAGATGAACGACAGGTCGGCGACGATAAGGTCGACGGGGCCGCCGATCGCGTCGGCCGTTAGCTCACGCACATTGGTGCGCTCCATCACGGTCACCCGCGGATCGTTTCGCAGCGACCAGGCCAGCTGTCCATAGCCGACGTCGGCGGCGATCACCTGGCGGGCGCCCCGGTCGAGCAGCACTTCGGTGAAGCCGCCCGTCGACGCGCCGGCGTCCAGGCATCGGTTGCCCTCCACCGGGAGACCGAATGCGTCCAGTGCCCCGATCAGCTTGTGCGCACCCCGCGACACCCAAGTGCGCTCGTCGGCACCCTCGATGGTGAGGCTGGCCGTGACCGAGACGGCGGTCGCGGGTTTGGCGGCTGGCATCCCGTCGATGCTCACCCGACCCGCACCGATCAGCTCGGCCGCCTGCTGGCGGGACCGGGCCAACCCTCGTCGCACCAACTCGGCGTCCACTCGCGCGCGCCGTGCCACGGCGCTCAGCCCTTCTCGACCGACTCGAGCGCCTGCACGAGCACGTCGTGCGCCTCTTCCAGCCGGGCCGCGAGCAGCTCGACGGCGTCGTCGGTCAGGCCCGCGAAACCCGAGCCTTCTTGCGCGGGGTC
This sequence comes from Mycobacterium sp. 852002-51152_SCH6134967, assembly GCF_001667105.1. Lineage (NCBI taxonomy): Bacteria > Bacillati > Actinomycetota > Actinomycetes > Mycobacteriales > Mycobacteriaceae > Mycobacterium > Mycobacterium sp. 852002-51152_SCH6134967. The sequence continues at coordinate 2,044 of NZ_LZIK01000029.1, read as the reverse complement.
CGGCAGGTCTGCCAGCAACTCCGCGATCCGGGCGCGGATCTGTTCGGGATCGGTACTCATATCGAGGTTCACGCTAGCTGATTCGACTCGGGAAGCAGGGACCAGCGTTGCAGGGCCTGTTGGGCGGTGTCGTCACCGGCGGTGATCGCGACCGACCGGCCGTCGAGGCCGGCGTTCCATACCGCATCGGCGGTGGCCCGCACCACTGACAGGGCGTCGCTGGGATCGTGGCCGGTGGAGTGCACCGTCACCGTCGGTGACGCGACGTCGATGCGCCAGGCGGGGTGGGCCTCGATGCGCAATGCGGCCGACGAAGTGTCGAGCGACCGCAGATCAGCACCCAGATAGGTCGGCCGCTCCGAGGCCTGTGCATGGACGAGGTCGACGGCCGTGCTGACGCCGGTGAGCACGAGCAGGCTGGGCAGTCCGGCGGCGTTGGCCCCGGCGATGTCGGTGTCGAGGCGATCGCCGACCACCAGCGGGGTCTGAAAGGCGCCTCGAGCCAGGGCATCGGTGAGCAGAGTCGGCTGCGGCTTGCCCGCCACCTGGGGTTCGCGGTCGGTCGCCGCGCGTAGCGCCGCCACCATGGATCCGTTGCCGGGCAACAATCCCCGTTCCGACGGCAAGGTCCGGTCGACATTGGCCGCTACCCACAGGGCGCCGGCCCGGACGGCCAAAGCCGCTTCGGCCAGATCGGGCCAACCGGTCTGCGGTGAGTGCCCCTGCACGACGGCGACCGGTCCGTCCGACCACTGTCGGACGGGCTTCAGCCCGACGCGAATGACCTCGTTGGCAAGAGCTTCGGTTCCGACGACGAGAACGACTGCCCCAGAGGGCAGTTGGGCCGCCAACAGCCGTGCGGCGCTCTGTGCGCTGGTGACGATGTCCTCTGGTGCGGCGCGAAAACCTAGGGCGTGAAGATGTCGGGCGACGTCGGCGGGCTCACGCGAGGCGTTGTTGGTGACGTAGAGGGCGCGTGCGCTGATCGTGGCGAGCGTATCGACCGCTCCAACGGTGGCTTCGTGTCCTCGGAAGACGGTGCCGTCGAGGTCGAGCAGAAGGCAGTCGTGCTCATGTGCGAGGGCGTTCACCTCAGGAGAGCTCCGTGATGCGTTCTTCGGCGTCGGTCACACCCTCCAGGTCGGCGGCGGCGGCGTTGATGAACCACTGGAGCGCGTCCTCGCTGCGGCCAAGGGCCAGAAGCGTTTCGGCGTATACGTAGAACAGGCGCGCCGCGGTCTGTCCCTTACGGCTCGGATCCAGTTGCGGCGTCGACAGAAGCGCCAAGGCCTGCTCGTGCTGCCCGAGATCGGAGCGAGCCCCGGCCACAACGATTTTGAGCTCGTCGGCGTCGTCGCCGGTGAGCTGGGCGGCCTCCGGGCTGCGAGCCAACTCGATCGCGCGCTCCGGACGTCCGACACCGCGTTCGCAGTCAGCGATCAGTGCGAGAAGGGATGATTTGCTACCCATCCGCCTGGCGGCGCGAAGTTCGGCGAGCGCCTGCGCCCAGTCGCCGCAGTGGTAGGCAGCGATACCGACCGCTTCGCGCACCGCGGGGATGCGGGCGGCGCGGTTGCGAGCGGCGCGGGCGTGTTCGAGTGCGGTCTGTGGATCGTCGTCGATGAGCTGGCCGGCGGCCACCAGGTGACGAGCCACGAAGTCGGCGGTCGAGCGGTCGAGTGTCGTCAGCTCGCCGCGCACGTCAGGCGCGAGTTGCCTTGGCTCGATGCCCTCCGGTATCGGCGGACCTGGCGGCTGACGGGATTCGTCGGGCTTGGGCTGCGCCCTGCGGGCCCGGTTCGGACCGGAGCTGCGGGGCGCTGACTGCTGTGGGCGGCGCCTGGCGTCGCCGTCCCTTCTGTCCTGAGCCACGTATGCCTTTCTACCCGATGGAGGAGTCTCGCGATAATGCGTAATGAATTGTCGCGAAATAGAATTACCCCCCACGCAATCGTGGGGGGTAATCCTAATTTGTGTTCGGCGGTGTCCTACTTTTCCGCCCGGGTGGGGCAGTATCATTGGCGCTGGCAGGCTTAGCTTCCGG
>NZ_LZIK01000028.1:0-18128 GCF_001667105.1 Mycobacterium sp. 852002-51152_SCH6134967 | reverse complement strand
CCAGGTATGTGATCGGGGCGCGGGTCAAGGCGGCCCAGGGGGACCAGCTCGCTGCTGCCGATCGTCTGGCGGCGGGAGCGCAGGCCGCAACGCCTCTGCGGCTGCCGCGTCTTACCGCCCGGATCAACAACGAGCGTATCCGGCTGAGCATCGAGCTGCCGTCGGCGGTCTGCGCGGGGCTGCGATCGCCACGCACCATTTCTGTCGATGACGGAATCGCCACGTTGACAGCCGAACTCGACGAGGACTCCGCGGTTCGCCTGTTGGCCGCAAGTGATTCCGAGGGCGAACGAGAGCAGGCGTGTTGCCGGGCCGCCGGGCTAGCCGCTGGAATCGACGGTGAGCGCCGACCACTCGCGGCGCTCCAAGCCCACCTGCTGCTCGTCGAAACCCTGGCGGCCGCCGGGCGCTCTGTTGATGCATCGGATGAACAGGCGCGGGTTAGCGCGAGATGTGCGGAAGTGGGGCTGCCGCGTCTGCTCATCGATGCCGGACTCACGTGACGTCGAACGGTCAGACAACCTCTGGGGCGCGGCGCTGCGCGATGACGGCCGAGCGTACAGCTGGTGGCTTCCGTCGCAACTCGGCGATGACGTGGGCTCCGGTAATGATCAGAGGGACCAGCACCGGGGAAAGGGTCAGGATCAGTATCAGCACGAGGGCGAGGTAGTTGCCCATGGTCTTGCTCGCAATTCTCCGCCAGGTGAGCGGGTCCTGTGTTGTTTGGTACCAACAGAATCGCCGACACCACCGGCGTGGGTCTTGTCATCGTCTGACAAGTTTTTGACATTTTCCGACACAAGATGATCGACGTAGCCGGCCTCAGGTTGCTCGAGTTCGCTTGCGCCGCCGATCATCGCGGATCAAGGCTTCGGCCACCGCTTCCGAAAACAGGTCGACGAGACTCACCGCGCGTCGAGGCCAACCCTGCTAACGTCCACCGCGCCGGGTCCAGTGCCCGCCCGCTCGGAGGGAGTTTCGCGATGGTTGTGACCGCATCAACCGCCCGCTCGTCACTACTGCGCACCGCCGGCATCGGGGTGGGTGCCATCGCAGCCGTTCTGCTGAGTGCGGGTGTCGCGTTGGCCCAGCCCCCACGGCCATCGAATTGCACCGCCGCCGACCTCGCCGGGATCGCATCCGGTGTCGCCGCGGCCACCTCGGCCTACCTCTTCAGCCACCCCGAGGTCAACGATTTCTTCACCGGATTGCGTGGCCGCCTGAACGAGGACGTCCCCGACGCGACTCGGGCCTACTTCGACGCCAACCCGCAGGCCCTCGCCGAGCTGAGAGGTATCCGCCAGCCCCTCGTCGACTTCCGAAATCGTTGCGGGCTCAGCGCACCCCCCGACTTCCCCGGAGGAGAATGATGTCCTTGACACCTGCGCGTTCGCCACTGCGGTCATGGTTCGCCGGCTTGGCCGCCGCGCTCGCGGTGGCGGCGCTGCCCGGCGCTATCGTGATCATCGCGCCTGCCGGCAGCGCCGGCGCCGACGTGTGCGCCAGTGCCGGGCGGCGGATCTCCGTCGGCGGGTGTGTCAACATCGCCGACGCCGTCGCACCGTATGTACCACCACCGGCCTACTACGCCCCGCTGCCCGATGACCCGCCTCCGCCGCCGCCGGTCAGCGGCTGCGTGGGCTATAACGGACGCTGGGTCAACGCCAGCGGCTGTAACTGACAGTCCCGCAAGGCTTTCAGCAGACCGCGCTCGCCTGCACGAGCCGCTGAGCTGGTTATTTGGGCCCGCCATGATCTACTTGGTCCAACGCCCGGGCGGCGCCGAGGCCGGACAAGCCGGCGCCGATCACAGCGTCGTCGGAAGCAGCCTCTTCGCTCTCTTTCAGGCTGTCGTGAACATCTTCCGCAGTTCGGATTTCTTGAACTTGCCGGTAGCCGTGCACGGAATCGCTGTCACGAATTCGAAGCGGTCAGGCAATTGCCACTTGGCGAAGTCCTCGGCGAGATGCTCGCGGAGCGCATCGGCCGAGACCTCAGCACCCTCACGCGGCAGCACGACCGCGAGTGGACGCTCACCCCAACGGTCATCGGGGATCGCGATCACCGCCGCCTGCGCGACTGCGGGATGCGACATCAGCTGGTTCTCCAGATCGACCGAGGAGATCCACTCGCCGCCCGACTTGACGAGGTCCTTTGACCGGTCGCAGATCCGGACGCACCCGTGCGGATCGATGCGTACGACGTCGCCGGTCTTGAACCAGCCGTCCTCGGTGAAGTTCTCGGCGCCTCGGCCACGGTGGTATCCAGCGGCCACCCAGGGGCCACGCACCTCGAGTTCACCCATGGCGGCGTCGTCCCAGGCGATGAGTTCGCCGTCGTCGTCACGGGCACGGATGTCCACGAACGGAAGCGCGACGCCTTGACGGGTGCGGAATCCGTACTGTTCATCGCGGTTGCCCGCGTCCAACTGCCGTGGCAGTCGGCAGACCGTGCCCAGCGGCGCGGTTTCGGTCATTCCCCACGCCTGCACCACGGTCAACCCGTGGCGGTCGTTATCCCCTCGGCATTGTTCCACCGCGGCGTGGATCAGTACCCACAGCGCTGTGCCGGCAAGTGTCCTCGACGGGTTGCGGTTCCGCACGGCAGCCGCGCCCGGAGTGCGCGTCGCGATCGGTGAGCCAGTGCCCGGTATAACAGGTTTTCGCTGCAGCCACCTGGAAACGCTCGAAGCGCAGCGGATCGCCGTGCTGGCCGGCCGGCTCGATGACGCGTCACCCGCTATATCAGCGTCACCCTGCACGCGATCGCTTCTGCGGATCTCAACCAGGCGCGCACTTCGTGAGATGCGAGCTGGGCCGGTCGGGGCCGACGACGAAACCACCCGCCGGCTCGGACGCCACGCTGCGCACCTATCTCGACGAGAACTGCAGCCGCGGACGAACAGCGAAGAGACTGCATGTGGACGAGAACACCGTCGCCTACCGCCTGCGTCAAGCGGCGGAACTGCTTGCGCGACCGTTGGAACGGCGCTCGCTGGAGTTGCGCGTCGCACTGGAGCTCGCTGATGTTGTCGAAAGGACCGACACAGCACCGTCGCGGGGAACCGACCGTCGGACCGCGGATGCCACTAGGTGGCACGGGTCGGATGAGGCCCAACTCGGCCAATCCTGACTGACCAGTGCCGCCAGCGTGGCACGCTCGTCGAATGAATCTGGCCGACCCGCGATTTCTCGACGAACGGCTCGCGCATTGGGCCGAAACCAAACCCGACGCCGAGGCGATGACCTTCCTCGACCGCAGCTGGACATGGTCGGAATGGAACGAGCGGGTTCGCCGCCTGGCGGGCGCACTACAGCAGCGCGGCGTCAAACGCGGCGACGTGGTGGCCTTCCTCGACAAGAACCACCCGGCCTGCGTCGAGTTGACCATCGCCGCAGCGTCACTGGGCGCCGCGACCGCGATCATCAACTTTCGGCTGGCCGCCGATGAGATCGACTACGTGCTCACCGACTCGGGAGCCAAGCTGTTGATCGTGGGCACGGAGTTGAAGCCGACGATCGAGAAGATCCGCGACAAGCTCACCCACGTCGAACACCTCATCGAGGTGACACCCGAGGGCGGTGACGGTGACGAGTACGAGGCGATGCTCACCGACGCGACACCGGTCAACCGCAGCGACGACGTACGACCCGACGACGTCGCGATCATCATGTACTCCTCAGGGACGACGGGGCGCCCGAAGGGTGTGCAGATCACCCAGGCCAACCTGATCGCGCACACCATCAACGCGCACAACGGCTGGGGCTTCGACGAAGGCGACAAGAGCATGGTGTCGATGCCGCTCTTCCACGTCGGAGGATCGTCTTACGTGCAGTTCGGCATTCACGACGGTGTGCCGACGGTCATGACACGCGAGGTCGACGGCGCCGCGCTGGCCGGCGCAATCCTCAAGGGCGCCAACCGAACCTTCCTGGTTCCCGCGGTGCTGGCCAAGGTGTTGGAGTCCGGCGAGGATGCGGTCAAGTTGTTCGGGGCACTGAAGACCTACGTGTACGGCGCGTCGCCGATGCCGTTGCCGCTGCTGCGCGCGGCGTTGCAGGCTTGGCCCGACACCGATTTCATCCAGGTGTACGGACTGACCGAGGTATGCGGGGTGATCAGCCAGCTGCTGCCCGACGACCACCGCTCCGGTCCCGAGGACCGGCTGGTCAGCGCGGGACGGGTGATCCCCGGCGCCGAGGTTCGCGTGGTCGACCCGGACACACTGAACGACGTACCGGCCGGTGAGCAGGGTGAATTGTGGTTCCGCACACCGCAACTGATGAAGGGCTATCACAACAAGCCCGAGGCAACGGCAGAAGCGATCACCGACGACGGCTGGTTCCGCACCGGAGACATCGGCCGCATCGACGAGGACGGTTACATCTTCGTCGAGGACCGTCTCAAGGACATGATCATCTCCGGCGGCGAGAACATCTACTCCATCGAGGTCGAGCGCGTCATCGCCGAACATCCCGCCGTGACCGACGTCGCGGTGATCGGCGTGCCCGATGAGAAGTGGGGCGAGGTGGTCAAGGCCGTTGTGTCGGTCGAGGATTCGGTAGCGCCGGAAGACCTCATCGCGTGGTGCCGGGAACGGCTCGCGGCCTACAAGTGCCCGAAGACGGTCGACATCACCGATGAGTTGCCGCGCAATCCGACGGGCAAGATCCTGAAGAAGGAACTGCGCAAACCCTACTGGGAGGGCCGCGACCGCGCGACCGTCTAGTCGTCGGGCCGCACCGGGATCGCGATCTCGTTTCGCCGACGGAACGGCAGCGTCCACGGCGGATCGTAGAACCAGGACTGCGCCGGCCCGACGGCCTCGATCCCCTTGGCGCGCAGCGTCGCCGAGAGCTCACGCGTGCGCTCGGCGACCGCGCGCGGACTGCGGTCACCGGTGAACCGCAGCACCGCGACCGTTTCGCCCGGCACCTCCACCAACCGCACCTTGTCGTCGTCCGGAGTGGGCAACGTGTCCATCGTCCACTTTGACGGCATGTAGAAGCGGATCGTCGAGTTCTCGCCGTCGTGGGCTTGTGCGACCGGCGCCGTCATCGCGATCTTCTCGCGGGCCTGCTGGCTGACCGGTGCGGTCATCGCGATCGTCTCGTCGCGGTGGTTGCCACCGAAGATGTAGCCGGCAAGGCGCCGGAAACCGATGTTTCTGGCGCGGTCCTCGTCGGCGCTCACGGTGGTCTCGGCGGCGATCCGGGGGCCGTACCGACGCACCTCCACCTGCTCGGAGAGCTTCGTGGTCAGGTAGTGCGGTTCTTCGGTGCCCACTCGGATCCCGACCATCGAGAACACCGACTCCGCGACCTGGCGGGGGATCTCCAGTAGCCGCATCAGCGTCGATTCAGGAACCAGATGTGCGACGACAGCACGGTCGCGAACGCACACCAAAGCGGATACAACGCCAGCGGCGCCGCCTGGGCGGCCCGCACCTGCACGGCGCGTCGGGTGAGGTCGGCGCTGCTGAGCGTCAGTGCGCCCGCCGCCACCGCCGACGTGGCGAGCTTGCCCTGGTTGAAAAACAGCCACGACCAGCTGCCGTTGAGCACCAGGTTGATCGCGAGAGCGGCGAGGTAGCGTCGACGTTCCTCGGTCTGACCACGGCGCTCGAGCTCGTCGAGCGTTGCCGACGAAATCACGGCGATGTCGGTGTACAGGATGGGCCATACGATCGGAAAGGCTTGTGCCGGTGGCTGATACGGTGGCTTGCGCAGCTTCGCGTACCAGAGGGACTGCGAGCCCTTACTGGCCAGGCCGCCGGCAACCGCCGTCGCCGTCACCGCCAGCGCCGAGGGGACCAGTGTCTTCAGTTGCACCATGTGCTCCTATGACGAATCACAATTAGTTAAGCAACTGAAAGGTAGCCGGATTCGCGAGCGTTAAACCTCTCGGTCCGCAACCGGCAGGATGGTGCGCATGCCACTACTCGACGACGTCCTCGACCGCATGCACGTGGTCGCGCTCCCGATGCGGGTGCGCTTTCGCGGCATCACGGTCCGCGAAGTGGCGCTGATCGAGGGCCCGGCAGGGTGGGGCGAGTTCGGTGCGTTCCTCGAATACGAGCCGCCGGAGGCGGCGCACTGGCTGGCGTCGGCGCTGGAGGCGGCCTATGAACCATCGCCGCAGGTGCGTCGCGACCGGATCCCGATCAACGCGACCGTGCCCGCCGTCGACGCCGCCCAGGTGCCCGAGGTGCTCGCGCGCTTCCCCGGTACGCGCACCGCGAAGGTCAAGGTCGCCGAGCCGGGGCAGACTTTGGCCGACGACACGGCGCGGGTCAACGCGGTGCGGGCGATCGTGCCGACGGTGCGGGTCGACGCCAACGGAGGCTGGAGCGTCGAGGAAGCGGTCGCTGCGGCGGCGGCGCTGACCGCCGACGGACCGCTGGAATACCTGGAACAGCCGTGCGCGACGGTGGCCGAACTGGCCGAGTTGCGTCGCCGCGTCGGCGTCCCGATCGCCGCCGACGAGAGCATCCGCAAGGCCACCGACCCCCTGCGGGTGCTGCGGGAGAAGGCAGCTGATGTCGCGGTGCTCAAGGTCGCACCGCTGGGCGGTGTGCGCGCACTGCTCGAGATCGCCGCGCAGATCGACATCCCCGTCGTCGTCTCCAGCGCACTGGACTCGGCGGTCGGCATCGGCCGCGGTCTGCTGGCCGCCGCGGCCTTGCCGGACCTGCGCCACGCCTGCGGGCTGGGCACCGGCGGGTTGTTCGCCGAGGACGTCGCCGAACCCGTTCCCCCGCACGACGGATACCTATCGATCGGTCCGGTGGTCCCCGATCCGGCGCGGCTTTCGGCGCTGGCCGCTCCTGCCGAGCGCCGCCGATGGTGGGTCGACAGGGTGCGTGCCTGCCATCCGTTGACACGTTGACACAAATCATTAGTCTTTGTGTCAACTCGCATCGGAGGCGACATGATCCAGACGGCCGAAGCTCACCATGTCCACCAGGCCGCCGGCGACGTGCGCCCGAAGGTCATGCGCGAGTTCCGCAAACACAGCGGCAGCGCGTTCGGCGGGTTTTTCGGCGCCGCCGCATTCGACGAGGTCGCGTTGGTGCCGGTGGCGGCGGCCGTCGACAAGACCGGTCGATTCGCGGCCAACTTCGCCGATCGAGGGGTGCGAAGTGGGTTCTCGGCGTTCCTCGCGATCTGGGGCGACCCGCACGACCGCGCCGCCGAGGGGGAGCGGCTCAAGCGGATGCACCGGGAAGTCCGCGGCCGCGGGGACGGGAGCTTCGCCGACGTGCGCTACAGCGCTCTCGACCCGCGGCTGTGGAACTGGATCGCCGTCAGCGGGATGTTCATGGTGCTGAACTCGTTCACCCCGTGCACCGGCATCACCATGACCTCGGCCGAGAAGGAGGCCGCATACGAGCAGTTGCTCGAGGCCTTCCGCTCTCTCGAGCTTCCTGGCAACAACGCCAAACTGCCCGCCAGTTACGGCGAAGCCGTGCGGTACTACGACGCCATGGTCGAAACCCAACTCGCCGACAACGAATTCCTCAGGCGCGTCACCGACGACCTGACCAAGCTCCCTCTGCCCACCTTGTTGATACCACCGGCGATGCGGCGCGCGTTGACCCCGCCGTGGCTGCTCGCGCGTCCGGTGGTCGGCCGGATCGTCAAGATCTGCTCGTTCGGGATCATGGACCCCGGAGTTCGTGAGCTGACGGGGTTCCGCTGGGAGGATCGCCACGATCGGGAATTCGAGGTGTACACCCGCGTGCTGCAGCTGGCGTGGCGGGTGCTGCCGGAGAAGCTGACGTTGATTCCCTTGGCGCGCAACCGCTTGGAGTACGAGAAGCTGGTCCGGTTTCACCGCTCGGTCGGCCTGGAGTCGTTCGCCGCGCCTGCGGCGTGCCCGGCCAGTCGGCAGGCCTAACCTAGAGCGATGCGACGGGTCCGCAACACCGACAGCCGCACCGAACAGGAGGCGGCGATCCTCAAGGCGGCCGCCGAGGAGGTGGCGCTCGTCGGCGTCGGCAGGGCCAGCATGGACGTTATCGCGCGCCAAGCAGGCGTCAGCCGCAGCACGTTGTATCGCCGCTTTCCGAGCCGCGACGTGTTGATCACCGAACTCGGAAGGCAGACATTTGATTTCGCGATGGCACGCCTGCAGACCGTCGGCATCGACTCCGGCGCGAAAGAGGCTGCCGTTGCAGCGTTCTGCGAGGGCCTGCGGCTGCTGACCGCCGAACCGGTCATGCGTCGGTTCCTGCGGCTCGACGGTGACCTGTCGGCCATGTCGGGCATGTACGACGAAGCCCAGGAGTTCCTCGAGAGCGCGTCCGCGGCCATGGCCCGGGCGCTGAGGGCCGCGGGCGCGACCATGCCCGACGACGACCTGTTAGCGGTCAGCGAGATGCACATCCGGCTGGCCGCATCGCTGGCCCAGGTGCGCACACCGGTGCTCGACGTCACCGACGATGACGCGGTCCGCACCTACGCGCTCAAGCACCTCGCCCCGCTGGTGTGGTGATCCACCGGCCGTTGATGTCCTGATCTGTGGGGTGCATGGCCTAGACGCCATCGACCCGGTAGCCAACACTGGGTTCATGCGATCGGTGGTGATCCTCGGGTTTGCCGGTGTACAGGCTCTCGACCTGGTCGGTCCCTTCGAGGTGTTCACGGGAGCGTCCCGATATCTGCAGGGCAAGGGTCGCGAGGGATACGACGCCAAGGTGGTGACCCTCGACGGCGAACCCGCGACCACCGGCACGGGTCTCGCGCTTGTCGCCCAACCGCTGCCGGACCCGCGCGAACCGATCGACACGCTCGTCCTTCCCGGCGGCATCGGGGTTCACGACGCCAAGACCAACCTCGACCTGGTCAACTGGATCCAGACCGTCGCGCAGAATTCCCGACGGGTCGTCACCGTGTGCACCGGCGCGTTCCTCGCCGCCGAGGCCGGTCTGCTCGACGGCTGCACCGCCACCACGCACTGGGCCTTCACTGAACAGTTGGCGCGCGAATTCCCGACGGTGACAGTCGATCCCGAGCCGATCTTCGTGCGCAGCAACGAGCGGATATGGACCGCCGCCGGTGTCACCGCAGGCATCGACCTCGCGCTGTCGCTCGTCGAGGACGACCACGGCACCGATGCCGCGCAGACGGTCGCGCGCTGGCTCGTCATGTACCTGCGCAGGCCGGGCGGGCAGACGCAGTTCGCCGCGCCGGTGTGGATGCCACGCGCCAAGAAGGCGCCCATCCGCGAGGTGCAGGAAGCCATCGAGACCGAACCCGGTGGCGTGCACAGCATCACGGAATTGGCTCGCCGCGCGGCGATGAGCCCGCGCCACTTCACCCGGTTGTTCACCGAGGAGGTGGGGGAGGCGCCCGGAGCCTACGTCGAGCGGATCCGCACCGAAGCCGCGCGCCGCCAGCTCGAGGAGACCGACGACACCGTCACCGTCATCGCCGCGCGTTGCGGGTTCGGCAGCGCCGAGTCGCTACGGCGCAACTTTGTTCGCCGCCTTGGTATTTCACCCGACCAGTATCGCAAGACCTTCGCCTGAGACAGGAGACCACACATGACCCAGATCGCGATCATGGTGTACCCCGGTTACACCGCGCTCGACTTCGTCGGACCCTACGAGGTGCTGCGCAACCTGCCCGGCGCCGAGGTGCGGTTCGTCTGGCATGAACCAGGACCGATCGAGGCCGACTCGGGCGTGCTGCTGATCGGCGCCACCCATTCATTCGACGAGACGCCGTCGCCCGACATCATCCTGATCCCCGGCGGGGTGTCGAGCTTCGAGCACGCCCGCGACAACAAGGTGCTCGACTGGGTGCGCACGGCACACGAGACGTCGACCTGGACGGCATCGGTCTGCTCGGGTTCGGTCGTCCTCGCCGCGGCGGGTCTGCTCGACGGCCGCCGCGCGACGTCGCACTGGCTGGCGCTACCGATGCTCAAGCCGTTCGGCGTCGACACCGTCTCCGACGAGCGCGTGGTGCACGAGGGCAAGATCGTCACCGCCGCGGGGGTGTCGGCCGGGATCGACCTCGGCCTGTGGCTCTACGGGCAGATCGCCGGTGACGCGAAGGCCAAGGCGGTGCAGCTCGTCATCGAATACGACCCGCAGCCGCCCTACGACTCCGGCCACGTGTCGAAGGCGTCGGCCGCCACCAAGGCGACGGCATCGGCCCTGCTGAGCCGCGACGTCGTCAAACAGGGACAGCTCGCCCCGACGATGGCGCTGCTGTGGAACGCCGCTGTGCAACGGGTCCGTGGGAAGGCGGTCGCCGCGCGCTAGCGATCGTGAGCGTTCGCGCCTGAGATACCGTCGCGGGGGTGGGCATTCCTGAAGTGCGACCCGATCCGCCGACGCCGTTCATCCGTGCGGGCGCCCGTTTGATGGGACTGGGGCCGTCACGGTGGTTTCTGCGCCGCATCGGATGGCGGCTGGACCGCGCGGTGATCAACCTGACCAACGGCCGCGTGTCGATGTCGCTGGTGATGCCGGAGGTGCTGCTGACGCACACCGGCGCCAAGACCGGGCGGCAACGCAGTACGCCGCTGACCTACTTCACCGACGCCGGCCGTGTGATCGTCATCGCCTCCAACTACGGCGGCGACCGGCATCCGGCGTGGTTTCACAACGTCAAGGCCAATCCGCGGGTCACGCTGTCCGCACGCGGCTACCGGGGCACCTTCATCGGCGAGGAGGTCACCGGCGCCGTACGGGACCGCCTGTTCGACCTGGCCAAACAGTTCGTGCCGAACTACGCCGACTACGAGAAGCGCGCCGGAAAGCGGCGCATCCCGGTCGTCGCGTTCACCGAAGCGGCGTAGCCCGTCGCCGCCCTCAGCGGCCGTCGGCCTGTGACCGCTCGGTCAGCTCCTGGTAGGCAGCGGTGAAGGCGCCCGCGCCTTGCATCAGCGCCGCGATGTCCGCCTCGGCCATGTGCCGGATCACCGGGCGGAACGCCTCGACGCGCAGCCCTATCAGCTCGTCGAGCACCGCGCGTCCCGCGTCGGTCAACTCGAGCAGCGTGGCGCGGCGGTTGGTGGGAGCGACCCGACGGGTGATGTAACCGGCATCGGCGAGGCGGTCGCTGAGCCTGCTCGCGGTGGACGGCAGGAGTCCCAGGTCGTCACCCAACCCGGTGACCAGGCTCGGGCCCAGCCGCTCCAAGGCCTGCAGCGCGCGCAGCGGCGCGAGCCCGATGCGTTGCTCCATCTGCTCGAGCGCGGATACGTTCAGCGCGAGTAGCCCGCGGGTCGCGCGCTCGAGTTCCGACAGTTTGGCCTCGACGGCCCGGTTGGTCGACGGCACCGCTTCCTCCCGTCCCGCAACGGTATTCGACCCTGTGCCGACGTGTGTCATCGTCGCGGCTTCATATCGGGCAGCTTGTATTCTGGCAGGACGATGTCGTCGCGCAGGATCCGGCCCATCACCAGGTTCCCGACCGGCGGAATGTCGAAGGTGCGTACCGCCAGGTTGCGCAACCAGATACCGAGCTTGGTCCGCGTCGCGAAGAAAGAGATGAACCGTTGCGCGCCGTCCTGTTTGGCGCCGATGAAGCCGCGCAACCGGTTCTCGTACGCCTCGAACGCGGCCCCGATGTCGTCGCCCGCCCGGGTCAGCTCACCGGCGAGGACGTAAGCCTCGGCGATGGCCAACCCGGTGCCCTCGCCCGCCAACAGCGAGACACACGCCGCCGCGTCGCCGATCAGCCCGACGCGGCCGGTCGACCATTTGTCCATGCGGATCTGGCTGACCACGTCGAGATAGATGTCGCCGACGCCGTCGAGGGCCTCGAGAATCCGCGCAGACTCCCAACCGGCGTCGGCGAACTCCCTGCGCAGCAACGCTTTACAGGAATCGAGGTCTGTGGGCAGGGTGGGTGTCGGCGAGCGGAAAATGAACAGCACCAGGGTGCGGTCACCGCGCAGTGTGAACCTGCCGATCTGACGGTCGGGCACGTTGTGCGTCACGTACACCAGATCGTCGCACGGTCGGTAACCGTCGAGCACGCACGCCGCGACCTGGCAGCCGAGATAGTGCTCGTAACGCGCATCCGGTCCGAGGGCCAGCGCCCGGACGTTGGAGTGCAACCCGTCCGCGCCGATCACCATATCGAATTGCCGTGGTGGGCGGTGTTCGAACGCGACCGTAACGCCGTCGGCCCAGTTGTCGAGTGCGGTGATGCTCTCGGAGTAGACGGTCTCGATGTCGTGCTCGACGGTCCGATAGATCGCAGCCGCCAGGTCGCCGCGGGGCAGGCTGATGTAGCGGTCGCGCAACGCACGGCGCAGGGGATCGACCCGAAGCCGGGCCGACGCCCGGCCGTTGTCGTCGACGATGCGCAGTTCGCGTACGCGATAGCCGGCCGCATGGAGGTCGTCCTCGATACCCATCTTCTGGGTGATGGCGTAGCCGAGGCCCCAGAAGTCGATCAGATAGCCGCCGGTGCGAAAGGTCGGCGCCTTCTCGATCAGGGTGACGTCGTGGCCGGCGCGCACCATCCAGTGGGCGAATGCGGGTCCGGCGACACCGGCGCCGCTGATTGCGATCTTCATTTCGTCTTCCTCCTCGAAGTCATCGAGGGTGCAGGTATTCATGCTATGCGCATGTCATGCGAGACGCACGATCTGCCGAAGACCCGGACCGCGCCTAGGCTCGCGGAATTGAGTAGCGTCGTGCGGGTGAATTTGGCCTTCGACGATCGCGGTAGCGGCCCATCGGTACTGTTCATCGCCGGTCACGGCGGTGCGGGCCGAACCTGGCACCTGCATCAGGTGCCCGAATTCCAGCGCGCCGGTTACCGCTGCATCACATTCGACAACCGCGGGGTGGGCGCCACAGAGAACGCCACCGGCTTCACCACCGAGACGATGGTGGCCGACACGGCGGCGCTGATCGAGAAGCTCGACGCTGCGCCGGTGCGCATCGTGTCGGTGTCGATGGGCTCATACATCGCCCAGGAACTGATGGTGGCCCGGCCCGACCTGGTCGACCGGGCGGTGCTGATGGCCACCCGCGGCCGCGAGGACCGCACCCGCGAATTCTTCCGCAGCGCCGAGCGCGAGTTAATCGACTCTGGAATTGAGCTGCCCCCCATGTACGACGCGAAAATCCGCCTGCTGGAGAATTTCTCGCCCAAGACGCTCAACGACGACGCCAAGGTCCGCGACTGGATCGACATGTTCGTCATGTGGCCCACCAAGCCCACACCCGGCGGGCGCGCGCAGATCGAGGTTCGGCCGCAGGGCAACCGGCTGCCTGCTTACCGAAGTATTACGGCGCCCACACTGGTCATCGGGTTCGCCGACGACCTGGTGTTGCCCCCGCACCTGAGCCGGGAGGTCGCCGACGCGATCCCGAAGGGCCGCTACCTGGAGATTCCCGACGCCGGCCACCTCGGCTTCCTCGAGCATCCGGAGGCGATCAACAAGGCGGCGCTCGATTTCTTCGCCGATAAGCTGTAGTGGTGAACCCCTCGACCGCGCAGGCCCGCGTGGTCGTCGACGAACTGATTCGCGGCGGCGTACGGGACGTCGTGTTGTGCCCCGGATCGCGCAACGCCCCGCTGGCCTTCGCGTTACAGGACGCCGACCGCGCAGGACGGCTTCGGCTGCACGTCCGCATCGACGAGCGCACGGCGGGCTTTCTGGCCATCGGGTTGGCGATCGCCGAGCGCGCCCCGGTCTGCATCGCGATGACGTCGGGGACCGCGGTGGCCAACCTCGGACCCGCGGTGGTGGAGGCCAACTACGCGCGGGTGCCGCTGGTCGTGCTGAGCGCGAACCGCCCCTACGAACTACTGGGCACCGGCGCGAACCAGACCTTCGAGCAGCTGGGTTATTTCGGCACGCAGGTTCGGGCGTCGATCAGCCTGGGTCTGGCCGAGGAATCCCCGGAACACCTCGACGTGCTCAACGCGCAATGGCGTTCGGCGGTGTGTCGAATCCTGGTGGCGGCCAAGGGCTCTCGGTCCGCCAACGCGGGCCCCGTGCAATTCGACATCCCGCTGCGGGAGCCGCTCGTGCCCGATGCTGACGAGACGGTGACCTACGTGCCGCAGGGCAGGCCCAGCGGCAAGTCGTGGACGTACACGCCGCCGGTGTCCTTCGACCAGCCGCTCGACATCGACCTGACGCCCGACACCGTCGTGATCGCCGGGCACGGCGCGGCCGAGCATCCGAACCTGGCCGCGCTGCCGACCGTCGCCGAACCGACCGCGCCACCCGCCGACAACCCGCTGCACCCCTTCGCGCTGCGGCTGATGCGGCCCAAGCAGGTCATCATGCTCGGCCGCCCAACACTGCACAGGCCGGTCTCGGCACTGCTGGCCGACCCGTCGGTACCGGTCTACGCGCTGACCACGGGTCCGCGCTGGCCCGACGTGTCGGGTAACTCGCAGGCCACCGGCACGCGCGCGGTCACCACAGGCGCACCGGACCCGGCCTGGCTCGCCAGGTGCGCCGAGGTGCACCGGCACGCGATGGAGGCGGTCCACAGCCAGTTGCGTGCGCACCCGCTCAAGACCGGCCTGCACGTGGCCGCAGCGGTGGCCGACGCCGTCCGGTCCGGTGACCAGCTGGTGCTCGGCGCGTCGAACCCGGTGCGTGATGCCGCGTTGGTCGGCCTGGACACACACGGGGTCGAAGTGCGCTCGAACCGCGGTGTCGCGGGTATCGACGGGACGGTGTCGACGGCCATCGGGGCCGCGCTCGCCCACGAGCGGGCGAGTGGCGGGAGCGGATCGAACCGCACGATCGCGCTGCTCGGCGATCTGACGTTCGTCCACGACAGCTCGGGGTTGTTGATCGGGCCGACGGAGCCGACGCCGCGCAACCTGACCATCGTGGTGTCCAACGACAACGGCGGCGGCATCTTCGAACTGCTCGAACAGGGTGACCCGCGGTTCTCCGACGTGTCGTCGCGGATCTTCGGCACCCCGCACGACGTCGACGTGGGCGCCCTGTGCCGGGCGTACCACGTCGAGAGCCGGCAACTCGAGGCCGACGATCTGGCCGAGGCGCTCGACGAACCCCACGACGGGATGCGGGTGCTGGAGGTGAAGGCCGACCGGTCGTCGCTGCGGGCGCTGCACGCGTCGATCAAGGCTGCCCTGTGAGCGGAGCGAGCGATTCGGCTTCTGTGAGCGGAGCGAACGATTCAGCTTCTGTGAGCGGAACCGGGCTGAGGCGGACCGCCGTGGACCGCTTGCGGAAACCGATCCGGTGGGCGCGGAGGTTCCTACCCCGGCTGACCGCCGACCCGGACGAGTCGCGCCGTCAGCGGGTGTTCCGCCGGATCCGCGTCGGCATCGTGATCGCGGCATGCCTGGTGACCCTGCAGTCGGTGCTGATGGTGTTGGGCGCGTGGCGCAATGACCGCCAGATCGAGCGGCACATGGGCGTCGCCGCCGCCGAGGTGCTCGACGCCGGCCCGCGCCGGTCGACGATCGAGTTCGTCACCCCCGACCGCGTCACCTACCGTCCCGAACTCGGTGTGCTCTACCCGTCAGAGCTCGAGACGGGGATGAACATCTACGTCGAATACGACACGAACAACCCGGATCTCGTTCGCGTGCAGCACCGAAATGCGGCGTTGGCGATCATCCCGGCGAGTTCGATCGCGGTCGTCGGCTGGCTGATCGCCAGTGCCGCATTGGCCGGTGTGACGCTGATCGAGCGCAGAACCTCGCCGCGTCCGACTTCGGATCGGGAAGCCGAGCTGTCGCGCACCAGCTGACGGTCAGGACTGGATCAGTTTGTCGAGCCAGTCGTTGTCGTAGATGTCGACCTTTTCGCCGGCGACGAGGTCGTAGACGGTCGGCGTCCCGGTGGCCAAGGGATCGACGTCGAACAGGAAGCCGAAGTTGCTCTCGTCCATCTCGACGATGTTCACCGCGGATCCGCCACTGGCGACCCGCTTCACGGCCTTGTCGGGCATGCCGGCCGCGCTCGCCATGTCGGCCATTTCGTCGTCGCTCGGGCCCTGCCCACCCGGATCCTGGTTGGCCCACAGATCTTCGACGAACCGCTGGAATTGGGTGCCGGTCGCGCCGCTACCGGTGGCGAGGAACAGCGCATTGCTCACCCGCGACGAGTGGCCGTCGGTCGCCTCGTCGAGGAAGATCAGCGGCCGGTACGTGACGTTGAGTTGGCCGACGCCGATGTAGTAGGCGAGCTGATTTCCGAAATCGGCTTGTAGGTCCGCGCAATGGGTGCATTGCGGCTCGGTGAAGATCTCGATCTTGACCGGTGCTTCGTCGAATCCGGCCACCACTCCGAAACCGTCTTCACTGACCTTCAGCGGGGCCTGGGCGGGATCGCGCTTGGCGGTGCCTGCGACATGGTTGGTGCAGCCGACGGCGGCGAGCAGGGTGAGCGCCAAGACCGCCAATGCCCGCGAGAACCGCATGTCAACCGCCCTTTCTCTGGACGCACGATACTCGACGCGAAGGCGCCGCAGCACCCGTTGGCGCACCAGCTTTTCGCGTACCATATTCCTGGCCGCAACCTTCACGACAGGCTCCGCTGAGACGATTCGTTCGTGCGCGTGGCAATCGTCGCAGAATCGTTCCTCCCGAATGTCAACGGCGTCACCAACTCGGTCCTGCGGGTGATCGAGCATCTGCGCCGCACCGGACACGAAGCCCTCGTCATCGCTCCCGACACACTGCGCGGCGAACCGCCCGCCGAACGCGTGCACGACGGAGTCCGTGTCCACCGAGCACCCTCGCGGATGTTTCCGAAGGTCACCTCGCTGCCCCTCGGCGTACCCAGACCCCGGATCGTCGGTGTGCTAAGGGGATTCGACCCCGACATTGTGCACCTGGCGTCGCCAGCATTGCTCGGGTACGGCGGCCTGCACGCCGCGCGCCATCTCGGTATCCCGACCGTGGCCGTATTCCAGACCGACGTCGCCGGATTCGCCGAGAGTTACGGCGTCGGCTTCACCTCCCGCGCTGCGTGGGCGTGGACACGGCATCTGCACAGCCGGGCCGACCGGACCCTCGCGCCGTCCACCGCCGCAATGGAAGACCTGACATCGCATGGCATTCCGCGTGTGCACAGGTGGGCACGGGGCGTCGACATCACAAGGTTCGTGCCGTCGGCGCGCGACGACGCGCTGCGGCGCAGGTGGTCGCCCGACGGTAAGCCCATCGTCGGGTTCGTCGGTCGCCTTGCGCCGGAAAAACACGTCGAACGGCTCGCTGTGCTCGCACACCGGGACGACCTGCAGTTGGTCATCGTCGGCGACGGTGTCGACCGCACCAAGCTTCAAAGCCTTCTTCCCTCAGCGGTTTTCACCGGTGCACTGTACGGCGGGGAACTGGCCGCCGCATACGCCAGCATGGATGTGTTCGTGCATCCCGGCGAGCACGAGACCTTCTGCCAGGCCGTGCAGGAAGCGATGGCGTCGGGCATTCCGGTCATCGCCCCGGACGCCGGCGGTCCGCGAGATCTCGTCGCCCCCTACCGCACCGGATTGCTGCTGGCGGTCGACGAGTTCGAGGCCCGCCTGCCCGATTCTGTGGAGCATCTTTTCGCGGACCGGCACCGGTATTCAATCGCTGCGCGCCGCAGCGTGCTGACCCGCACCTGGCCGGCGATCTGCGATGAACTCCTCGGCCACTACGAAGACGTGATCGCCGAATCCCGCCCTTTCCATACCCGCGACCGTGCGCGTCTGCACCCGACACGCCGCGGAAATTCGACACTTCGCGCACGGTCGCGGCCCAGCGAGAGTGCGTGACCGTCGAACCTCGGTATGTGTCCAATCGCGAGACCGACGTGCTGGCACATTTTGTCGGTGATCGAATGTATGTTCGAAGTATGTCGGGTGACGACCTGCAGGCCGCGGTGACCGCGTTGCGTGCCGCCTTCGAGGAGGCGGCCGCCTGTGACGTCGACTTGCTGACCCGCCAGAATCTCGTCACGGCTCTTGATGAGCTCGAAGCTCTCGGGTGTCAACTCCCGGCGATGCGCCACCGCTTGCTCGCCCGCCTGCAGGTCGAGGGGACGCCGCAACAGATGGGTGCGAAATCGTGGAAAGAGGTGTTGACGGTCCGCTGGCGGATCTCGACCACCGAGGCCAACCGGCGCCTGACCGAAGCTGCCCTGCTGGCGCCGCGTCAGGCGTTGACCGG
>NZ_LZIK01000027.1:0-84425 GCF_001667105.1 Mycobacterium sp. 852002-51152_SCH6134967 | reverse complement strand
CCACCTCAGAAACGATGAACAAACCCGCCACCACACCCCCCAGCCCGCCGCGGCTTGACATAGGAGCAATGCTCGCGGGTTTGAGGCGGATCGGGGTGGTGACCACCAGGGCGAGCGGGTCGACGTAGTCGGCGCGCGACGCCGGACCCCACATCGCGCCCCAGTGCAGGCAGGCCGGGCGCGGACAGCCCGGATGTCCGGCTTCCAGCACGCCGATCACCGCCTCCGCGTCGACGCGTTGTCCCCGCACGACGGTCGCCCGGACCGGTTCGTAGCTGGTCCGCAGGCCGCCGGGGTGAGCGATCGAGATGACCGGCCGGCCCGCCAGCTCACCCGCGAAGACCACGGTGCCCTCGGCCGCCGCCAGCACCCGCTGGCCGGGTGTGCCCGCCAGGTCGACGCCGCGGTGCCCGGGCGTCCAGTTCGGCTCGGCCGCGTCGAAAGTCCTGGTCACCTCGGGGCGCGGCCGCAGCGGCCAGGCCAACCGGCCGCCCTCGGCCACGACGGGTCCCGCCCAGACCAGCCCGGCCACCAGCGCGGCGCAAGCGAGCGCGACAAATCGCATCACCCCAGCTCAGCGGGTGATGCTCCACTGGCGCCAGAGGGGAACGCGGATCTGTGGACAACCAGCTCGGCGTGGAAAAAGCACCCCTGTGCAGGGTGTAAACTGCTAACCGCAGCTCGCTTGCGCGGGCTGACTTCGCGTGTCTGCACCCGCGACCCGTTCCACTAGGTCGTTTCCCCGGATGCCGTCGGTCCCGTCTCAAGACGGGTTCTGGCATTCCGAGCAGTCACCAGGGCTCGGCGTCACCCGGCGCCGGCATCAACCGACGAAAAGGACCATGGACTCATGGCTGTTGTAACCATGAAGCAGCTGCTCGACAGCGGCACTCACTTCGGGCATCAGACCCGTCGCTGGAACCCCAAGATGAAGCGGTTCATCTTCACCGACCGCAACGGCATCTACATCATCGACCTGCAGCAGACGCTGACCTACATCGACAAGGCGTACGAGTTCGTCAAGGAGACGGTCGCGCACGGCGGGACGATCATGTTCGTCGGCACCAAGAAGCAGGCGCAGGAGTCGATCGCCGAAGAGGCCACGCGCGTCGGCATGCCGTACGTGAACCAGCGCTGGCTGGGCGGCATGCTCACCAACTTCCAGACCGTGCACAAGCGGCTGCAGCGTCTCAAGGAACTCGAGACGATGGAGCAGACCGGCGGGTTCGAGGGTCGCACCAAGAAGGAAATCCTGATGCTGACCCGCGAGAAGAACAAGCTCGAACGGTCGCTCGGTGGTATCCGGGACATGTCCAAGCTGCCCTCGGCGGTGTGGGTCGTCGACACCAACAAGGAGCACATCGCCGTCGGTGAGGCGCGCAAGCTCAACATCCCGGTCATCGCGATCCTGGACACCAACTGCGACCCGGATCTCGTCGACTACCCGATTCCGGGCAACGACGACGCGATCCGCTCGGCCGCGCTGTTGACCAAGGTGATCGCCGCCGCGGTCGCCGAGGGCCTGCAGGCCCGCGCGGGCGTGGGTCGTGACGGTGACAAGCCGGACGCCGACGCTGCCGAGCCGCTCGCCGAGTGGGAGCAGGAGCTGCTTGCGAGCGCGACCGCCACCGCAAGCCCCACCGCCGCAGGTGCCGCGCCCGGCACCCCCGAGGCGGAAGTCCAGACCGAACCGAAACCCTCCCAGAATCCGTAAGAGAAGGCTGATATGGCTAACTACACCGCTGCCGACGTCAAGCGACTGCGGGAGCTGACCGGCGCCGGCATGCTCGACAGCAAGAACGCGCTCGTCGAGGCCGGCGGCGACTTCGACAAGGCCGTCGAGTTGCTGCGCATCAAGGGCGCCAAGGACGTCGGCAAGCGCGCCGAGCGCGCAACCGCCGAAGGCCTGGTGGCGGCCAAGGACGGCGCACTGATCGAGCTGAACTCCGAAACCGACTTCGTCGCCAAGAACTCGGAGTTCCAGTCCGTCGCCGAGCAGATCGTCGCCGCCGCCGCGGCTGCCAAGGCCAACGACGTCGACGCGCTCAAGGCCGCCAAGGTCGGCGACGCCACAGTGGAGCAGGTCATTGCGGACCTGTCGGCCAAGATCGGCGAGAAGCTCGAGCTGCGCCGCGTCGCCTACTTCGACGGCACCGTGGAGACCTACCTGCACAAGCGGGCCGCCGACCTGCCGCCGGCGGTGGGTGTGCTGGTCGAGTACACCGGCGATGACAAGCAGGCCGCCCACGCGGTCGCCCTGCAGATCGCCGCGCTCAAGGCCAAGTACCTCACCCGCGAGGACGTGCCCGAGGACGTCGTCGCCAACGAGCGGCGCATCGCCGAGGAGACCGCCCGCAACGAGGGCAAGCCCGAGCAGGCCCTGCCCAAGATCGTCGAGGGCCGCGTGACCGGCTTCTACAAGGACGTCGTGCTGCTCGACCAGCCGTCGGTGTCCGACAGCAAAAAGACCGTGAAGGCCCTGCTCGACGAGGCCGGTGTGACCGTGACCCGCTTCGTTCGTTTCGAAGTCGGCCAGGCCTGACCACTTTCTAGCGAACCACTCTCTGGCGCGAGCGCTCATCGTTGTACGGCCCGGACGCCGGGAACCGTACGAGGGTGAGCGCTCGCGCATTTGTGGGCCGCGGCGGTACGACTTGGTACCGTCGTCGTCATGACTCGGATAAGCGCCTTCGGCGACGACGCCCTCGGCGATCTCGATGCGGTCGGTCTCGTGGAGGCGCTGCAGGCGGGTGCGGTGTCGCGGGCCGAACTCGTCGACGCCGCGATCGCCCGCACCGAGGCCGTCAATCCGGCGCTCAACGGACTGGCGCACGAGGCGTTCGAGCGGGCCCGTGCCCGTGCTGCCGCGCGCCCGTACGGCGGCTACTTCAACGGCGTTCCGTCGTTTCTCAAGGACAACGTCGCGGTCGCCACGATGCCGACAATGAACGGCACCGACGCCTGGGATCCGCACCCGGAGCGCACGCACGGCGACTTCGCGCGGTCGTTTCTCGCCACTGGACTGGCTCCGCTCGGCAAGACGCAGATGTCCGAATTCGGATTCAGCGCGTCGGCCGAGCATCCGCGGCTGGGCCCGGTGCGCAATCCGTGGAATCCCGAGCACACCGCGGGCGCGTCGTCGTCGGGTGCCGCGGCGTTCGTGGCCGCCGGGGTGGTGCCGATCGCCCACGCCAACGACGGCGGCGGTTCGATCCGAATTCCTGCCGCCTGCAACGGCTTAGTGGGTCTCAAGCCGTCGCGTGGTCGACTGCCCCTGGACAAGAAACTGCGGCAGATGCCGCTTCGCATCGTCGCCAACGGTGTTGTCACGCGCTCGGTGCGCGACTCTGCGGCGTTCTACCGCGAGATCGAGCGGGTGTATCGCAACCCGGCGTTGCCCGCCGTCGGCAACATCACCGGGCCCGGGGCGCAGCGGCTACGGATCGCGGTGTGCACGCAGTCGATAGCGCGCGAGGCGAGCCCGGAGGTGCGCGAGCTCACGCTGAAGAACGCCGCGCTGCTCGAGGAACTCGGACACCGGGTCACGGTGATCGACAACCCCGTGCCGTCGCACTTCATGACCGACTTCCTGCTCTACTGGTCGTTTCTGGCGTTCGCGCTCGTGCGCGGCGGGCGATCGACGTTCGGGCGCAGTTTCGACCGTGGGCGCCTCGACAACCTGACCCTCGGACTCGACCGCCACGCGTCGCGCAACCTGCACCGGATGCCGAGGGCACTCGCGCGACTGTCGCGGATTCGCCGGGTCACCGAGCGTGTCACGCGGGACCATGACGTCGTGCTCACCCCGACGCTTGCCGACGTCACGCCGCGCATCGGTCATCTCGACCCGACGCTGGACTACCAGACGATCATCGACCGGCTCGTCGAGTGGGTGGCATTCACTCCTTTGCAGAACGCCACGGGGGACCCGGCGATCTCGCTGCCTCTCGCCGAGTCGGCATCGGGCCTGCCGGTTGGCATGATGCTCGCTGCGCCGGTGGGCCAGGAGGGCCGGTTGCTCCAGCTGGCGTACGAACTCGAGGAAGCGCGTCCGTTCGCACGCATTCAGGGTTGAGCCGCGCTACAGGGAGCGGCACACCTCGGCGGTGGCGCGGGTGAGCGACCGTGCGCCCTCACGGAGCGCCCGCTCGATCGGCGTGCCTTCGGCGGTGATCGCGACGAGTCGTTCGACGCCGTGATCCAGCAGCACGGCGGCGTCAGGGGCGACCCGGCCTGCGAAGATGACCACCCGCGCCCCTGCGCGTACGGCGGCTTGGGCCACGCCGAACGGCGTCTTACCCATGACCGTCTGCGCATCGACGCTGCCCTCGCCGGTGAACACCCAGTCCGCGCCCCGCAGCGCCCGCTCGAGACCGACCGTTTCGGCCACCTCGTCGACGCCCGGTCTGCTTGCGGCACCGAGGAATTCGACAAGTGCAAAACCCACACCGCCGGCCGCCCCCGCGCCAGGCCGCTGGGGTTGGGTGCCGCCGAGCGTCGCCGAGGCGACCGCGGCCAGTCGGGACAGCCCCGCCTCGAGTCGCGGGATGTCGTCTGCACCGGCGCCCTTCTGCGGACCGAACACCGCAGTGGCGCCGTCGGGACCCAGCAGAGGCGCGGTTACGTCGGAGGCCACCCGGATCCGAACGTCGCGCAGGCGCGGATCCATCCCGCGCGGGTCGATGCGCTCGAGGCGTTCCAGATCGGCCCCGCCGGGACTCAGCGGCAGGCCGTCGGCATCGACGAACTTCACGCCCAATGCGGTGAGCATGCCTGTTCCGCCGTCGTTGGTGGCCGAGCCGCCCAGGCCGATCAGGACATCCTCGGCGCCGCGGTCGAGGGCGGACGTGATCAGCTCACCCACGCCGAATGTGCTGGCGCGCAGGATGTCTCGTTCGTGAGGCGCGACGAGTTCGAGTCCCGCCGCTGCAGCCATCTCGATGACCGCCAATTGGCGCAGCGGCACGTAGCCGTACCGTGCGGTGACGGGGCGGCCCAGCGCGTCGGACACCTGGACCTCGACGTGCTCGCCGTGGAGTGCGTCGACGACCGCATCGACCGTGCCTTCACCGCCGTCGGCCATCGGCACGCCGACGACCTCGGCGTCGGGCAGCACCTCCGTGACACCGGCCCTCATCGCGGCGACCGCTTCGGACGCGGTCATCGATTCCTTGAACGAGTCAGGTGCCAGAACGATTTTCATGGACGTAGTCTCGCAGAACTCAGTCGGTACCGAGCGCCGCGAGGATCTGCTTGAAGTCCCGCTGTTGGCGCTGCGTCAGATTCGCCATCAACTTGCGTTCGGCCGCGCGGACTCCGGAATCGGTGCGTTTTAACAACTCCCGGCCCCCGCGGGTGAGTTGGGCGGGCAGCGACCGTCCCGACGACACGCTCGCGGGACGGGAGACGAGCCCGCGGTCCTCGAGGCCGCGCAGCACCATGTTCATCGCCTGCGGCGAGACGTTGAAGTCGCGGGCCAGTTCCGCATTGGACCGTCCCTCGTGCTGGGAAAGGATCCGCATGCACAGGTACTGGGGGAACGCCACGCCCAGCGGTTCGAGCACCGTCGCAGTGACCTCGCTGCGCAGCGCCTTGGCAACCCGGGACAGGAGCAAACCCAGCGGCTGATCCTCGAGCGGTCCATTCATGTCAACCATATTGACATATATCAACCACATTGATATCAACGATGGATGACCGAACCAATGGGTGAGCTGTTCGAGAACGCATACAAGGGCGAGATGCCCGAGATGAGTGGCGGCAAGCCGCCGTGGAGCATCGGTGAGCCGCAGCCGGAGCTCATGCCTCTGATAGAAGAGGGCAGATTCCACGGCGATGTGCTCGACGCGGGGTGCGGGGAGGCCGCGCTGGCGATCCACCTCGCCGAACGGGGCTATACCACGGTGGGTCTGGACCAATCGCCCACCGCGATCGAACTCGCCAAACAGGAGGCCGCCAAGCGCCGACTGACCAACGCCACCTTCGAGGTCGCCGATATCAGCGACTTCTCGGGCTACGACGGTCGGTTCGGCACGATCGTCGACTCGACGCTGTTCCACTCGATGCCCGTGGAACTGCGCGACGGCTATCAGCGTTCGATCGTGCGGGCCGCGGCACCCGGCGCCTCCTACTTCGTGTTGGTGTTCGACAGGGCGGGCATGCCCAATGGTCCGGCCAACCCCGTCACCGAAGACGAGCTGCGTGACGTCGTCTCCAAGTACTGGACGATCGACGAGATCAGGCCGGCGCGCATCCACGGCGTCTTCCCGGACGGATTCGAGGAGTTCTTCCCGGCACTCGACATCCGCGACGAGCCCAAAGGCCGCAAATCCGTGCCCGCCTGGCTGCTGAGCGCCCACCTGCCCGACTGACCCGGCGAGTCGCGACCCACTGGCCGCCCTGACGCCCGCCATGAGGCAGGATGAAGGGATCTCAGCGAGGACCCGTAAGGAGTCGGATGGCGGATCCCAACGTCGCCGGTCAGGCAGCTCCGAACTCCGAAGTCGCCACCGGAGCGGCTCCGGATGCGAGCAAACCCAACGGAGCCACCGCAGGTTCCATCCGTCCCATGTACAACCGCGTACTGCTCAAGCTGGGCGGCGAGATGTTCGGCGGCGGGGAAGTGGGCCTCGATCCCGACGTCGTCCACCTGGTGGCGCGTCAGATCGCCGAAGTGGTCCGCAGCGGCGTGCAGATGGCCGTGGTCATCGGCGGCGGCAATTTCTTCCGCGGTGCGCAATTGCAGCAGCGCGGTATGGAGCGCACCCGCAGTGACTACATGGGGATGCTCGGCACCGTCATGAACAGCCTGGCGCTGCAGGACTTCCTGGAGAAGGAAGGCATCGCGACCCGGGTACAGACCGCGATCACGATGGGTCAGGTCGCCGAACCGTACATTCCGCTGCGCGCCGTGCGGCACCTCGAGAAGGGCCGCGTCGTCATCTTCGGAGCGGGCATGGGCCTGCCGTATTTCTCCACCGACACCACCGCCGCTCAGCGCGCGCTCGAGATCGGCGCCGAGGTGGTGCTGATGGCCAAGGCCGTCGACGGCGTCTTCACCGCCGACCCGCGCCAGAACCCCGACGCCGAACTGCTCACCGCGATCAGCCATCGCGAAGTCATCGACCGCGGCCTGAAGGTCGCCGACGCCACCGCGTTCAGCCTGTGTATGGACAACGGCATGCCGATCCTGGTGTTCAACCTGCTCACGGACGGCAATATCGCCCGGGCGGTCGCGGGTGAGAAGATCGGAACACTGGTCACCACCTGACACGCCCGCGCCCCGCAGCGGAGGTGCGCACCCCAGACCGGTGACCGACGCGCACAGACGAAGGAGAAGGACCGTGATCGACGAAACCCTCTTCGATGCCGAGGAGAAGATGGAGAAGGCGGTGTCGGTCGCGCGCGATGACCTGTCGTCGATTCGCACCGGCCGCGCCAATCCCGGCATGTTCTCGCGTGTCAACGTCGACTACTACGGGTCGCCGACACCGATCACCCAGCTGTCGAGCATCAACGTGCCCGAAGCGCGGATGGTGGTGATCAAGCCCTACGAGGCGGGCCAGCTGCGCAACATCGAGGATGCGATCCGCAACTCCGACCTCGGCGTGAACCCGACCAACGACGGCAACATCATCCGCGTGGCGATCCCGCAGCTGACCGAGGAGCGTCGCCGCGACCTGGTCAAGCAGGCCAAGGCCAAGGGCGAGGACGCCAAGGTCGCGGTGCGCAACATCCGCCGCAAGGCGATGGAGGAGCTGCACCGCATCAAGAAGGACGGCGAGGCAGGCGAGGACGAGGTGTCGCGCGCGGAGAAGGATCTCGACAAGTCCACCGCCACCTACACCCACCAGATCGACGAGTTGGTCAAGCACAAAGAAGGCGAGCTGCTGGAGGTCTAGTGACCGAACAGCAGAGGGGTCCCGTGGCAGAGACGCCGGTCGACGAACCGCCCAAGAAGAAGTCGCGGGCGGGCCGCGACCTGCCCGCCGCCATTGGAGTCGGCGTCCTGCTCGGCGCTATGGCGATCGGCATCCTGCTCTTCTGGCCGATTGGATGGCTGCCCGTGCTGGCGGTGTTCATCCCGATCGCCACCCACGAGGTGATCCGTCGGCTGCGCGAGGCCGGATACGACCTTCCGGTGATTCCGTTGCTGCTCGGTGGCCAGGCGATGATCTGGTTGAGTTGGCCGTTTGGGCCTGCCGGGGTGCTCGGAGCGTACGGCGGGACGGTCGTGGTCTGCATGGTGTGGCGGCTGGTCGGGCACGGCCTGCGCCACCAACCGGTCAACTACCTGCGCGACATCGCCGCCGCGGTGCTGCTGTCGACGTGGGTGCCGTTGTTCGCCAGCTTCAGCGCGCTGCTGATCTTCCAGGACCACGGCGGCGGCAGGGTGTTCACGGTGATCGCGACCGTCGTGTTCGCCGACATCGGCGGCTATGTGGCCGGCGTGCTGTTCGGCAAGCATCTGATGGCGCCTGCGATCAGCCCGAAGAAGTCGTGGGAGGGACTGGGCGGGTCGCTGGTGTTCGGCACCGCCGCCGCCGTGCTCTCGGTGACGTTCCTGATGGACAAGCCCGCCTGGGTGGGTCTGCCCCTCGGGCTCATGCTGGTGATCACCGGTGTGCTCGGCGACCTGGTCGAGTCGCAGGTCAAACGCGACCTCGGAATCAAGGACATGGGCACGTTGCTGCCCGGCCACGGCGGCATCATGGACCGCATCGACGCGATGCTCCCGTCGGCCGTGGCGGGTTGGATCGTCCTGACGCTGTTGGCGTGACTGCCGCTGCGACTAGTGCAGTACCGGCGAATAGCTCTGGAAGCCGGGGCGCAGCGTCACCGCGTCGGAGTCGATGCGCGCGACATCCTGCCACAGCACCAGGCGGGTACCGCGGTGCCGCCACCGCAGCAACGCCGCCAACGCGCGGGGCTTGTTGACTCCGGAGCGCTCGTAGCCGAGATACGACGAACGGGTGTGCGGGCTGACCACCAGGCCGAACAGTTGCGGTGTGCTGGACGCCGGGTCGCCGCCGTCGCGAAAATGCAGTCGGACATCGACCACGGTGCCCACCGACAGCGCGTCTGCGTCGCACACCGGCAGCCCGAGGATCTCACTCAGCTGCATGGCGTCCTCCAGGGATGTGGACCATCAGTCGTTCGCGTAACCACCTCTCGATCCAGGGCGGGTCCAAGTCGGTGTCGTCGATGTCGACCTGGATGACGCCATGGACTTCGGCGACGGCCCGCCAGGCGATCGACTGCATCCGCGAAACCGGAGGGCGGCCGCCGAAGATTCGGGTGATCAGCACGTCGCCCGTCAGGATCGCGCTCACGGTCGGCGGTGAAGCGCTTTTGTCGATATCGGCGCCGGCGGTGATGCCGTCGATTTCCAGATCGTCGACGATTCCGACCGGGTCACCGTCGCCGACGACCAGTTGTCGGTCCAGCAAGTGCAGTCGCGCGTCGAGCAGCCGTCCGCGGTGCGGTGCTTCAGGAAAGTCATATGAGCTCATTGGCCCGCTCCTGTGAGGATCATCAGCGGGATCGCGGCCAGTGAGGTGGCGAGGATGATGACCAGATACACCGATGCCAAGGCGTTGGTGACCCGGCCGTTCACGTGCTCACCCATGTACCCCGGGTCATTGGCCACGATCAGGATCGGTAGATACGTCAGCGGCAACGCGATAGCGGAGAACACCACCGAGAACTCGGTCACCTGGATCGGATCCACTCCACTGAAAAGTACTGCGGTACAGACGATCAACGCCACGAGCACACGACGTGAAAACGCGACGCCTCGGCCGGACGACGGAACTTGCCCCACGTCCAGCCGAAGAACTGGGCCAGGGTGTAGCCGGAGGACAACGTGGTCTCCAACGCGGCGCCGAAGGTGGCGGCGACGATACCGACGATGGCGAACGCAAGGGCGAGTTGGCCGCCTGCGGTCACGATCGGCATGACCACCTCCGACAGCGAGGTGACCTCGATCTGCGCGGGCAGCAGCACGATCGTCGCGCAGGCGGCGATCGCGACCGAGAGCACGCCGCCCAGCGGGAACCCGACCAGCACGTTGAGCCGTTAGGTACTGAGATCCTGGACGGTCCAGCCTTCTTCCACTGCGCCGGAGGAGAAGAAGAAGACTTCGTAGGGCGTCATCGCCGCTCCGAACAGCGCGACCGCGAAGTACCAGTAGGTGGCCGCCGATTCGCTCTCCGGGATGGTCGGGGCAGTGGCCTGGGAGGCCATGTCGCCCCAGTCGGGTGACAGCAGGAACACCGCGGCGACGAAGACGATCAGCGCCAATCCGAGCATGCCGGCGACGTTCTCCATATGGGAGAACTTCACCCGCCAGATGACGACCCAGACCGCGAACGCCGCTAACGGAACCAGAGTTTGGGGCCGACGTCGGTGGCCAGCTGCAAAGCCAGCGCGACACCGCCGATCTCGGCGGTGACGGTCATCAGGTTGATGAAGAACGAGGCGCTGAGATTGGCCGCGGCAGTGCGTGGCCCGAGCCGTTCACGAATGATCTCGAAAGTGGCCCGCCCGCTGACCGCGGCCACCCGGCCCGACATCTGCACGAAGAGGCAGATGCCGAGCACCCCGACAGGCACCACCCACGCGAGCGCGAGACCGAACCGCGAACCGACCACGGCATTGGTCACCAGGTCGCCGATGTCGAGGAAGCCACCGATGGCGGTGAGGATGCCGAGGGCTACCGCGAAGATGCGTTTCATCGGTAGGTGGCCGTGAGGTGGTCGACGACATCGAGCATGGACCGGCGCAGTTGCCGCGCGTCGGGTTGGCCGTCCAGCGCGCGCACGGCGGCGTTGGCGGCGTTGAGCTGACCGATGAGGGTTGTCATCGTCTCGGTCAGTAGCGACTGCCGACGCAGATCCTGCGGATCTTCGGCTCGCAGCACCGCGATACCCGAATAGGACTGGACGACCTGATCGCGTGCATCGCTGAGTTGCACCGCGGCCAGATTCCTCGTCGACCGGCGCTGGATCCAGAGATCGAGCGCCTGCGCGCCCGTGCGCGCCGCCGACTCCGTCTCCTCCTTTGCCGACGCAAGTTTCCCGGGCATCCCGTCGCGATTGCTCGGACAGCTGGTCAGTATCAGCGCGAGCACACTGGCCATCAGTAGCAGCACGGCAGCAATACGCACCCGATTGTGGGCATGCATCAAGCAGCGCCTATGCCGAAGGGCCACATTCCTGCATTTTGCGCCTGGACCCCGCGCAACCGCGGTACCGCGCGGCGTGTCGCATGCTTCGTCAGCGGCAGTGTAGGTTTCAGTCAGCGCACATCGTGGCGTGCATTGCCCGTAGCGCCTCGCGCACTCTCACCAGGAAGTCAGCCGCGTCATCGAAGTCGGGTCGAGGCCCGCAGCGGGTCCAGATCCCGCGACCTGGCGGACCCGGACATTGCTGATCTGAGACAGCATGCGAAGGACGTCGAATGCCTGCTCGTCACTGAGGCCGAAGGTCTGCATCAGCATCCCTTTGGCTTGTTCGATCATGGGGAGACCGGCGAGCTTGTCCCGCAGCTGATCGATTTCGAGCCGCAGCCGTTCGGCCTCGGTGACAGGTGCAGCGACCGTCACGCGGGTGGCCTGGTCTACGGCGGACCAGGTGAGGGTCATCGTTGCTCCTTTCGTTCTCGTAGCGCTCCGGCGAGGACGGAAGCTGTGTGACGCGGGGTGCAGTTCTCGGTCAGGTCGCGGATCTGTGTTCGGCAGCTGAATCCGTCGGCGAGCACCATCGTCTCGGGGTCCACGCCGCGCAGCGCGGGGAGCAGTTTGTCCTCGGCGCATGCCACCGATACGTTGTGATGTCCACGTTGGAAACCGAAATTCCCGGCAAGGCCGCAGCATCCGGCATCGAGCACTCGGGCGTCGACACCGGCGTCCTCGAGAACCGCCTTCTCCTCGGCGTAGTGCAGCACCGCGTGCTGATGACAGTGCGGCTGCACGACGGCGTGGCCGCCGATCCGCGGTGGTTCCCAGTCGTCCGCCCTGAGGTGCAGAAGTTCACCGATCGTGTACGTCTGCGCGGCGAGTCGGTGTGCATCCTCGTTGCCGCGCAACAGGTTCGTCGCATCGGAGCGGAACACCGCCGCGCAACTGGGTTCGAGAACGACGATCGGAGTACCGGTGCGCAGCGCGGGCCGAAGGGCTCGCAACGTCCTTGCCAGAACCTTTTTCGCGACACCGAGTTGGCCGGTCGAGATCCACGTGAGCCCACAACAGAGCGTGTTGCTGGGAACGGTGACGCTGAAGCCGGCCGATCGGAGCACCTCTACAGCGTCGCGGCCGATATCCGGATCGAAGTTGTTGGTGAAGGTGTCCGCGAACAGGATGACCGACTCGCGTTGTCCGGTTTGTGCCGGCTGATCGCGCCACCATCGGGTGAACCGGCGCGCCGCGAACCGCGGGAGGTCTCGATGCGAGTCGATCCCGCCGAGGACCTTGATCGCCCCGTCCAGGTGCGGTGTGTGTGTCAGGGCGTTGACGGCTCGCGGTGCGAGCGTGGCTATTCGGGCCCACAGCGGTATCCATCCCATGGTGTAGTGGGCCATAGGACGTAGGCGACGACGATAGTGGTGAAAAAGGAACTCCGCCTTGTACGTTGCCATGTCGACGTTGACCGGGCAGTCGCTCAGGCAGCCCTTGCACGCCAGGCACAGATCGAGGGCGTCGCGGATCTCGGTCGACGCCCAGCCGTCGGTGATGACGTCTTGCTGCAGCATCTCGAACAGCAGCCGCGCCCGCCCGCGGGTCGAATGGTGCTCCTCGCCGGTGGCGCGGTAACTAGGACACATCACTCCGGACTCGTCACCGCGGCACTTCCCTACGCCGACGCACCGCGCCGCCGCATGCGAGAAGCGGTGCCCGTCTTCGGCGTAGGCGAACGCCGTCGCCGGCTCGATCGGTAGATATCCGGTACCGAACCGCAGGTTGTCGTCGAGACGGTATGGTTTGACGACCTTGCCCGGATTCATCCGGTTGTCAGGATCGAAGAGCACCTTGGTCTTCTCGAACGCCCGAACGACGCGGTGGCCGAACATGATCGGCAACAGTTCGCCGCGTGACTGGCCGTCGCCGTGTTCCCCGGACAGCGACCCGCCGTAATCGACCACGAGGTGGGCGGCGTCGTGGGCGAACCGGCGGTATGCGGCGATGCCATCGGAGGTGCGCAGGTCGAACGGGATCCGGGTGTGCACGCAGCCTTGACCGAAATGCCCGTAGAGCGACGATGTTCCGTAGCCGTAGCGATCGAGCAGGGAATGAAAGTCGCGCAGGTAATCACCCAACCGGTGCGGCGGGACCGCCGCATCCTCCCATCCTTCGTGCGTCTCGGGGCCGACCGGTGGATAGGCCGTCGCGCCCAGCCCGGCCTCCCGGGCGGCCCACACCTGCTTCTTGTGTGCGGGATCGCCGAGGACCTTGGCGTCGCAGCCGGCCGCCGCCTGCACGGCCTCGATCATCGCCTTGGCGCGGTGATCGGCCTGATCCTGGTCCCCGCCGTCCATTTGCACCATGAGCCAACCGCCTCCGCGGGGCAGCTGGTGGAGGGCCTTTTCGGCCAACCGCCGTGAGTGCTCGAGTTCGACCAGCCGCTGATCGAGGCCT
Organism: Mycobacterium sp. 852002-51152_SCH6134967; assembly: GCF_001667105.1. Lineage (NCBI taxonomy): Bacteria > Bacillati > Actinomycetota > Actinomycetes > Mycobacteriales > Mycobacteriaceae > Mycobacterium > Mycobacterium sp. 852002-51152_SCH6134967. Next base: position 70,792 of record NZ_LZIK01000027.1, on the reverse strand, counting down.
TCAAGCGCTGCCGGCTCGTGCTCGAGCACGGCCGGTACGGCGTCGGCGGCGGCGGCGATGTCGTCGAAGCCGAGTAGCGCCAGGGCGCTCGCCGCGGGCCGGCGAACCAGGTCGATCTCGGCGCACAGCACGGTGACAAGCGTGCTCTCGCTTCCGACCAACCCCTTTGCGAGGTCAAAGCCGTTGTCGGGCAACAGGCTATCGAGGTTGTAGCCCGACACCCGGCGTGGAATGTGGGGGTAGCGCTCGCGAATGTCGTCCCCGAACTCGGTGACGATCGAGCGCAGCCCACCGTAGATTTCGGCGAGCCGTCCTCCCGAGGCGATGATTCGGTCGATGTCGCGGTCCTCGGTCGGGCCGATCCAGCGTTGGATGCCGTCGTAGGTCAGGATCTCCAGGGCGCGAACCGAGTCGACCATCTTTCCGTACGCCTGCGCGGTCGAGCCGCACGAATTGTTGCCGATCATTCCGCCGATCGTGCAACTGACATGCGTAGAGGGTTTCGGGCCCACCATCCATCCGGTGTCCGCCAGACGGTCGTTGAGAACGTCGAGCTTGATGCCGGGTTCGACGACCGCGGTGCCCCTGTCGACGTCGACCGTGCGGATGCGGGTGCAGTACTTGCTCCAGTCGAGCACCACGGCGGCATTGCAGCACTGACCGGCCAAGCTGGTGCCGCCGCCGCGGGAGAGGACTGGGACGTCGTTGTCGCGACATACCGCGATGGCTTCGACCGCATCGTCCGGCGTATCCGGCACGACCACGCCGATCGGGACCTGGCGGTAGTTCGATGCGTCGGTGGAGTAGGCCGCTCGCGAGCCGGGGTCGAACCGGACCTCACCCGCCATGCGGCGATTCAGCTCGGCGGCGAGCTTGGAATAGATCAGTGAGGAAGTGCTCATGTGGCAGTGTCTCTTTCAGCCGACGCGATAGGGCTCGAGGTCCAGGCTGCGTACGGTCAGCCCGTGCCCAGGACTGTCCGGGTCGGGGCGGATAACCCCGTCGGTCGGCGGTGTCGCGCCATCGAAGTAACGGGTCTCGATACGGGCGTGATCGTGAAACCATTCGAGGTGGCGGAGATTGCGTGTCGCGGCGCCGACCGCGGCGTGCAGCCACGGCGCGCAGTGTGCGGAGACTTCCAGATGGTGTGCGGCGGCGAGCGCGGCCACCTGCTGCCAACCGGTGATGCCGCCGCACCGCGATGCGTCAATCTGCAGGCAATCGACCGCGGAACACAGCGGGACGAAATCGGCCAGCCGGTGGCCGTATTCGCCCGCCGTGACATCGGCGCCGACCGCGTCGCGTACGGCTCGCAGGCCGGAGAGGTCGTCGGATGAGACCGGCTCTTCCAGCCAGGTGATGGCGAGGTCGGCAACCTCGGACATCACCCGGACGGCCTGTTTGGCGGTGTAGCCACCGTTTGCGTCGACCATCAGTGCGGTTTCGTCGCCGATCGCGGCCCGGGCCTGCCGCATCCGCGACACGTCGCGTCTGGTGCGTGTGCCCCACGACTGCCCGATCTTGATCTTTACGCGGGTGATGCCGTGGTCACGCACCCAGCCGAGCAGTTGGTCCCCCATCTGGTGGGGGCCGTAGGTGGTGAACCCGCCACTGCCGTAGACGGGGACGCTGTCGCGCACGGCTCCGAGGAGCCGGTGTAGCGGCATGCCTAGAACCCGGGCTTTGAGGTCCCACAGCGCCACGTCGACCGCGGAGAGCGCCTGTCCCGCAATGCCGCTGCGCCCGAAGTTCCGCACGGCCTTGGCCATGGCGTCGAACGCCGCCGCGCCGTCGAGCGCGTCCCGCCCGACAACGTGAGTGACGAGGCTTCGGGTGATGACGTCGGCGCAAGCCGGATGCCCGTACGTCCACCCCGTTCCGGTGATGTCGCCGCAGTCGGCGTTGACCACCACCAGCGTGGTGTGATCCCAGGCCAGTGTCCCGTCGGCCTCCGGCGCTTCGGTGGGGATGCGGTACGCCGTGACGCGCAGCGCATCGACGGTGGCGGCGGGAATTCCGGTGCGGACAGCGTCGTCGGTGATCATGAGCGTGTGTGCGGCATGAACTCTTGCGCCTTGGTTTTGATGCCTTCCTTGATGAAGCTGCGACTGTCCTCATCGCCCTTGAGCACTGCGGTGGCGGTGGCTTTGGCTTGTTCGAAGGTGGCGTGTGGCGGAATGGGTGGCATGTTGGGGTCGGTGTGCACGTCGAGCACCGTCGGCCGGTCGGCCGAGAGCGCGGAACGCCACGCGTCGGCGAGCCCGTCGGGGTCACGCACGGTGTGTGCCTGAAGTCCAAGGCTGGCGGCGAAGCCGGCGTAGTCAACATCCGGAAGAGTCTGTGACGCCGCGAATTTCGGTGATCCGTTCATCGCACGCATCTCCCAGGTCACCTGGTTGAGGTCGTTGTTGTGCAGGACCGCCACGATCAGGCGGCGGTCCGACCACTGCTGGTGGTAGTGCTTGATCGTGATGAGTTCGGCCATACCGTTCATCTGCATGGCACCGTCGCCGACGAGGGCGATGACGGGCCGGTCCGGGTGGGCGAACTTGGCGCCGATGGCGTACGGAATCCCCGGGCCCATGGTCGCCAGCGTTCCGGACAGCGAGCCGCGCACGCCCGGCCCGAAGCGCAGCTGCCGGGCATACCAGTTGGCGGCGGATCCGGAATCGGCGGTGACGATCGCGTTGCCGGGCAGCTGCGCGGAGAGTTCGGAGAAGAGCCGCAGCGGGTTGACACGGTCGGTACTGACGGCGGCCTCCTTGGCCATGGTCTCCCACCAGCGGCTGACGTTCGATTCGACCGTGGACCGCCACGATCTGTCGGATTTGTATTGCAGATGCGGAATGAGACCGCGCAGAGCGGATTTCGCATCGGCCACCAGGTTCACGTCGTAGGGGTAGCGCATTCCGATCATGGTGGGATCGATGTCGATCTGCACGCTGCGGGTCTGTCCGAAGTCGGGAAGGAACTGGGTGTAGGGGAAGCTTGATCCGATCGTGAGCAGCGTGTCGCAGTCACGCATCAACTCGTAGCTGGGCCGGGTGCCCAGCAGGCCGATCGCACCGGTCACCCATGGCAGTTCGTCGGACAGCACGTCCTTGCCCAACAGGGCCTTGGCAGCTCCGGCGCCGAGCAGCTCAGCGGTCTCGGCCAGTTCGGCCGCAGCGCCTCTGGCGCCGTTGCCGACCAACATCGCGACTTTGGTTCCGGCATTGAGGATCTCGGCGGCCCGCGCGATGGCCGCGTCATCGGCGTTTACCGCCGGCCAGTCGACACCCAGACTTGACGGCACCATCTTGAAGGCGTGTCGGGGTGGGCGGTAGGGGAGCTCCTGCACGTCGGCCGGAATGATCAAGGCCGTGGGGCACCGCCTCGCCACCGCGGTGCGGATCGCCCGGTCGAGGACATTGGGAAGCTGCTCGGGCACGGTCACCATCTGCACGTAGTCGGCGGCGACGTCCTTATAGAGGCTCAGCAGGTCGATCTCCTGTTGATAGGACCCGCCCATCGCGCTGCGATTGGTCTGTCCGACGATGGCCACCACCGGTACGTGGTCGAGTTTGGCGTCGTAGAGGCCGTTGAGCAGATGTACCGCCCCGGGGCCTGACGTCGCCATGCAGACGCCGAATGTCGCGCCGCCGAACTTGGCGTAGCCGACCGCCTCGAACGCGCTCATCTCTTCGTGGCGGGACTGCACGAACTGAGGATCGTCGTCGGCGCGGCCCCAGGCTGCCAGGATCGCGTTGATCCCATCACCCGGATACGCGAATACGCGGCGAACACCCCAGGCGCGTAACCGTTCGAGCAAGTAATCAGCGACGGTTTGGTCGGGCATGACTGCTCCTTGTCGGTCGGATTCGCGGACGGAGGCGTTATCTCCGTCCTACGCTTTCATTTGCTGTACAGCAACTATTGCTTCCTGAAAATTAATTGAGACTTCGTCGCCGGCCGGTCGATCCGGTTGTCGCGGATCTGTGTCGGTATCGCCACACCTTCCCCTCCACGGCGTCCGAACACAGCCACATGAGCAGGCCCAGGTTGTAGGCGCCGAGCAGGCCGGAGAGCAGGATGTCGCCGAACTCGAACCCCAGCGCTCCGGAGGCGTCGTGTACGGCCGCCACGGAGGTGACGATGACCATCGTCATGCCGCCCACGACACCGATCGCGCTCAGGGCCACCGCCGTGCCGCGTCGAAACGCCGCCACCACGGCCAGCACACCGAACACCGCCAGGACGACGCATTCGACGGGGGAGATGTGCAGCCCGAATACGGATATTCCGGTCCCCGAACGGGATCCGCCGCCGAGGTGACCTATGGCGGCGGCGCTTCCGGCGGCGGCGCACGCCACCCCCTCGGCGACGAGCAACCACCGGCCGCTCCGATACCGCGACCGGTTCAGGCTGACCTCGACCAACTGCGTTCGCGGAGCGGTCATCGTCGGCAGTTGCTGTGCGGAGGTGCGTGGGGTGGGGGCATCGTCGTCTCCCTTCACTGTCGTGCCGTCGAGTGGGGATGCTGTTGCCGGTGGTGTCCGGACGTCATGGTGTGGTGCCCGCTGAGTTGTCGGGCGCTGTTGATCAACCCGACGAGGCTGAAGGCCTGTGGTGTGTTACCCAGCTGGCGCCCGGCTTTCGGGTCGTACTCCTCGCTGAGCAGCCCCACGTCGTTGCGGAGTCCCAGCAGTCGCTCGAAGAGCGCGGTGGCTTCGTCGGAGCGGCCGATGCCGCACAGCGCGTCGACGAGCCAGAAGCTGCATGCCAGGAAACTGCCTTCACGGCCCGGGAGGCCATCGTCGCTTCGTTCGGGAAGGTAGCGCAAAAGCAGGCCGTCACAGCAGAGTTCCTTCTGGACCGCCACGACGGTGCCGACGATGCGCGGGTCGTCATAGGGCAGGAAGCCGACCCGCGGGAGCAGCAGCAGTGCCGCGTCGAGGTGGTCGGAGCCGTAGGACTGGGTGAAGCTACGGCGGTGCGGGTTGTATCCGTGCTCGCAGACGTCGGCGTGGATTTCGTCGCGCAGGGCTCGCCATCTCGACAGCGGGCCCTCCAGCTGATGGTTCTCGACGGTGCGTACCGCACGATCGACCCCGGCCCATGCCATGACCTTCGAATGCACGAAATGCCTTGCGGGCCCGCGAATCTCCCAGAGGCTGTAGTCGCGCCGTTGCCAATCGCCCTCGAGAAAGTCGAGAAGTGCGCGCTGGACGTCCCAGGCGATGTCGTCGGTCGGCAGCCCGCTGTCCCTGGCCAGGTGCAGACCGTCGAGCACCTCGCCCCACACGTCGAGTTGGAATTGGGCCGCGGCGGCGTTGCCGATCCGCACCGGGTTCGAGTTCTCGTAACCGGCCAGCCAGGGGAGTTCGAACTCGGGTAGCCGCCGCCGCCCGTCGGCGCCGTACATGATCTGCAGATCGGCGGGGTCGCCGGCCACCGCGCGCACCAACCATTCCCTCCAGGCCCGCGCCTCGTCAACAAATCCGGTGCCGAGCAGCGCCTGCAGGGTGAAGGTGGCGTCGCGTAGCCAGCAGTAGCGGTAATCCCAGTTGCGCGGCCCACCGAGTTGCTCGGGCAATGACGTGGTGGCGGCGGCGAGGATGCCGCCGGTGGGAGCGAAAGTCAGGGCCTTGAGCAACATCAACGCCCGACGCACCTCCGGTTGCCACGATCCGGTGTAGTTGCATTGGGCCACCCATGCGCTCCACCAGCGTTCGGTCTCCGACAGCGCCTGCTCGGCGTCGACGGGCGGGGGTGCGGCCAGATGAGAGAGCTGATACGTCAGGACGAACGGTATGCGCCGGCCCTCGGTGACGGTGAACTCCGCCACGGTGGTGAGCTCGCGACCGTGCGTGTCGACGGGCGTGCGCAACCACACCGCGTCCGGGCCGGCGATCGCCGACAGCCCGCCGTCGCTGCGGCGCACCCAGGGCACGACGTGGCCGTAGTCGAAGCGTAGGCACAGCGACATCGCCATCGAGACCGTGCCGCGCACGCCCTCGACGATGCGGACGACGTCGGCGGCCACGCCGCGCGGTGGCATGAAATCGATGAGCCGGACAGTTCCGTCCCCGGTGTCCCATTCGGTTTCGAGGATCAACGCGTCGTCGCGGTAGCGCCGGCGCGTCGCCGCCTCGCCGCCCGCCGGCGCCATCAGCCAGGTACCCGCCTCGGCCCCGCCGAGCAGCGCCGCAAAGCAGGCCGGCGAGTCGAAGTGTGGCAGACACAACCAGTCGATGGCTCCGCTGCGATCCACCAGGGCTGCGGTTTGCAGATCCCCGATCAGCGCGTAGTCCTCGATCGCGGCCATGTCAGCTCGCGTCGTCGAGGGTGATGACCACCTTCACGTCGTCGGGTCGGGCGGTGAAGGCGTCGGCGGCGCGGTGCAGCGGCACTCGCCGGGTGATCAGGCTGGCCAGCCAATCCTTATCGGTTTTGGCCAACGCCTCGGCGGCCTGCCGATAGTGGCGCAGGTTGGCGTTGACCGATCCGATGACCGCATCGTTTTCGAGCACCAACTCGCGGTTGACGGCACCCGCGTCGATCTTGAGGCTTCGTCCGGCCGGTGAGACTCCGGTCAGGCAGACGATGCCGTATGTCGAGGTGTTGGCGATGGCGCCGAAGACGACCGGTCCGGCTCCGGTCGCCTCGATCACCACGTCCGGCTGCAGCCGGGATGCGACGTCGTCGATGTCGTCGTGGTGATACGTCGCGCCCAGTGCCGCGGCGATCCCGGGTTTGGGTCCGTCGGTGACGCGGTCGAGGATGTGGGTGTCAAGGCCGGACTGCACAGACAGCAGGGCTGCCAGCAGCCCGATCGGACCGGCGCCGGTGATCAGCGCCCGTTCGGGTTCGAAGTAGGCCCGCTGGCCCACCCGCCGAACCTGCTCCCACGCTTTGGCCACCACCGTGGTGGGCTCCATAAGCATTCCGACGTCTCGCAGGCCCTCGTCGATGCGCATCGCGTAATCAGTTTTGACGCACCATCTTTGGCTGCCGTAACCGTCGATCGCCTTGATCCCGCGTTCGGTGTAGCGACCATTGCGGCACATGTCGAATTCGCCATGGGCGCAGGCCCGGCACGGCATTGGGTCGGGCCTGCGCACCACGCCGACCACCAGGTCGCCGGGGGTGAACGACGCGCCGGGCGGGGCGGTCGCCACCCGGCCGAGGGACTCATGTCCGATGATCAACTTGTCCCGACCAGGCGGGGCCCAGCCGTACCGTCCGGCCGCAATCTCCTTGTCGGTCCCGCACACACCGATGGCCAGGCCGTCGACCAGTAGTTCGTCCGAGCCTGGGGTGGGTTCGTCGACATCGTCCACGGCAAGTGTGTCCGCCTTTCCAGGCTGAACGGTCAATGCCTGCATACGGTTGAGACTTGCCGTTGAGCAGTAATTGCAAACAGCGAATAATTGCGGTTTGATAAATATTCTTGAACCTGGAATGAGGTGGACATGGCCGGTCGCGGCGCTGGTGTGACGAACGAGCAGGTGGAGTCGGTGATGAGGGCGTCACGGGCTCTGGTCGCTATCACCGCAGCGTCGATCTCGACCGTCGACGACGTGGTGACCGTGCCTCAGCTGCGGGTGATGATGATGATCGCGACCCGCGGCGCCGTCAATCTCGCCGCGGTGGCGGCGGGTCTGCAGGTCAGCGCGTCAAACGCCAGCCGAATCTGTGATCGGCTGCTCAAGATCGGAATGGTCGACCGCAGGGACGATCCCGCCGACCGGCGCAACATCGCGTTGACGCTCACCTCCGACGGGCAGGTGCTGATCGATCGCGTCATCCATCACCGCCGCATCGCGATCCGTCGGATCCTGCGGGAGATGCCCGCGGCCCAACGTGAAACGCTGGTAGTGGCGTTGGACGCCTTCGCCACCGTCGCCGGTGAACCACGGGAGGAGCACCGGCACGCCCTGATCTGAGGCTTGCCCGCTCGGCCGGCCGGGCCTCGGCGCGGATGTGACGACCGCGCGCGGCGCTTGGATTTATCCGACGTCAGAAGTGGGATACTGGTCGCAGCTCATGCCCACTTCGCTACCTCTCGTCTTCGACCCGCCGCGCCGCGCCATGCCGCCGCGGCATTTCGCCGACCTCGACGACGCGGGTCGTGCCGCGGCCGTCGCTGAACTCGGGCTGCCGGCGTTTCGTGCCAAACAGCTGGCCAACCAGTACTACGGCAGGCTGATCGCCAACCCCCACCAGATGACCGACCTGCCCGCGGGTGTGCGCGACCAGGTAGCGGGCGCGCTGTTCCCCACGCTTCTCGATGCGGTGCGCGAGATCGAGACCGATGCGGGTGAGACGCGCAAGATGCTGTGGCGCGCGGTCGACGGCACCACGTTCGAGTCGGTGCTGATGCGCTACCCGCAACGGAACACGGTCTGCATCTCGTCGCAGGCCGGATGTGGGATGGCCTGCCCGTTCTGCGCGACGGGCCAGGGCGGGCTCAAGCGCAACCTGTCGACGGCCGAGATCCTCGAACAGGTACGGGCGGCCGCGGTGGAACTGCGTGACCGCGACGGCGACGGAATCACACCTGTGGCGCGAGGCGGGCGGCTGTCCAACATCGTGTTCATGGGCATGGGGGAGCCACTTGCCAACTACAACCGGGTGCTGGCCGCGGTGCGACGGATCGTCGACCCGGCCCCCAACGGTTTCGGGATCTCGGCCCGGTCGGTCACGGTGTCGACGGTCGGCTTAGCGCCCGCCATCCGCAAGCTCGCCGACGAACGGCTCGGAGTCACGCTGGCGTTGTCGCTGCACGCCCCGGACGACGAACTGCGCGACACCCTCGTGCCGGTGAACAACCGGTGGAAGGTGTCCGAGGCGCTCGACGCTGCGCGCTACTACGCCGACGTGACCGGCCGCCGCGTGTCAATCGAGTACGCGTTGATCCGCGATGTGAACGACCAGCCTTGGCGGGCAGACCTTTTGGGCAAGCGGCTGCACGGCGTGCTCGGCCCGCTCGCGCATGTCAACGTCATCCCGCTGAACCCGACGCCGGGCAGCGAGTGGGATGCCAGCCCCAAACCGGCCGAACGCGAATTCGTCCGGCGGGTCCGCGAGCGCGGCGTGTCCTGCACTGTGCGCGACACGCGAGGGCGCGAAATCGCCGCCGCCTGTGGGCAGTTGGCGGCCCAGAGCTGAGTTCTTCCCGTCGAGACCGACGTAATGGCGGGTTTCGCTCGGACTTTTCCGCCAAAACGTCGGTCTGGGCGTTACTGAGCGGGGGGATTGGTGAACCAGACGTTCTCCTCGACCAGCCGACGGCTGCGCCAACCGTCGGGGGTGCGCACGAGTTCGTGGTGGTAGTACCCGCCGCAGAAGCTGGGCTCGGTCATGCCGGGCAACTGCATCGGGTTGTAGAACATCGCCCTGACCCGTGCGGTGTCACCCTCGGGCCCGGTGCCGATGTCGGCCTCGATGTTGGTGATGTGGTGCAAACTCCACGCGATCACCCCGAAGTTCGCCGCGAACCAGTCCACCACCTCGTCGCGGCTTCCGACCACGGCCCCCGCCGACGAGTAGTCGATGTGGGCGTCGTCGGTGAACACCGAGCGGTACAGTTCCCAGTCCTTGGTGTCGACTGCGCGGGCGTAGCGGTGCAGCAGTGCGGCGATGTCGAGTTCGTCGCGGATCCGCCGATCGTCCATCGTTGCCTGATTCACGGTTCGACCGTGTCGGGCATGCCGATGGTCTTGGCTTCCAGGTATTCCTTGTAGCCCTCTTCGCCGTTGCGGTAACCCAGCCCGGACTGTTTGGTGCCGCCGAACGGGCTGTTGATGCCGAAGTGGCTCTTGCTGTTGATCGTCACGTTGCCGGTGCGCATGCGGCAGGCCACCGCGAACGCGCGATCGAGGTCGGCGCCGGACACCTCACCGGAGAGCCCGTAGATCGTGTTGTTGGCGATCGCGACCGCCTCGTCGTCGGTGTCGTACGGGGTGACCGTCAGCACAGGGCCGAAGATCTCTTCCTGAGCCACTTCGGAATTCGGGTCGACATCGGCCAACAGCGTCGGCTGGGTGTAGTAGCCGGTCGGCAGGTTCTCCGGGATTCCGCCGCCGGTGACCAGCCGCGCACGGGAGTCGATACCGCTCTTGATCAGGCCAAGCACCTTCTGGCGCTGGGTCTCGCTGATCTGCGGGCCCTGCATGTTGCCCGGTGTCCACGGGTCGCCGACCGGGAAGCCCTCCATCATCGTCTTGAGGATCTCGATGCCCTCGTCATAGCGACTGCGCGGCAACAGGATCCGGCTCGGCAGGATGCAGGACTGCCCGCTCATCACGCACGCCATCATCGCCGCCATCGACAACGCCGAGTTGAAGTCGGCATCGTCGAGCACGATGTGGGCCGACTTGCCGCCCAACTCGAGCAGCGTCTTCTTCACCGTCGGCGCGCCTGCGGCCAGGATGGCCCGCCCGGTGGCCGTCGATCCGGTGAACGTGATCATGTCGACCCTCGGATCGGCCGACAGCGCGGCGCCGACCTCGTTGGCGTTGGACACCACCACGTTGAACACGCCGGCCGGGATGTCGGTCTCCTCAGCGACGATGCGGCCGTACTCGCTGCCCGACCACGGCGTCAGCTGCGCGGGTTTGAGGACGACGGTGTTACCGGCCATCAGCGCGGGCACGGTCTCGGCGACGTTGAGGTAGAACGGCACGTTCCACGGGGTGATCGCGCCGACTACACCGACCGGCTCGTAGTGGATCTTGCGGCGGGCCGGCCCCAACGGTGTCTCGTGCACACCGTTGTCGACCAGGTAGTCGAAGTTCTTCCCGTGCTCGGCCCAGTGCTTGACTTCGTCGATCGGGCTCTCGATCTGGCTGCCGCTCACCGACACCGGGCAGCCGACCTCGGTGATCAGGATCCGGCGCAGCCGTTCCTTGTTGCGTTCGAAGGCCTCGTGCAGCTGCGTCAGGCAGTGGTAGCGGAAGTCCAGATCACGCGACCAGTCTGTTTCGTCGAAGGCGCGGCGCGCCGCGCCGACCGCGCGGGCCATGTCCTCGACGGTGCCGTCGGTCGCCCGGCCTGCGACCTGTTCACTGGCGGGGTGGATGACATCGAACGTCGCGCCACTGGCCGTGGTCAGCATTTCGCCGTCGATCAACATCCGCTCGTCGCCGGCCAGCACGCCGGTGTCAGTCTCAACCTGGGTCATGCGGACAGCTTTACAAATTTTTGCGCGAGTGTCAGCTTTTCGCGAGAGCCGGACGGCTAACCCTGTGGCTTGATCCCGGTGGCGTGCCGCAGTTGTGCCAGGAACTGGTCGTCGTCGTCACTGCGGACGATGTAGTGCGAGATGGCCACGCGAATTGCGGTGGCCGCCTTGACCGCTGCGTTCGGGCCGCTCAGCAGTTTCTGCAGCCGCGCCCGCATGACCGGGATGATCTTCGTGAGCTGCGGGATGACGACCTCGGGTTCGATGTCGACCACGCGAACACCGGAGTACGAGTGCTGGTATTCGACGATGAACTGGAGCGCGGCGTCGAGCTTCTCGGTGCCCCGCAGGCCGGCCGTCGCCTTGCTGATGCCGTTGTCGAACAGGTCGCGCTCGAAGATGCCGAACGCGTCGAGCAGTTCACCTTTGGAGGCGAACCAGCGGTAGAGCGTCGGGCGGGACACGCCGGCCTGCAGCGCGACCTCCGAGAGGCTGAGCTTGGTCTGACCGCTTCGGGCCAGGACCTCCGAGGTCGCGACGAGAATCCGGTGCCGCGTCGAGATGTCCTCGGGTCCGAGTGCGTCGCGCAGCGCTTCGTTCACGGGGCAAGCCTAGATCGTTCTTCACATCGACTTCTGGAGTACGGCGACAGTGTCGAGATCTTCTAGCGCCGCGATGCCGCGGCGCAGGCCCTCCAGGGCGATGCCCTCGGCCTGCATGCCTCCCATCCCGGCGGTGATCAGCGCGGCGACGTAGGCATACAGGGCGCCCTGGCGGTACCGCTCCCACAGCTCGTCGCGGTCCAACTCCGGTCCGCCGCATGCGGTGAGCGCTTGGCGGTAGACGTCGAGCAGGTCGCGTTGATGCGCCTGGCGATCGGCGGGCGTCATGCTGGTGACCAGCGTGTACGCCAGCTCACGGTTGGGATGCCCTCGCCGGACGGCTTGCCAGTCCAGTAGCCCGGCCTCGCCGTTGCGGAAGTACACGTTGCCCGGATGCGCGTCGCCGTGCATCACGGTGTGGGGCGGCTCGTCGATGAGCCGGGCCACGGCACGGTAGTTCTCGTCGATGAAGCGGCCGGCGCCGACCGCGATATCGGTGCGCTCGGCAATGCGGCGCGCCGACATCTTCAGCAGCGGTCCGGTGAGCAAGGACGCGGTATCGCCCGATGCGGTGTAGAGCCAGTCGGGCACCCGGTTCCAGAAGGTCGCGTGCAGCCTGGCGAGCAGCTCTACGATCTTGCCGGTCCGGTCGGCGCTGATCGGATGCAAGGTGTCGGGAAACTCGCATTCGTCGGCCGACAGATCCTCCAGCACGAGAAGGTAGCGACCCGTCACCGAGTCGAACGCCGAGCCGTGACACGTCGGGACGCCGGTGAGCCGCGGGGACAGTTCGCGGTAGAAGCGGGTTTCGGTCGCGCCCAGCCGCCCCATCTCGCCCATCAGGCGGGTGGCGACGGTCTCGGCCGCCAGCTTGACGAACACAGTCGGCGGGACGTCGTCGCCGCTCAGGGCGAGGCGTGCGCGCGACGAGGTGCCGGCGTCGCCGCCCAGCACCGACACCGCGGCCACAGGGCGGCCGATGATCCGCGACATGGCGGGCGCGTCCAGTTCGGACACGGACCGCGGAAGTGGGCGGAGACGGCCGAACGCGGCGTCGGTGGCGATACGTTGTATCCCGCGGCCCACATGTGCGGCCAGGCCGAGCACCGGCGCAGCGTGCTTCACCACGCTAGTTTACAAATTCGGGAATACATGTAAAGAAGGTGTCGATGGCGGGTCCGCTCGAGGGAGTACGGGTGGTCGAACTCGGCGTGTGGGTCGCCGGGCCGGCGGCTGCCGGGATACTCGCCGATTGGGGCGCCGACGTCGTCAAGATCGAACCGCCGACCGGCGATCCGGCGCGGTTGTTCGGCAAGATGCTCGGTGTCGACGGCGACGTGAGCCCGCCGTTCGAGATGGACAACCGCGGTAAGCGCAGCATCGTGCTCGACATGACGACCGCCGACGGCCGCGCTACGGCCCGCGAATTGATCGAGGGCGCAGACGTTTTCGTGACCAATGTCCGGCCCGGCGCGCTCGCGCGCATGGGACTGGACTTCGCGGCTCTCGCCGCGCACAATCCGCAACTTGTCTACGGGTTGATCACCGGCTACGGCGAGAACGGGCCGGACGCGGACCGGGCGGCCTACGACGTCGCCGCGTTCTGGGCGCGAGCGGGCCTGGCGCACCTGCTGACCCGTCCCGGCCAGACCCCGCCGTTCCAACGCGGCGGCATGGGCGACCACGCGGCGGGGATGACGCTGGCCGCCGGGGTCTGCGCCGCGTTGGTGGCGCGGGGCCGCACCGGGAAGGGGCAGTTGGTCAGCACCTCGCTGTACCGCCAGGGGGCCTACACGGTGAGCTTCGACCTCAATACCTTTCTGCTGACCGGGAATTCGATCGCGATCGGGCAGCGGGAGACGATGGGCAACCCCTGCATGAACAACTACGCGGCCGGTGACGGGCGCCGCTTTTGGATCGTCGGACTGGAGGCCGGCAGGCACTGGCCGCCGTTGTGTCGCGCGGTCGGGCGCCCACAGTGGCTGACCGATCCCCGGTTCGACACCCCGCGGGCGCGCGCCGTCAACGCGGTCGAACTCGTCGCTGAACTCGACGAGATCTTCGCCTCGAAAACCCTCGCCGAATGGGGGGAGGTCTTCGCCGCCGAACCGGACTTCTTCTGGTCGCCGATCAACTCGCTGGAGGACATCGTGGCCGACGAGCAGTTTCACGCCGCCGGCGGCATCGTCTACGTGCCCGACGGCGAAGGCGCAGCGCCGATGGTCGCCTCGCCGGCCGACTTCTCGGGCACGCCGTGGGAGCCCCGTTGGGCCGCACCGCGCTTGGGCCAGCACACCGACGAGATCGTCGCTGAGCTCAAGACGTCGGGTGCTTGACCCGCACCGCGTGGCGTAGCTGCGCGAGGAAGTCGGCGTCGTCGTCGCTGCGCACCAGATAGTGCGACACCGCGACCCGCACCGCCGTCGCCACGGCAAGACCGGGATCGGGTCCGGTGGCCAGCCGTTCCAGGCGCTGGCGCATCAACGGAATCACCCGGGAGAGCCGTTTGATCACCTGCTCGGGTTCGATGTCGATCATCCGCAGACCCGGATATGACTGCTGGTAGTCGACGATCACCCGCAGCGCCGCGTCGAGCCGTTCGCTGGGAGGCAGGCCCGCCGTCGCCTCGGCCACCGCACGTTCGTAGTACTGGCGTTCCCACACCACGAACGCGTCGAGCAGGTCACGCTTGGAGGCGAACCAACGGTAGAGAGTGGGACGGGAGACCTGCGCCTGCAGTGCGACCTCGGAGAGGCTGAGCTTGGTCATGCCGTGGCGGCCCAGTACTTCCGCGGTCGCGGCGAGGATGCGTTCGCGCGTCGAAGAGTCTGCGTCGGCTACCGGCACCGTCATAGCTTTACAAACTTTTGACGAAGTGTCACGCTGAATCGGTGACATCAGCCCGCGAATACAGCGCTGTCGACATCACGTCGGAAAAGTTCTGGAGTCGGCCCTTCGCCGTGCGCGACGAGACGTTCGCGCGGCTGCGAGCCGCCGACGGGCTGTCCTGGCATCCTCCGCTGCCCTCCATGTTCGGAATCGAGGAGCCCGGCTTCTGGGCGCTGACGCGGCGCGCCGACATCGCCTACGTCAGCCAGCATCCCGAACTGTTCACCTCGGCTCAGGGCGTCGCGCTGAACCCGATGCCCGCCGAGATTCAGCGGTTCGCCTCGTTCTTCTTGACCATGGACCCGCCGCAGCACACCGTGTACCGCCGGCTGATCAGCTCGGCGTTCACGCCCCGCAACGTGCGGCTGATCGAGGAACAGATCCACAAGAACGCGGTCACCATCGTCGAAAACCTGGTCGGCGCAGGCGAAGTCGAGTTCGTGTCGGCATGCTCGGCGCAACTGCCGATGCTGACGATCATGGACATGCTCGGCGTGGCCAGCGCCGACCAGCCCGCCGTCGCCTACGCCGCGGAGAAATTGTTCGGCATGAGCGACGACGAGTACGCCACCGAGGATGAGCGCGTCGCCGACCCGGTCGCACAGATCGCGCTGTTGTCGAACACCGGCGTCGAGCTGGCCAAGTTCCGGCGCACCCACCCCGGCGACGACCTGATGACGAGCATCGTCAACGCCGAGGTCGACGGCCACCGGCTGACCGACGAGGAGATCGGGGCCTTCCTGATCCTGCTCGCCTCGGCCGGCAACGACACCACCAAGCAGGCGACGACACACGCGATGATGGCGCTGGTCGACAACCCGGACCAGCGCGACTGGTTGATGGCGGACTTCGACGGCCGGATCGGTTTGGCGATCGAGGAATTCGTCCGCTGGTCCTCGCCGGTCCTGCAGTTCGCGCGCTTTGTCACCGAGGACACCGAGATCAACGGCCAGCCGGTCAAGGCCGGGGACAAGGTCGCGCTGTTCTACTGCTCGGCCAACCGCGACGAGGCCGCCTTCACCGACCCCGCCGCATTCGACCTTTCCCGTTCGCCCAACCCGCACCTCGGGTTCGGCGGCGGAGGCCCGCATTTCTGCCTGGGAAGCCAGCTGGCCAAAGCCGAGTTGCGAAACCTGTTCCGAGAGTTGCTGACTCGGTTGACGACGATCGAGTTCGGCGAACCCGACCTGCTGTACAGCAGTTTCGTGCACGGCGTCAAACGGCTGCCCGCCGTCGTTCGCTAGGAGTGCGCATGCGCGTCGAAGTCGATCTGGACCGGTGCACCGGACACGGGATCTGCGAGTCGATCGCCGAGGAGGTGTTCGAGGTGCGTGACGACGGTATCGTGCTGATCCACGAGCCCGAACGTCCGGAGTCCGACAGGGACCGGATGCTGCAGGCTGTGACGCAGTGCCCGGCCGCGGCGTTGCGCTTGATCGACTAGCTCAACCGGCTCGACTGGCTGGGCGAGCTTGGCCTCCGATTCGCCTCCCGCGGAGTTATCGTTTCGGCAATGAGGTCGAGATTGCTTGCGGTGTGCCTGGTCGCGATCGGCGTGACTGGCTGCGGCGCGATCAGGGGATCGTTCGACCTCGTCGCCGAGGAGCCCACTCCGATCGCGATCACCACGCTCGCCGCACCCGATGCCACGCTGGCCGACAGCGCTGTCGTCGCAGAGGCGGCGCGCAGCGTCGTGAAGATCCACACGGAGGCCCTGCAGTGCGCGAGGACGGTGGACGGCAGCGGGGTCGTCGTCGCACCGAACCGGGTGATGTCGGCCGCACACACCGTGGCGGGCGCGGACGTCGTCAGAGTCTGGGCGGGCGACCGGGAGATACCGGCCACCGTCGTGGTTTTCGACCCGGCGATGGACGTCGCCGTGCTTGACGTGCCCGACCTGCAAGCCCCCACGCTGGCGATGGACCAGCACACCGCCGTCATCGGCGCCGATGCCCTCGTGCTCGGATATCCGGGGGGAGGGCCGTTCGTGGCCACCCCTGCGCGAATCCGCAGGGTCATGGAGCTTCTCGGGCCGGACATCTACCGCACCACGACGGTGAACCGCGAGGTCTACGTCATCAGGGGCCCGATCCGGCGCGGCGGTTCCGGTGGACCGCTCATCGACCTGAACGGCCACGTGCTCGGCATCAGCTTCGGGGCGGCCATCGACGACCCCGAGACCGGTTTCGTGCTCACCGCCAAGCAGGTCTCGGCGACGGTGACCGACGGGGCGCGCGCGAACATCCCGGTCGCGACCGGCGCCTGCACGCCCTGATCAGCGCTGGGGCATCGGCCGGACGAGCACGGACTGCTGGATCGCGCCGACCGCGCCGGTCTCGTCGAACAGCGTGCCGAGCGTCGTACCGATGCCGTCGGGCCCGTAGCTGGTCTCGGCGCGGATACCGATCCACTCGCCCTCCGGGATCCGGTGCACGTGCACGACGAGATCGGTGTTCATGAACGTCCAGCGGCGGATGTCCAGCTTGGTCCCGATGCCGTTGGCGTCGTCGGCCACCGCGAACAACCGCTCCAGCGGGGTCATGGCCTCGCCTTTGACCAAGTCGACCTCCGGGCGGATCCACGACTCGCCGGGCCCCTCGCACAGCGGTTCGGTCAGCCACCGCCAGTCGAGGCTGTGCACGTAGTTGCGATCCCAATCCTTCTTCATGTCACGGCTTTTCGCCTCGGACAGCGGACGCAGAGGAGCTTGCGGCGCATGCTGCACGGCGTGGGTGTCGACGGTCTTCAACCGCCACCCGCTGGCCCGCGCGACGGGCCGCGGGTCCCCGTCCGGCCTCGCAGCCAGCAGTTCGGAGCTGACGAGTTCGATCTGCTTGCCCGAGCGCTCGATTCGCGACCGCACCCACAGATCACCCTCGGCGGGAACACCGCCGAGCAGGTCGATCAGCACCCGGCTCAAGCGGGTGTCGTCGCGGGCCTCGCAGCGTTCGAGCGCGCGAACCAGGATGGCAGACACCGGCGCTCCGTGCTGGATCGCGGCCGACCAGGTGCTGCGGACCAGGTCGGTCGCGCGGAACTTCTCGCCGAGCGGATCGGCGTCGTCGATGAGCTCGTAATAGGAATCGCTCACGGTAGCCCGGCTCCCGGTATGTCGACGGTGGTCGCATCGAGGCGCGACAGCTTGGTGCCTTTGAGCCGCTGTGGATACGCGTCGGTGCTGGACAACAGAAAAAGGGTGCGACGCTCGGGACCGCCGAGCGCGCAGGCGATCGCGATGCGCTCGCCGATGTCGATGCGGTCGGTGACGCCGCCGCCTTCGGTGATCCGCTCGAACTGACCGGCCAGCGTCATCGCGGCCCACACGGCGCCCTCGGCGTCGAGGCAGATGCCGTCCGGTGGTCCGTCGAGCTTGTCGGCGAAGATGCGGCGATCGGACAGTGCGCCGTCACCTGCAAGGGAGTACGCGGTCAGTCGGCGTCCGGTCGACTCGGCGACGATCAGCGTTGTGCCGTCGGTGGTGATGACCATCCCGTTCGGGAAGTCGAGGCCGTCGGCGACGACGGTGAACGTGTCGTCGGGATCGAGCCGCACGATCACTCCCTGTTCGCGGGCCTGGGAGCCGACGTAAGCGCGCCCGGTGCGGTCGACGACCATGTCGCCGAGTGGGGCCGGGACGATCGCGGAGAGGTCGGCGATCGCCGTGACGTTCTCGCCGTCGTAGCGCAGCACCTGGCGCGCCTCGGTGGAGGAGATCAGCAACGACCCGTCGGGGCGAAATCCGAGGCCGGCAGGCGCATGTCCCGGAAGGGGCAGCGTCGTCAGATCACCGTTGAGGTCGACGGTGTGCACCGCTTCGCCGAGCATGTCGGAGAACCAGAGCAGACCTTCGAACCAGCGCGGGCCCTCGCCGAAGCAGAACCCCTTCGCCAGCGGCGTCGGAGTCATCCCGGCACACCTTTACAAAACACGCGATAAGTGTCACGCTCGCAAGGTGTCGCTGTCAAATGGGTGCAGGTCATGAAGAAGTACTACGGTCACACGCTGCTCTATCTCCACGAGACCATCGCGCTCGGTTCCGGCCGGTCCGGCGGGTTCAGTGAGGTTTTTGGCGACGTGTACCAGCCGATGATGGCCGACCTCGGCGCGCGGCTGTTCGCGATCTGGGAGACGACGCCGTACAACGGCCACTGGCCGCAGGTGACGATCATCTGGGAGATCGACACGTTCGCCGACTATGCGCGCATCGGCAAGGCGCAGGCCAGGGGCGGCAGCCATGAGGAAGCCGCAGCGAAGTGGTCGACATACCTCGCCGAGATCGGCGCCTCGGGTGAGGGCCGCATCATGTACGCGGGCAAATACAATCGGACACTCGCGCAGCTGCAGGAGGCGAACTTCGGTGCCGGGCTGGTGATCCAGGAGATCATGCAGACCAAACCCGGCCGCCAGGACGACTACATCCGCGAACTGGAACGCCTCTACGTGCCGTGGTCGGAACGTACCGGAAAGCGTTGGCTCGGTTCGTTCATCACGACCTTCCGCTTCAACGAGGTCATCCATTACTGGGCGCTCGACGACGACTGGGACTGCTTCGCCAACCACTACCCGTCGTGGAAGGACAGCCCGCCCGCCGAGATCGTCACCTGGATGAGCGTCGCGCCCGCGCTGCGCGACGGCTGGGAAGACTCCATCCTGGCCGCCCTCCCACCGTCACCGCTGCGATGAACATGACTGTTCTCGAGACGTTCTCCTATGATCCGTTCGACCCGGCGGTGATGGCCGACCCGCTACCGTTCTATCGGGCGCTGCGCGATCGGCACCCGGTGTACTACGTCGAGAAATGGGACACCTACGCCCTTTCGCGTTTCGAGGACATCTGGCGGGTGTTGGAGGTCAACGACGGCACGTTCGTCGCCTCCGAGGGAACCCTGCCCGCGGCAACGGTTCTCGCGAAGCACAACGACGGGCCCGTGCCCGATCCGGCGCTGCATCCGATGCCCTTCCACGCGAACTTCGACGCGCCGATCTACGACACCGTGCGACGCTGCACATCGGCCCCGTTCCGGCCGAGGTCGGCGGGCAAGTTGGCCGACCGCATCCGTCAACTGGCCAACGAGCGCCTCGACGAGCTGCTGCCGCGCGGCGCCTTCGACCTGACCCAGGACTACGGCGGCATAGTCGCCGCATCCATGGTCTGCGAATTGCTCGGATTGCCGGTGGATCTCGCGGCCGACGTGCTGGCGACCGTCAACGCAGGCAGCCTCGCGCAGCCGGGCAGCGGGGTCGAGGTGGCCAATGCACGGCCGGGTTACCTGGAGTACCTGATTCCGATCATCCAACGCAGCAGGACCACGCCCGGCGAGAACCCGATCGCCGACAACCTGATCGAGTACCGGCTGCCGGACGGCTCGGCGTTCAACGATGTCGAGGCCGCCACCCAGTTGCTCGGGATCTTCATCGGCGGAACCGAAACGGTGCCGAAGATCGTCGCACACGGCCTCTGGGAGCTGGGCCTTCGGCCCGATCAGCTGTCCGCCGTGCGCAGCGACGTCGACAACCATGTTCTCGTCGCGCGCGAGGAGATGATCCGCTATTGCGCGCCCGCGCAATGGTTTGCACGCACCGTGCGTAAGCCGTTCACCATGCACGGCACCACAATTCGACCAGGGCAACGGATCATCTCGCTGCTGGCGTCGGCCAACCGTGACGAACGCGAATACTCCGATCCGGACACGTTCATCTGGGACCGTCCCATCGAGCGCCTGCTGGCCTTCGGTCGCGGACAACATTTCTGCCTCGGGGTGCACCTGGCGCGGTTGGAGATCGGCATCATGGTGACCGAATGGCTCAAGCGGGTCGGAGACTGGCGCATCGACGGTGAGGCCGCGTCCCGGCCGCCGTCGAGTTTCCAGTGGGGCTGGAGCAGTGTTCCTGTCGAGGTCCACGCGGAGGGTGTGTGAGATGTGGTCCTATCGACTGGTCGCGCCGTACACCTTCGAGCGCCAAGACATTCCGGAGACAACGCCGGAGTCGTTGGCGGATCAGCAGGTGCTGCTGCGCTTTCGCGCGGCGGGGGTCTGCGGTAGCGACCTGCCGCCGTTCCGGGGTGTTCGCGGCAAGATCGCAGGCGATCGGGGGGTGAGCGCGGCCGAGATGCCGGGCTTCCCGATCCACGAGGTCGTCGGCGAGGTGATCGCCAGCAGGCATCGCAGCCACGGTGTGGGGGACTGGGTCGTCGGCTGGGCGTCCGGCTTCGACGGCCTGATGCAACATGTCGTCGCCGACGGTGACGGGCTGGCCTACTACGACCATAATCTGAGCCCGCAGCATGCCGTTGCCCTGCAGCCGCTGGCGTGTGTGCTGTATGCGGTCGAACAGTTGCCCAAACTCAAAGGCCTGCACGTCGCGGTGATCGGGCAGGGCTCGATCGGTCTGCTGTTCTCCTATGCGGCAAAGGCGTTCGGCGCACGTCGCGTCACCGGCGTCGACCCGGTCGACCGCGACGTGGTGGGCAAGGAGTTCGGCGTGGACACGATCGTGCGCGCCACCAGCGACCGGTGGGTGAGCCACCTCGAGCCCGGCGACCGGCCCGATGTGGTCATCGAAGCCGTCGGGCACCAGGTCGCCACCCTCGGTCACGCGATCGAGGCGGCCGCGCCGGGTGGGACCGTGTTCTATTTCGGTGTGCCCGACGACGACAGCTATCCGATCAGCATGCGCACCATGCTGCGCAACAATCTGACGCTGAAGTCCGGTGTGACCCTGGACCGGCGACGGATGCTGGCCGCTGCCAACGAGTTCGTCCGGCACCACCCCGATCTGCTGCCGGCTTATGTGACACACACATTCGGCGTCGACGATGCCCAGGCCGCGTTCGAACTCGCGTGCCGCCCGGCGCCGGACCGCATCAAGATCGCGATCGTCGAATGACCAGCAGAATTCAGCAGGCCCTCGCCTCCCGTGAGCACGTGTGGGGAGGATGGGTGGTCGGGCCGACCATCATGGGTCCCGAAGAATTCGCCCAGGCCGGCTACGACTATGTCGGATTCGACGTGCAGCACGGGTATCTGGGCGACGCCGATGTCGCGCTGTTGTTGCGTCGCCTCGAACACGTCCGGATCGCGACGGCGGTGCGGTTACCCTCTGCCGACCCCGCACCGATCGGCCGTGTGCTCGACGCGGGCGCCGACGCCGTCATCATCGCGATGGTGGAATCGCCGGAGCAGGCCGCCGCGGCCGTCGCGGCGACCCGGTACCCACCCGCGGGGGTGCGCAGCTACGGGCCGCTGCGCGCCGACGTCGGGCGCGATCCGGCCGAACACGAAGCCCGCGCGGGGGTGTTCGCGATGATCGAGAGCGTGCAGGGACTGGCCGCGGTCGACGAGATCTGCGCGGTGCCCGGGGTGACGGGGGTGTACGTCGGCCCCAACGATCTGGCGATCGCGCTCGGGCACGCCCCGGCCGCGGCCTGGACCGCGACGCCCGTCACGGACGCGCTCGCTCGTATCCAGTCCAGCGCCGCCGCGTCCGGCGTGATCGCCGGCATCCACGCCGGCAAGAATGGAAGGGCCATGGCCGACATGGGGTATCGCATGCTCACGGTCGCGTCGGAGTCTCAGGCGTTGCGGCGCGGCGCCGAGGAGATCCTCAAGGATTCCCAGTGACGGGCGATCGCGTCGCGCTGGTGACCGGCGCCGCACGCGGGCAGGGCGCGGCGATCACGAAACGCCTGCTCCAGGACGGATTCCGGGTCGCGGCATGTGACGTGCGGATGGACGAATTGCGGGCGACGATCGCCGACCTCGGCGACGAGGTGATCCCGGTCGAACTCGACGTCACCTCGCCCGAGCAGTGGCAAGCCGCCGTGAGCCAGGTGGTCGACCGGTTCGGGGGGTTGTCGACGCTGATCAACAACGCCGGGGTGCTGCATCGTTGCTCCCTCGACGACGAAACACCCGAGGCGTTCGAAAGCAGTTGGCGGTTCAACTGTCTGGGCCCGTTCCTCGGAATCAAGGCAGCACTGGAGCATCTCCGGCGGGCAGCGGGGCCCGTGATCGTCAACACCGTCAGCACCGGTGCCATCCGGCCCTTCCCGAACCACGCCGCGTACGGATCGTCGAAGTGGGCGTTGCGCGGGCTGACCCAGGCCGTCGCCGCTGAACTCGCCGGGGCCGGCATTCGGGTCAATGCGGTGTTCCCGGGCCCGATCGAAACCCCGATGCTCGACCCCGCCACACAGCAGCGGCTGATCGCGACGCTCGGCCGGATCGGGAAACCCGACGAGGTCGCGAACGTGGTCGCCTTTCTGGTCTCCGAGCAGGCGTCCTTCATGACGGGAGCCGAAGTCGTCGTGGATGGAGGGCAATGCCTTCGAATCGGGTGAGGTATCCGAGCCTCTCGGTCGGGATCATCGGCGCCGGCCCCGGCGGCCTGGCGCTGGGGATCTTCCTGCGCAAGGCCGGTTTTCGCGACTTCACGATCTTCGATCGGGAGGACGGCGTCGGCGGCACGTGGCGGATCAACACCTATCCCGGCCTGGCCTGCGATGTGAAGTCGCACCTGTACTCCTACTCGTTCGACCTGAACCCCGACTGGTCACGGCTGTGGTCCGGGCAGAAGGAGATCCTCGAATACTTCGAACGCTGCGCGCTACGCTACGAACTCACGCCGCACCTGCGGCTCAACACCGAGATCACCTCGGCGCGATGGGCGGGTGACCGATGGCAGCTGACCTCGGCGAGCGGTGATCGGTTTGATTTCGACGTGGTGGTTTCCGCGGTCGGCCTGTTCACCCGGCCCGTCATGCCCGACCTGGTGGAAGAGGAACCGTTCACCGGTACGTTGATGCACACCGCGCGGTGGGACCACGACGTCGACCTCTCCGGCAAGCGAGTGGCGGTGCTGGGTACGGGATCGACAGCGGCGCAACTGGTTCCGGAGGTCGCCAAGGTGGCCGAGCGCGTCTACTCGGTGCAGCGCTCACCGACGTGGGTGCTGCCCAAACCCGATCGGGCCTACAGCGGGCGGGAGAAGTGGATGTTTCGCAACATCCCGCTGGCGAAGAAGATCTACCGGACCCGGCTGTGGCTGCGCAGCGAGTCGAATATCTCGGTCATCGAGAACGGCAGCGACAAGACACAGGAGTTCAAGGGCATTGCGCTCAAGGTGCTCGAGGCGACGATCCCCGACGACGAGTTACGTCGCAAGCTGACCCCCGACCATCCCTTCGGCTGTAAGCGGTTGGTGTTCGCCACCGATTACCTGCAGGCCCTGACGCAGCCGCACGTCGAGGTCATCGCGAGCCCAGCGCGAGCGTTGCGGGCGCGTTCGCTGGTGACCGAGGACGGCACCGAACTCGACGTCGACGCGGTGCTCTGCGCGACCGGTTACGCCGCCGCCGACTACCTGGGCCAGATCGACGTCGTCGGCGCGGGCGGGGTCTCGCTGCGTGAGACCTGGAGTGACGGGGCCTACGCCTACCTGGGGATGGCGGTGCCGCGCTTTCCCAATTTCTTCATGCTCTACGGTCCCAACACCAACGTCGGGTCCAACAGCGTGATCTTCATGCTCGAGGCGCAGGCGCATTACATCGTGCGGGCGCTGAATCACCTTCGGCGCCGGGGTAAGTCGTACATCGAGGTACGTCCGCGCACGATGGCGGCGTTCCTGGCCAAGGTCGACCGCTGGATGGCGGGCACCGTCTGGCTGACCCGCTGCAGCAACTACTTTCGCGCCGCCAACGGCCGGGTCGTCACGCAGTGGCCGCGCAGTGCCCGCGCGTTCTGGGGTATGACGCGGCGGTTCAATCCGTCCGATTATACGTTCGACGCGCCACTGCGGGACCGGGCGGCGACGACGCAGACCCCGACCGCTGCGAGGCGCTGACGTCGTGACCATCACCGAGCGGCTCGACCCCGCGCTGCGCCACCTGGCGGAGGCCCGCACCGACCTGTCGCCAGGACTGCTCGGCGTCGTGCGCGATTCGCTCAACCAGCGCCGCGCCGAAACCGCCAGGGCGGTCAACGACATCGTCGTCGAGATCGAAGAGCGGGTGGCGCACTCGGTTCCGGTGCGGATATACCGCGGCGCGGCCGCACCGTCGCCGGCGGTGATCTACTGTCACGCCGGGGCGTTCGTATTGGGCAATCTCGACACCGACCACCTGCAGTGCGTCGAGCTGGCCAGGCGCGCCGGTTGTACGGTGCTTTCGGTCGACTACCGGTTGGCGCCTGAGAATCCCTTCCCGGCGGCGCTCGAGGACGCGCTGGCCGTGCTGAACTGGACGGTCGAGTGCGCGACCGAACTCGGACTCGACGCCACCAGGTTGGCGGTCGCGGGGAGCAGCGCAGGCGGCGCGCTGGCGGCAGGACTCGCGCAACGTTCGGCGGACTCGTCGGCGCCGCCGGTGGTGTTTCAGCTGCTGCACCAACCGGTGCTCGACGACCGGCCCACCGAATCGAAGACGGAGTTCACCACGACGCCGGGCTTCGACGGGCCCGCGACCGAGATGATGTGGCGGCACTACCTGGGCGATACGGCCGCCGATGCATCCGCGGTTCCGGCCCGCTCGGCCGACTTGTCCGGTGTGGCAGACGCTTTCATCAGTTGCTCAGAGCTCGACCCGTTACGTGACGAAGCGGTGGAGTATGCGCTGCGGATGATGCGCGCCGGCGTCGCGACCGAACTGCACGTGTTTCCGGGCACCTGTCACGGGTTCGACTCGCTGCTTCCCGAGTGGGACACCAGCATCCGGCTGTTCGAACTGCAGGGCGCGGCGTTGCGGCGCGCGTTGCACGGCAGCTGAGTACGGACGCTCGCCGGCCGCGAGTGTCCACAAATTGTCGTGATGTGGCGGCGTGTCGTGTGCAGACACGGTCGCTCGCGGGGATTTTTTTACAAGGTGAGTTCGCGGGCGATCGCGGAGTGGTAGGCGTCGATGTGTGCCGGGTTGACCGTCCGGAAGAAACCGTCGGGCATCGGGGCGTGCTTGGGGGCCTCGACCGTCATCGTCCGGGTGAACAGTGTGATGTCCTCGCCCGGCCGGGTGAAGTGGTACTCGACGGTGATGCGGCCCTCCATGCCGCCGTTGCCGTCGCTGTCATGACCGAGCCGGCCGACCGAGGTGAAGACCCAGATCGTCGGGCGCGCGGCGACGGCCAGGTGCCAGGTGAAGATGCGGTTCCCGTCGGGGCCGGTCTCGGTCCAGGTGTCACCGACGCGCAACGGCAGGTGCTCAGGCAGTCCGCCGATGTGGGCGCTGGTGGGATACGTCTTGGGCCAGTTCGCCGGGTTGGTCACGAAGTCATAGATCGTCTCCGCCGGGTGTCGAAAGGCGGTCTCCGAACTGGTGGTGACGATGCCCAATGTGCTGCCTTCCGTGGATGAACCGCTCAAGACTTTACAACTAACCGCAATAGTGTCACGGTGTCCAGGTGGACTTCTCCCGCGTGCAGCTGAGCGAGGACGACAGCGCGTTTCAGGACGAGCTCCGGGACTTCCTGCGCTCCGTCGTCACCGACGAGGTCATCCAGCGGGACCGCGAAACCGGCGAGAACTTCGACGAGGGTGTCCATATGGCGCTCGCCGCGCGCGGATACCTCGCCGCGGACTTCAACTCCGAGGCCGAAGGTGGGTTCAACGCCATTCGCCGACGGATCTGGGAGCTGGAGATCGGCCGCTCGCACGCACCGTGGTTCCACTGGCCGACGACGATGATGGTGGCACGAAGCCTGCAGCAGTTCGGCTCCGAGGAACTGAAGCAGGAGATACTCCCGAAGGTACTCTCGGGGCACTACCGGCTCTGCTTGGGCTACACCGAACCCGAGGGCGGCTCGGACGTCGCGACCTGCAAGACCCGGGCGGTACGCGACGGCGACGCCTGGGTGGTCAACGGCTCCAAGATGTTCACATCGAACGCGCACAACGCGCACTACGTCTTCCTGATCACCAATACCGACCCCGCCGCGCCGAAACACCAGAGCCTGACGATGTTCCTGGTGCCGCTCTCCTCGCCGGGCATCGAGATCCAGCCGATCCGCACCGTCGACGGCGACCGCACCAACATCACTTACTACAGCGACGTCCGCGTCGACGACAAGTACCGCGTCGGCGCCGTCAACGGCGGCTGGTCGGTGTTGCGCGAGGCGCTCAACGCCGAGCACGGCACCATCGAACGCGACGACCAGGGTCTGCAGAAGCTGGCGACGATGACCGAGCACCTGCTACTGCTCGCCGAGGCGGTCGACCGCATCGCCGCCGTTGTCGGCGAGGAGGATTCGGCCCGGTATCGCCTCGGCCGCGCGATCGCCAGGATCGAGGCGGCGATGAGCACGCCGGAGATGTTCGGCCGGGTGGCCAACGCGCAGACGATGCGCGACGTCGCACCGGATCTGATGGATCTGGTATGCGCCGTAGGAAGCTTGCCGACCGGCGCCGAGGGTGCGGCGGGCGACGGGGGAGTCGAGTACGCCTTCCGCCTAGCCGGACCCGCCGGTATCTACGGCGGCACGCTGGAAGTGTTCCGCAACATGATCGCCCAGCACGCACTCGGGCTCGGCAGGCCGAACTACTCGCCACCGGCGAAGCGGCCCGCTTAGAGCCGTGCGATCACCTCGCCGGCCAGCAGGTCCAACGTCTGGTCGGATGCGCGATCGTGGGTGAAACGTTTCTCGGCTAGCCGCTTCACGTCCGGCAGCGATGCGTCGTCGGGTGCCAGTGCCATCACCGCCTCGACCGACAGCAAGATGCTCGACGGATCCCGGCCGACGTCCTCACAGATGGCACGCAGCACCGACACCTTGTGCTCCAGTTCCCCCAGGGCGTACGTCGGCACGTTCCAGACGTCGGCGTAGCGCGCGACCAACGGCAGCGTGTACTTCTCGCCGACACCGCCGACCACGAGAGGTGGCCCCTGCTGCACAGGACCGGGCTTGACGGGGAAGTCCGTGACGGTGAAATGCTTGCCGCTGAAGTCGATTCGCTCCTCGGCGAAGGCCTGGGTGAGGATCTCCAGCGTCTCGCCGAGGCGTTCGGAACGCTCGCGAAACGACCCCCACGGCAGCCCCACCCGGTTGTGCTCGTCCTCGATCGACCCGCTGCCGAGCCCGAGTTGCAGCCGGCCGGCCGAGATCTGGTCGAGTGTGGTGACCATCTTGGCCAGCACCGCGGGATGGCGAAACTGGTTGCACAGCACCATGTGTCCGACGCGGATGCGTTCGGTGTTGCTGAGCAGCGCGGTGGCCAGCGTCCACGCCTCCAGCGACGGATAGTCCGGAACGCCCGGGCCGTAGAGATGGTCGTAGAGCCACAGCGAGTCGATGCCGAGTTGCTCGCAGCGCCGGGTGCGATCCAGCATCTGCCCGTAGGTGAAGCCCATCTGAGGCAGGTACACGCCGATCTCGGGCTTGCCCATGTCCGCAGTTCCCATCGCTGTCGAAGCTGTACTTTCCGCGGTTCGCATGGTAACGACATTCTCGGAAAACGAGAAGAATGTTCTAGACGGGACACAAAGACATGCGGTTCACCTTCACCCACCCGATGCACACCCATCCGTACAACCCGGAGTTGGTCACCGGCAGGGGAATCGCGACGGTCGCAGCCGCCGCCGAGGCCGCGGGGTTTCACGGCTTCGGATTCACCGACCACCCTGCGCCGACTGAGCGCTGGCTGAACGCCGGCGGCCACGACGCGGTGGACCCGTTCGTGGCCATGGGTTATGCGGCCGCGACCACGACCACGCTGCGGCTCATCCCCAACATCGTCGTGCTGCCGTACCGCAATCCGTTCGTGGTCGCCAAGGCCGGTGCCACCCTGGACCTGTTGTCGGAGGGACGGTTCACGCTCGGTGTGGGGGTCGGCTACCTGAAACGCGAATTCGCCGCGCTCGGGGTCGATTTCGAAGAGCGCGCCGCCCTGTTCGAGGAGGCGCTGGAGGTGATCCGCGGCATCTGGACCACCGACGACTTCTCGTACGAGGGCCGCCACTTCACCGCCAGCGGGATCACCGCGCACCCGCGGCCCGTGACCGATCCCCATCCCCCCATCTGGATCGGCGGCAACACCGGCGCCGCCCGCAAACGCGTCGTCGCCTACGGCGACGGGTGGTGCCCGTTCCCCGCACCGGCCGTACTGGCCCAGACCGCGCGCACGGCACCGATGGACGTGGACGCACTGACCTCCGGCGTCGAGGACCTTCGCCGCCGCTTCGACGAGGCGGGAAGCGACTGGTCGCGCATCGACGTCACGTTCACCAACCCCGACGGCGGCAGCCCCGGCGGCGATGACTTCAACGCCGATGCGTACCTGTCCGGCTTGGAGAAGCTGGCCGGGATCGGGGTGACATGGGTTCAGGTCGGTCTTCCCGGCGACAGCCTCGCGCACGTGCTCGACACCATCGAGCGGTTCGGGGAGTCGGTGATCGCCAAAGCCTAGCTACGGTCGCCGAATCTGAACTTCTGTGCGAAATTTCGGCGCAATATCGAGCACAGATTCAGTTTCGGCGCGGTGGTTATCGGCACAGGGGTTATCGGTGGGGTGAGGGCAGTTCGGCCGACATCTCGACGCGCTCGGGGTCGAAGCTCAAGAAGCCCGCAATCGGCAGCGTCTCGGGCGGCGGTTCCGGATAACTCCACGCGACGTCCTCGACCACCGTGTCGCCGACGACGGCCGACCAGTACGACGCGTAGCCCTTGTAGTTGCAGTAGGTCGTGGTCGGCGACGGCCGCAGCAGGTCGGTTCGCACGTGCGACGGGTCGACGTAGAGGCGCGGCTCCAGCGACGTCTCGAACACGATCACCGTCTCGGCCGTGTCGACCAGTGCCTGACCCGCCACCGTCACCCGCAGCGCGCGGTGCGTCGGACGGCAGTCCACGCGGTGGTAAGGGTTGGGCGGATAGTGCACGAGCGTGCGGCCTTCCTCGAGCCAGGTGTCGACGGCGTCCCACGGCACGCGGACGTATCCGGGCGCCTCGACCACCGGCTCACTCGGAAGGTCGCCGACCTCGTCGACGGGAAAGGCGTAGCTGAGCGGATGGTCGCGCCGATGCACCATCAACGCCCGCTCGGTGTCGAGCACCGTGCGACCGCCGCGCAGCGCCTGCACGCGGCGCGGATGGGGTTCGACGAACACCACGTCGTCGGGCAGCGGGGGCGTGAACCAGCCGGCCGGATCGTTGCTCAGCGGTCCGTGGGCGGCGACGAGGGTCATGCCGTCAGCCTGACAAATTTCGGGCAGATCGTCACCTCTTGACCGAACACGCTTGAGAAGGAGCACGATTGGGAAACCGGTAGGCGTCGGCTGGGCGAGGGGGATGCGGGGAGGTATGAAGCGACTCAACGGCGTGGACGCGTTGATGCTGTACAGCGAGACGCCCGAGGTCCACATGCACACCCTCAAGATCGGCATCCTCGACGTGTCGGGCGTCGAGAACTACAGCTTCGACATGCTGCGGGAGGTCGCCTATCCGCGCCTGCTCGCGCTGTCGGCACTGCGCTACCAACTCGTCGACATCCCGCTGCGGCTGCACCATCCGATGTGGTGGGAGAACCATGACATCGACCTCGACTACCACCTGCGCCGAGCACACGTCGCGCCGCCGGGTGGACGGCGCGAACTCGACGACCTGATCGGCCAGATCGCCAGCACGCCGCTGGACCGCAGTCGGCCGTTGTGGGAGATGTACGTCGCCGAGGGGCTGGCCGACGGGCGCGTCGCGATCATCCACAAGGTCCATCACGTGCTGGCCGACGGCGTGGCCTCGGCCAACCAATTGGCCAAGGCCTTGGAGGACGAGACGCCGACGCCCGTTCGCGCCGTCGCCGATCCCGCGATGCGCAGCACCGCGCAGCTGGTCAAGGCCGCGGGCCGCGACCACGCGCACCTCATCCGCCGACTCCCCAGGCTCGTCAACGAGACGGCCGCGGGTGTCGCCCGGGTGCGCAAGCGCGCCAAGGAGCGCGGCCGCCATCCCGACCTGGCCCGCAGCTTCGCCCCGCCGCAGACCTTCATCAACCACGTCGTGTCCCCTGGACGCCGCTTCGCGACGGCCCCGCTGTCGTTGGCCGAAGTCAAGGAGACCGGCAGGCATCTGGGTGTGACGCTCAACGACATCGTGCTGGCCACCGCGGCCGGGGCGCTGCGCACGCTGCTGCTGCGCTACGACGGGCACGCCGACGCACCGCTGATCGCCGGCGTCCCGGTCAGCACCAATCCCTCGCCAGATCGGTTGACGGGCAACGAGTTCACCTACATGATGCCGTCGCTGCCGGTGCACATCGCCGACCCGCTCGAACGGGTCCGGCTCACCGCAGTGGCGACCAGGATCGCCAAGGAGAGCCACCAGCTGCTCGGGCCGGCGGTGCTGCCGGCGTGGATGTCGTACCTGCCGCCGGCGTTGGCACCCAGATTCTTTCGGCTACAGGCGCGTCGGATGGAGTCCGGCGCGGTGATGAACCTGACCATCTCCAACGTGGCGGGGCCCCGCGACCGCGGGCACATCGCGGGCGGTGTGCTCAGCGAGATCTACTCGGTGGGCCCGGTGGTCACCGGCAGCGGGATGAACATCACCGTGTGGAGCTACGTCGACCAACTGGCCATCTCGGTGCTGACCGACGATCGCACACTCGACGACCCGCATGAGGCCACCGACGCGCTGCTGGAGTCCTTCGCCGAGATCCGCCGCGCGGCCGGGCTCCCCGGTGAGTTGGCCACCGTGGCATCGGCCCTCCCGCTGGCCGCCGCATCGCACTGACCGACACCGCAGCCTCGGACCTTTACAGATCGCGACAATAGTGTCACGCTCTAGGGGCGCCGTGACAGCTCCTCGACCGGCGCCGCTGACCGATCGGATAGAAACTATGGCAACTCGAACCTTTCCCGACGACGTCGTGTCGGTGGACGGTGCTTCGGCCGCCGACGGCCCGGCCAACCGCCATCACCTGACGGTGCTGGCGGCGGACCTGGCCGACGTGATCGGGCCCGCCGGCGGCTGGCTGTTCGACCGGGCGCAGGCGGGATGGGATGTCGACGTCTGGGTCGAGCGCTGCGCTGACGAGCGGCCGCTGACGATCCTGGGTGCTGCCGCCCTCGACGAGACCTCGGAGGCCGTCCTGCGCGACGTGCCCCGCAACGGTGTGCTGGCGGTCAGCACGGCGTTGCTGCGCGACGATCCGCAGGTCCGCACCCGCGTCGTCGAGCTGGCGAAGCGCGGCGTGGAGGTGATGGCCTGGGGTCAGGACCGGCCGGGTGACGGTGATCGCATCGACACGATCGAGCACCGGCTGAGTGTCGCGGCCCGCGCGTTCAAGGCACACGCCCTGGCCGCGGCCGGATTGGCGCGTGGTGTGGACGCCACCGAGACGTTGTTCGACCTTGGGGTCGATTCCCTCCGGCCGCTGAATCCGGTCTAGCGGATCCAGCCCCGTTTACGCAGCCACCAGTCGCGCGCGACCGCGCCGAGGATCAGCACGGCGAATCCGACCAGGAAGATGTCCTCGACGCGCCCGGTGTGGTTGCCGTGGATGAGTGAGAGCAGGAACAGCGCCGCGATGATGCCGCCGATGTGGAAGAACTTGGGGTTTTCCTTCGACCAGCCCCATTCGGCGGACGGCACGTCTTCGACGTCCACCCCGGTGTGTCGCTGCACCTCGGTGTTGGCCACGGCTGCTCCTCATGGTCGGGCTCGGTACTGCCGACATTCTGGCATATGCCCAACACAGGGGACCTACTACGCCCAGCCGTAGGGTGATGCGTCATGACACCGCGGACGCAAGGAGTGCAACGGATGCAGTTCGAGGGCAAGGTCGCGTTCATCACCGGTGCTGCGCGAGGCCAGGGCCGGGCGCACGCCGTGCGGTTCGCCGAGGAGGGCGCCGACATCATCGCCGTCGACCTGTGCGAGCAGATCGACAGCGTCGCCTACCCCATGGCGACGCAGGAGGACCTCGACGAGACCGTCAACCTGGTGGAGAAGACCGGCCGCAGGATCATCGCCGAACGCGGGGACGTGCGCGACCTGGAGCGGATGCAGGAGATCGCGGCCAAGGGCGCCCAAGAGTTCGGCCGTATCGACTTCGTGCTCGCCAATGCGGGGATCCTGCCCGCCGCGGGCGAGCAGGGCCGCGGGATCTCCGCGTTCGTCGACGCGGTGAACGTCATGCTCAACGGCGTCTACTACACGATCACCGCGACGTTGCCGGCCCTGCTCGCCCACGGCGACGGCGGCGCGATCGTGATCACCAGTTCGGCGGCCGCGTTCAAACCCGTCACCGTCGACTTCGGCACCATGAACCACGGCGCGGCGGGCTACACGGTCGCCAAGCACGGAGTCATCGGCGTGATGCGCCACTTCGCGCGGGCATTGGCGGAGAAGAACATTCGCGTCAACTCGGTTCACCCCGGCGGGGTGGCCACCCCGATGATCTACAACGAGGCGTTGGCGCAGTGGTCAGGTGAGCATCCGGCGTTCAGTGTCAGCCAGCAGCCGCTGCTCAACGTTCCACCGGTCGAGCCGGAGGCGATCAGCGACGCGATGGTGTACCTGTGCGGCGCAACCGGCAGATACCTGACCGGGGTTGCGCTCCCGGTCGACGGGGGCCAGATCATCAAGTGATCTCGGAGTACCGCCGCAGCGCCTCCTTGCGTTCGGCGGCGTGGTCGACGATCGGCTCCGGATAACTGTCGTCGTCGAGGTCGGGCACCCAGCGCCGCACGTAACTGCCGTCGGGATCGAACTTCTCACCCTGGGTGGTCGGGTTGAAGACGCGGAAGAACGGTGCGGCGTCCGTCCCGGTGCCTGCGGCCCACTGCCAGCCGTGCTGGTTGTTGGCCATGTCGCCGTCGACCAGCTGCTCGAGGAACCAGCGCGCACCCCATTGCCACGGCAGATGCAGGTCCTTGACCAGGAAGGAGGCGACGATCATGCGGACCCGGTTGTGCATCCAGCCGGTCTCAGCGAGCTGGCGCATGCCGGCGTCGACGATGGGATAGCCCGTCCTGCCCTCTTTCCAGACCTCGTACCGGTTCTGTGCGTCGGGACCGTCGTCGACCTCCATGTCGTCAAACGACGAATTCCAGTTCCACCAGGCGCTGCGGGGCCATTCGGCGAGCACCGCGGCGTAGAAGTCGCGAAACGCCAACTCGCGCAGGTACGCCTGCGCGCCCTCGCCCCGGCCGAGATCGGCGGCCATGGTGCGCGGATGGATGGTGCCGAACTTCAGATGCGCCGACATGCGGCTGGTGCCGCTGCGGTCGGGGCGGTTCCGGTCGTCGGCATACGTATCGATTCCGTTGGCCACGAACGACTTCCACTGCTTGCGGGCCGCCGTCTCACCGGCGGGCATGTCGAGGGCGACCCCCGCATCCGGGATGTCCACCGCGCCCGCGACATCCGAGGGGTCGAGCCAGCGCGCCGATTTCAGGCCGGACGTGGCGGGCGCGCGCCAGCCGTGTTCGCGCCAAGCCCGGTGAAACGGGGTGAACACCTTGTACGGGCCGCCGTCGGGTTTGGTCACCCGCCCGGGGGAGACGAGGTACGGCGAACCCGACGCCTCGAGAGGGATATCGCCCAGTGCGGCCTCCACGGCGTCGTCGCGCCGCCGACCGAACGGCGTGTAGTCCGCCGAGATGTGCACCGCCGGCGCGCCAATCGCCTTGGCGACAACGGGTATTCGTTTTTCAGGCCGGCCTCGCGTGAGGTACAGCCTGCCGCCGAGACCGTCGCGCAGATCGCGCAGCGCGTCGTAGAGGTACTGCAGTCGACGGGCGCCCGCCGACGCTTCGAGCCGGGGATCGAGGACGTAGCAGGCGAGCACCTCGCCGTCGCCGGCGGCCGCGGCCAGCAGCGAGGGCAGATCGCTCAGGCGCAGATCGCGACGAAACCACAACAATGTGGGCATGGCATTGATGCTGCCCTGAAATCGCGGTAGAGAAACAGGATGGAGTTCTGGTCGGGCACCGCGTTCATGAAAACGTCAGAGATCCTCGGGCTCGCCCGCGCCTTCGACGAGGCCGGTTACGACGGGATGGTGTGCTCGGACCACATGATCTATCCGCGCGAACTCAGTTCGCCGTATCCGGATTCGCCGACCGGAAAGCCGATGTGGGCACCGGAAACCGCCTGGCCCGACTGCTGGGTGCAGATCGGTGCGATGGCGGCGGTGACGACGCGGCTGCGGTTCTCCAACGCCGTGTACATCGCGCCGGCGCGACCGCTGCTGGAGGTGGCCAAGCAGGTCGCGACCGCGTCGGTGCTGTCCGACGGCCGGGTGTCGCTGGCCGCGGGCGTCGGCTGGATGCGCGAGGAGTACGAGTTGATGGGCCAGGATTTCCGCACCCGCGGCAAGCGGCTCGACGAGATGATCCCCGCCCTGCGCGAACTGTGGCGCGGCGGCTGGGTGTCGTGGAGCGGCGAGTACTACCAGGTGCCGGAGATGATGATCGAACCCCATCCGGTGGCCCCGGTGCCGATCCTGTGCGGCGGGGAGTCCGATGCCGCGCTGCGCCGCGCCGCACGCCTGTGTGACGGGTGGGTCGGCTACGCCTACCGGTGGGACGATGCCGTGGGCTACGCCCAGAAGCTGCGCGCGCTGCTGCGCGAGTACGGTCGCGAGAACGAGCCGTTCGGCATCATGCTGGCGCTGCTCGAGCCGCCGTCACCGGATTTGTACAAGCGGGCCGAGGACGCAGGCATCACCGCGGTGATGTGCAGTCCGTGGATGGGTATGGACCTCGAACCCGGTGGGGTGGAGCGGTATCGGGAGCCGATCGAGCGGTTCGCCGAGACCATCATCGCCAAGGTGCGGCCATGACCTTCTCCGAGGACGAGATCCGCGAACTGGTCGAGTGCCTCTACACCTCGATCGACCGCAGGGACTGGGCGACGGTCGAGAGCCTCGTCTCGCCACGGCTGGTCGTCGAGGTCGACGGACCGCCGGTCCTCGGGTGGCAGGAGTGGCAGTCGCACCTCGAGGAGTTCACCCGGGGTTTTTCCGACGGACGGCATGCGATCGAGGAGATTCTGGTCGACGGTTCGCACGGCATCACGCGGTTCACGTTCACCGGCACCCACGACGGCGAGTTCCGCGGCATATCGGCGACGGGGACCAAGGTCGAGGTCACCGGAATCCACATCGACCGGTTTCAGGGCGACATGCTGGTCGCCCACCGCGGCCAACTCGACCTGCACGGGCTGCTGCGGCAACTCGGGGCGGGCTGAGACGGGGCTGACGCCGACAGGAGCGGGCAGCCCGGTTCGGGGGTACCGGGCTGCCCTCGGATCCTGCTGTGGCGCAGATCAGTTCATCGGGGGCATCAGCACCGTGTCGATGAGGTAGACGGTGGCGTTGGCCGTCTGCACGCCGCCGCACACCACAGAGGCGTCGTTGACCCGCAGGTCAGACCCGTGACCGGTCACGGTGACATCGGCGCCCTGCGCCGTCTTGTGCGTGCCGACGACCTGAGCCGGAGCGGCCTGGCCGGGCACCACGTGGTAGGTCAGGACGCTGGTCAGCAACTCCGAGTCGGTCTTGAGCGTCTCGATGGTGGCCGGGTCGATCTTGGCGAACGCATCGTCGGTCGGCGCGAACACCGTGAACTGGCCGCCGTCGAGCGTCTCGACGAGGTTGACATTCGGGTTCAGCTGTCCGGAAACAGCTTTCGTCAACGTGGTCAGCAGCGGGTTGTTCGAAGCCGCAACCGTGACCGGATCCTGGGCCATGCCCGTCACCGAGCCCGGACCGGCAGGCACCTGTTGTGCGTATGCCGTGCAGCCGGGTCCGACCATCTCGGCTTGGGCCGTGGCGGTGGTGCCCAACATCAGGGCGGTGGCTCCCAACGCGGCCAACCCTGCGCCGGCCAATCTCTTCCTTGCGTTCATCACTCGTGCTCCGTTCGGGACGGGACGGCTTGTGCCGTCGGATCTTTGCTTCGATCTCTATTCGGTGCCGACGACGTGTCGGATGGGTGGCAATTTCCGATCGGGGTTGCGACGGGCCCGGAACCGCGCATGTGGAGTCGAAAGCGATTCCGTGCCCGCCCCGCCCGGGAGCGGCCTAGGAGGCGGCCGGCGGCATCAGGACGGTGTCGATCATGTACACCGTCGCGTTGGCAGTGCGCACTCCGCCGCACACCAGGCCCGCGTCGTTGACCTTCAGGTTGTCGCCCTCGCCGGTCACCGTGACGGTCGCGCCCTGCACGGTCTTGTGGTCGCCGGCGACCTGAGCCGGGCTGGCCTGGCCCGGCACCACGTGGTAGGTCAGGATGCTGGTCAGCAACTCCGAGTCGGTCTTGAGCGTCTCGATGGTGGCCGGGTCGATCTTGGCGAACGCGTCGTCAGTCGGTGCGAACACCGTGAACTCACCGCTGTCGAGCGTCTCGACGAGGTTGACGTTCGGATTCAGCTGTCCGGAAAGCGCCTGTGTCAGGGTGGTGAGCATCGGGTTGTTCGAGGCGGCGACGGTCACCGGGGACGGCGCCATTCCGTTGACCGAACCCGGGCCCGACGGCACCTGCTCGGCGTACGCCGCACACCCGGCGCCCACCAGGCTGCCGGCCGGGTCCATGGATTGCTCCATCGGGGCCGGCGCGACGCTGGTCGATGCCGACTCCGCCGTGGCCGACGGCGCCGCGGTGGTGGCGTCGTTCGAACACGCCGAGAGGGTCAGGATCGCGGCCGCGGCCACACCCGCCGCGGATACGGACTTGCCGAACTTGATCTTCATGCGCTGCTCCCTTGTCGTGGACGGGCGGTGCCGTCCTCTGCTGTGACACCGGGGATTCGGACCGGAGCGGCCAACGGATGGATCCCGTCAGATTCACGTCACATCTGCGAAACGGGTGTGCCTGCGGTCGGCGGGCTGACGAGTGGGCACCGGCAGGCGGCACAATGGTTCGGTGAGTATTTCCGGCGGGGCCGAGCGCGGCGACGCGGCATCAGGCCGGCGACGCGTGCTGATCCTCGGCAGCACCGGATCGATCGGGACGCAGGCGCTCGACGTCATCGCCGCCAACCCCGACCGCTTCGAGGTCGTCGGCCTGGCCGCAGGCGGCGGTAATCCTGACCTGCTGGCGCGGCAGCGCGCCGCGACGGGTGTGACCAATATCGCCGTCGCCGACGAGGCGGCCGCCGCTCGCGTCGGCGACGTCACGTATGCGGGGCCTGATGCCGTCACCGAGCTCGTCGAGAACACCGAGACCGACGTGGTGCTCAACGCGCTCGTCGGCGCGCTCGGGCTGCAACCGACGCTGGCCGCGCTCGCGACCGGCGCTCGCCTGGCGCTGGCGAACAAGGAGTCGCTGGTCGCCGGTGGCCCCCTGGTGCAAAAGGCGGCCCGACCAGGCCAGATCGTGCCCGTGGACTCCGAACACTCGGCGATGGCGCAGTGCCTGCGCGGCGGCAGCCCCGACGAGGTCGCCAAGATCGTGTTGACCGCATCGGGCGGCCCGTTCCGCGGGTGGAGCGCCGAGCGGCTGGAGTCGGTCACGCCCGAACAGGCCGGCGCCCACCCCACCTGGTCGATGGGGCCGATGAACACCCTCAACTCGGCCTCGCTGGTCAACAAGGGGCTCGAGCTGATCGAGACGCACCTGCTGTTCGGCGTGCCCTACGACCGCATCGAGGTGGTGGTGCACCCGCAGTCGATCGTGCACTCGATGGTCACGTTCACCGACGGTTCCACGCTGGCTCAGGCCAGCCCGCCGGATATGAAGCTGCCGATCGCGCTGGCGCTCGGCTGGCCCGAACGGGTGCCCGCGGCGGTGTCAGCCTGCGACTTCACCACCGCGTCGACCTGGGATTTCGAGCCGCTCGACGACGAGGTGTTTCCCGCCGTGATGCTGGCCCGGCGGGCCGGAGAAGGGGGCGGCTGCCTGACGGCGGTCTACAACGCCGCCAACGAGGAGGCGGCGGCGGCGTTCCTCGACGGGCGCATCCGCTTCCCGGCGATCGTGCGCACGATCGACGACGTGCTGCGCGCTGCCGACCAGTGGGCCGCCGAACCAGCTACCGTGGATGACGTACTTGACGCCCAGCAGTGGGCGCGTGACCGTGCCGCGCGCGCGGTCGAGCGGAAGGTAATCACCACCAGATGATGTGGCTCACCGGTGTCGTGCTGTTCGCACTGGCCATCTTGGTCTCGGTGGCCCTGCATGAATGCGGCCACATGTGGGTGGCGCGCGCCACCGGAATGAAGGTGCGCCGCTACTTCGTGGGCTTCGGCCCGACGCTGTGGGCGACCTGGCGGGCGAACAAGCTCGGCGACCGCACCGAGTACGGCGTCAAGGCGGTCCCGCTCGGCGGATTCTGCGACATCGCGGGCATGACGTCGGTGGAGGAGCTCGCGCCCGACGAGCAGGACCGCGCGATGTACAAGCAGAAGACGTGGAAGCGCGTCGCGGTGCTGGCCGCCGGCCCCGGCATGAATTTCGTCATCGGCCTGGTGCTGATCTACGGCATCGCCGTGGTGTGGGGGCTGCCCAACCTGCACGCGCCGACCACCGCGATCGTCGGTGAGACGTCGTGTGTGAAGGCCGAAGTCAGCAGGGGTCAGCTCGGCGACTGCCTGGCACCCTCTCCCGCCGCGGCCGCGGGCATCCAAGCCGGGGACACGGTGGTCAAGATCGGCGATACGCCCGTGGCGAACTTCGACGAGTTGGTCACCGCCGTCCGCGCGCTCGACGGTCCGACCGAGTTCACCGTGCAGCGCGACGGCGAGGAGTTCACCACCCTGGTCGACGTCGTGCCCGCCCAGCGCTGGGTCGCCAAGGGTGATCTCGCCGAACCTGTTCCGGTCGGCACGGTCGGCATCACCGCGGCGCAGTTCGGGCCCACGCAGT
Source organism: Mycobacterium sp. 852002-51152_SCH6134967 (assembly GCF_001667105.1). Classification (NCBI taxonomy): domain Bacteria; kingdom Bacillati; phylum Actinomycetota; class Actinomycetes; order Mycobacteriales; family Mycobacteriaceae; genus Mycobacterium; species Mycobacterium sp. 852002-51152_SCH6134967. Next base: position 31,347 of record NZ_LZIK01000027.1, on the reverse strand, counting down.
ACAACGCGCTGTCGGCGGCGCCCGCGACGATCGCGTTCACCGGCGACCTCGCCGTGGAGATCGGCAAGTCGTTGGCCAAGCTGCCGACCAAGATGGGTGCGCTGGTGCGCTCCATCGGCGGTGAGGAGCGCGATCCCGAAACCCCGATCAGCGTCGTCGGCGCCAGCATCATCGGCGGCGACGCCGTGGATCAGGGGCTGTGGGTGGCGTTCTGGTTCTTCCTGGCGCAGTTGAACTTCGTGCTCGGCGCGATCAACCTCGTACCGCTGCTGCCGTTCGACGGCGGCCACATCGCGATCGCGTTCTACGAGAAAATCCGCAACTCGATCCGGTCGGCACGCGGCAAGGTGGCCGCGGCTCCGGTCAACTACCTGAGGTTGATGCCCGCCACGTACGTGATCCTCGTCGTGGTGGCCGGCTACATGCTGTTGACCGTGACCGCCGACTTCGTCAACCCCATCAGAATCTTCCAGTAAGCAGTAGGAGAGTAAATGGCCTCCGGCCAACAGAGCGGACCTCAACAAATAGGACTGGGCATGCCGGCGCCCCCGGCACCGGTTCTGGCGCCGCGACGCAAAACCCGTCAGTTCATGGTCGGCGATGTCGGCATCGGCAGCGACCACCCGATTGCGGTGCAGTCCATGTGCACCACCAAGACTCACGACGTCAACTCCACGCTGCAGCAGATCGCCGAACTGACGGCGTCGGGCTGCGACATCGTGCGGGTGGCGTGCCCGCGGCAGGAGGACGCCGACGCGCTCGCCGAGATCGCCCGCCACAGCCAGATCCCGGTGATCGCCGACATCCACTTTCAGCCGAAGTACATCTTCGCCGCCATCGACGCCGGCTGCGCGGCCGTGCGCGTCAACCCCGGCAACATCAAGGAGTTCGACGGCCGCGTCGGCGAAGTTGCCAAGGCCGCTGGCGCAGCGAACATCCCGATTCGCATCGGCGTCAACGCGGGGTCGTTGGACAAGCGCTTCATGGAGAAGTACGGCAAGGCCACACCCGAGGCGCTGGTCGAGTCCGCGCTGTGGGAGGCCTCGCTGTTCGAGGAGCATGGCTTCGGCGACATCAAGATCAGCGTCAAGCACAACGACCCCGTCGTCATGGTGGCCGCCTACGAGCAGTTGGCCGCGCAGTGCGACTACCCGCTGCATCTGGGCGTCACCGAGGCGGGTCCGGCGTTTCAGGGCACGATCAAGTCGGCGGTCGCGTTCGGCGCGCTGCTTTCCAAGGGCATCGGCGACACCATCCGCGTCTCGCTGTCGGCGCCGCCCGCCGAAGAGGTCAAGGTGGGCAACCAGATCCTCGAATCGCTGAACCTGCGTCCGCGGTCGCTGGAGATCGTGTCGTGCCCGTCGTGTGGGCGCGCCCAGGTCGACGTCTACTCGTTGGCCAACGAGGTCACCGCCGGGCTGGAAGGCATGGACGTCCCGCTGCGCGTGGCCGTGATGGGTTGTGTCGTCAACGGTCCCGGCGAGGCGCGCGAAGCCGACCTCGGGGTGGCGTCCGGCAACGGTAAGGGCCAGATCTTCGTCAAGGGTGAGGTCATCAAGACCGTCCCCGAAGCCCAGATCGTCGAGACGCTGATCGAAGAGGCCATGCGAATCGCTGAAGAGCGTGGAACAGATGCCAGCGGTTCGCCGGTCGTGACCGTAAGCTGAATGTGATCCCAAACACCGGGTAGAGCCGCCCGGCGTCGGTTAGAAAGAGATCCCATGTCGGCACCGCCGCTGTTTCGTCACGTCGACGAACGACGGGTCTCGGTGGTGCGTGACGCCGGCGCCGTCATGCGGGTGCTCGACGAGGATCCGGTCGGCTCGTGCATGGTCGCCTGCCGGGTGGCCGAGTACGGTGTGGAGCCTTCGGCGATCGGCGGAGAACTGTGGACGCGGCGCAGGCCCACCGAATCGCTGTGCTACGCCGGTGCGAACCTGATTCCGTTGCGCGGGGACATGATTGACCTGCACGCGTTCGCCGAGAAGGCGATGAGCACCGCACGCCGCTGCTCCTCGCTGGTCGGTCGGGCCGAGTTGGTGCTGCCGATGTGGCGTCGCCTCGAAAACGCCTGGGGCGCCGCGCGCGACGTGCGCGAGCATCAGCCGCTGCTGGCGCTGAGCACACCGCCGTCGTGTGCGACCGATCCGGCTGTGCGTCAGGTGCGTGCCGACGAGCTCGACGCCTATCTCGTCGCCTCGATCGACATGTTCATCGGTGAGGTCGGCATCGACCCGCGGCTCGGCGACGGAGGCAGGGGATACCGCAGGCGGGTCGCCGGTCTGATCGCCGCGGGCCGGGCCTGGGCCCGCTTCGAGCGCGGCGAGGTGGTCTTCAAGGCCGAGATCGGTTCGCAGTCGCCCACCGTCGGGCAGATCCAGGGCGTGTGGGTACACCCCGACTGGCGCGGGCACGGTCTGGGCACCACGGGCACCGCCACCCTGGCCGAAGCCGTGGTGCGCTCTGGGCGCACGGCCAGCCTGTACGTCAACGACTTCAATACCGTCGCGCGCGCGACCTATGACCACGTCGGCTTCCGCCAGGTGGGGACGTTCGCCACCGTTCTGCTCGACTGACGATCCGACTGATTTACGCTCACGGCATGGCTGACGACGACCGCACAATCGCGCGCAGAGAGATCGCCGACACGATGGTGCGCGCCCTGGAACGGCGCCACGAACTGCTCGACGTCATCGTCGATTCCGAGGACTACGACGCCGCGATCGAGTCGATCGCGAGCATGCTCGGCGCATCGCACACCGCCGCCGAGGCGGTGCTGCGGCTGTCCTTCGATCGGCTGACCAAGGTGTCACGGCGCCGGATCGCCGCCGAACTCGAGGACCTCAACAACCAGCTCAGCTTCACCATGGGTGAGCCCGCCCGCAGCGCCGACAGCATGGCGCTGCGCCCGTTCATCGCCGATGCTGATCGCGACATCTTCGCCGCGCGCACCCAGGACGTACGCGAGGCGGGCGACGGGTCGCGCGCTCCCGCGGGCGATCTCGACGACGAGATCCGCGCGGGCCTGCGGCGCGTCGACGCCGAGGAGGCGGCTTGGCTGGTCGCGGTGCACGGCGCCGAGAAGATCGGGATGGTGTTCGGCGACCTGGTCTCCGGCGAGGTCAACGTGCGAATCTGGATCCACCCCGACCATCGCAAGCAGGGCTACGGCACCGCGGCGCTGCGCAAGTCGCGCTCGGAAATGGCCGCCTACTTCCCGGGAGTGCCGTTGGTGGTGCGGGCGCCGGCCGCGGGCTGAGCACACCCGACGCTGCCTGGGCGCCGCTCGACGGTGCGCCCCGCCGGCGTGCGCTGCGGGCTCTAACGGGTTGATCCCACCCACCGGGGTGCATGCGATCAACCGGCTAGCCCTCCAACCCGAGAACCGCTTCCGCAATGCGGTGCGCCTCCCGGGATTGCAGGTCTCGACTTCGTAACATCTGTCCCAATGGCATCTTCAGTCACACGCATAGTGAGCCTCGTCGCGGTCGGCATCCTGATCGTCGGCCTCAACAGCGCTTGTACGCCCAAGCCCGCCGGACCCGAGACCGCCGCCGAGAAGTTCTTCGCGGCCCTCGCGACCGGTGACACCGCGGGCGCGGCCGAACTCAGCGACCGGCCCGCCGATGCGCGCGAAGACCTCAACGAAGCGTGGGCCGGGCTGCAGGCCACCCACCTGGACACGCAGATCCTGGGCTCCAAGTACGCGATGGACACCGGCAGCGTCACCTACCGCTACACGTGGCATCTGCCCAAAGACCGCACCTGGACCTACGACGGACAGCTCAACATGGTCCGCGACGAGGGCCGGTGGATGGTGCGCTGGAGCGCCACCGGCCTGCACCCGCGGCTCGGCGAGAACCAGACCTTCGCGCTGCGCGCCGACGCGCCCCCGCGGGCGTCGGTGATCGAGCGGGGCGGCACCGAGGTGCTGGTGCCGGGATACCTGTACAGCTACTCGCTGGACGCGCGCGAGGCCGGCGGGTCGCTGATGCAGACCGCGCGGGCCGCCGTCGACGCATTGCGGCCCTTCGACAACACACTCGATGCGCAGCGGCTCGCCGAGCAGGCCAGCTCGTCCGAACAGCCGCTGAACCTGATCACGCTGCGCAAGGCCGACCACGACCGGGTGGCCGCCGCGATCGGTGCGCAACCCGGTGTGGTCATCACGCCGCTGGCCGAAATGCTGCCTACCGACGAGACTTTCGCGCCGGCGATCGTCGGTGAGGTCAAGAGGGCGGTCGCGGGTGAACTGGCCGGCGACGCGGGGTGGCGGGTGGTCACCGTCAACCAGAACGGCGTCGACGTCGACGTACTCAACGAGGTGCCGGGGGATCCCGCACCCTCGATCCGGATCAGCCTCGACCGGTCGGTCCAGGACGCCGCGCAGAACGCGGTCAACTTCACCGGCAAGAAGGCGATGATCGTCGTGATCAAACCGTCGACCGGTGAGATCCTGGCCGTCGCGCAGAACGCCGCCGCCGACACCGAGGGCCTCATTGCCACCACCGGCCTGTATCCGCCCGGGTCGACGTTCAAGATGGTGACCGCGGGGGCTGCCATCGAACGCGATATGGCCACTCCGAACACGATGCTTCCGTGCCCCGGCACCATGGACATCGGCCACCGGACCGTGCCCAACTACGGCGGCTTCGACCTCGGCACCGTGCCGATGTCGCGGGCGTTCGCCAGTTCCTGCAACACCACCTTCGCCGAGCTGGCCAGCCGGATGCCGCCGCGCGGGTTGACGATGGCCGCGGCCAAGTACGGCATCGGCGCCGACTACGACATCCCCGGGCTGAGGACCGTGACCGGCTCCGTACCGCCGACCGTCGACCTCGCCGAGCGCACCGAGGACGGCTTCGGTCAGGGCAAGGTGTTGGCCAGCCCGTTCGGTATGGCGTTGGCCGCGGCGACCGTTTCCGCCGGCAAAACCCCTGTCCCGCAACTGATCCAAGGCAAAGAGACCGAGGTCGCCGAGAGCCCGGCGCCGATGGACCCGAAGATTGTCGAGGCGCTGCGGCCGATGATGCGACTGGTGGTGACCAACGGCACCGCCGAGGACCTGCAGGGCGCGGGCGACGTGCGCGGCAAGACCGGTGAGGCGGAGTTCGCGGGCGGCTCGCACTCCTGGTTCGCCGGATACCGCGGTGACATGGCGTTCGCGGCGATGATCGTCGGGGGCGGTTCCTCAGAGTACGCGGTGCGCATGCTCAAGGGCATGCTCGACGGACTGCCGCCGGACTACCTGGCCTGATCGGGCGTCATCGCCGTACCGTGGAGCGTGCGATGACCGAGACCAACCACGACGCCATGCGCGTCTCCGACGCCGACCGCAACGGCACGCTGCGGCGACTGCACAACGCCGTCGCGCTGGGCCTGATCGACATCGAGGAGTTCGAGGAGCGCTCGGCGGCGGTGGCGCGGGCGCGGCTGCACTCGGATCTGGACGCGCTGGTGGGCGACCTGCCCGGACCGGGTGCGATCGTCACCTCGGCCGCCGACCGCATCGAGTTGCGCGGCGTGCTCGGCTCCCTCAAGCGGCACGGCGAATGGACGGTGCCCAGCCGGCTGGCCCTGCACCGGCGGATGGGCTCGGTGGACCTGGACCTGACCCGGGCGCGCTTCGCCGGGCCGATGGTCGTGATCGAGCTCGACCTGAAGCTCGGCGGGCTCGAACTGCGGCTGCCCGACGGGGCCAGCGCCTCCATCGACGACGTCGAGGTCAACGTGGGCAGCGCCCGCGACCATCGCAGGGACGCGCCTGCCGAAGGCAACCCGCACGTGATCCTGACCGGCAAGGTGGTCTTCGGCTCGGTCGACATCCGCGGACCGCGCCGATCCTGGCGGTTGAGCCCATTCGACCGGCGCTAGCCTCGTCTACCCTGTTGACATGCCCGTTCGTACCGCCCTCCGCCCCGGCGTGGTTTCCCCGACGCTGCCGGTGCCCCCGTCGATCCCGCGGCCGGAGTACGCCTGGAAGCCGACCGTCGATGAGGGCAGCGAACCGTGGGTGCAGACACCCGAGGTGATCGAGAAGATGCGCGTCGCGGGCAGGATCGCGGCGGGCGCGCTGGACGAGGCGGGCAAAGCCGTCGCGCCCGGGGTTACGACCGACGAGCTGGACCGCATCGCGCACGAGTTCATGGTCGACAACGGCGCCTATCCGTCCACGCTCGGCTACAAGGGTTTTCCGAAGTCCTGCTGCACCTCGCTCAACGAGATCATCTGCCACGGCATCCCGGACTCGACGGTCATCGAGGACGGCGACATCGTCAACATCGACGTGACCGCGTACCTCGACGGTGTGCACGGCGACACCAACGCGACATTCCTTGCGGGTGACGTCTCCGAGGAACACCGGCTGCTCGTCGAGCGGACGCGGGAAGCGACCATGCGCGCGATCAAGGCGGTCAAACCCGGACGGCAGCTGTCCGCCGTCGGCAGGGTCATCGAGTCGTATGCGAACCGGTTCGGCTACAACGTGGTTCGCGACTTCACCGGCCACGGCATCGGCACCACGTTCCACAACGGCCTTGTCGTCCTGCACTACGACCAGCCCGCGGTTGAGACCGTGCTGGAGCCGGGGATGACGTTCACCATCGAGCCGATGATCAACCTCGGCGGCCTGGACTACGAGATCTGGGACGACGGTTGGACCGTCGCCACCACAGACAAGAAGTGGACCGCGCAGTTCGAGCACACGCTGGTGGTCACCGACGACGGCGCCGAGATCCTGACAGTCGCCCACTAGGGCGCTCGATTGTGCATCCGACGACGCCCAGACACGGATTTCCGTCGCCAGATTCACAAACGGGGGGTCGCGTACTGACCGCGGGGGATGATCGATGAGCGGTGCGCTGCTGGTGGCCGGAACCACCTCGGATGCGGGCAAGTCGATGGTGGTGGCCGGGCTGTGTCGACTCCTGGCGCGCAAGGGCATTCGCGTCGCACCGTTCAAGGCGCAGAACATGTCGAACAACTCCGCGGTCACCGTCGACGGCGGCGAGATCGGCCGCGCCCAGGCGATGCAGGCCCGCGCCGCCGGTCTATCGCCGCACACGCGGTTCAACCCGATCCTGCTCAAACCCGGCAGCGACCGCACGTCGCAGCTGGTGGTGCGCGGTCGGGTGGTCGACACCGTCAGCGCACGCGACTACATCGGGCACCGTGAGCACCTTGGAGCGGTGGTCGCCGACGAACTGAAGCAACTACGGGACGAGTTCGACGCCGTCATCTGCGAGGGTGCCGGTTCCCCTGCCGAAATCAATCTGCGGGCAACCGATCTGGCGAACATGGGGTTGGCGCGCGCGGCGGACCTCCCGGTGATCGTCGTGGGCGACATCGACCGCGGCGGCGTGCTCGCGCACCTGTACGGCACCGTCGCGGTGCTCGAACCCGAGGACCAACGCTTGATCGCCGGCTTCGTGGTCAACAAGTTCCGCGGTGACCCGTCGCTGCTCGACCCCGGTCTGGCGCAGCTGCAGCAACTGTCGGGACGGCCGACCTACGGCGTCATCCCGTATGCCGAGGGTTTGTGGCTGGACACCGAGGACTCGGTCTCGGTGGTGGCCCGTCGCGTGGTCGGCGAACCGCAGCCCCCGCGGGGTGAGCAGTGGTTGCGGGTGGCCGTGATCCGGTTGCCGCGCATCTCCAACTCGACCGACATCGAGGCCCTCGCCTGCGAGCCGGGCGTGCTCGTGCGCTGGGTCGGCGAACCAGCCGATCTCGTCGATGTCGATGTGGTCATCATCCCCGGCAGCAAGGCCACCGTCGCCGACCTCGCTTGGCTGCGCCGCAGCGGCCTGGCACAAGCACTGTGCGAACAGGCCGCCCGCGGACTGCCCGTGCTGGGCGTGTGCGGCGGCTTCCAGATGCTGTGCGCGCGCATCGACGATGACGTGGAATCCGGCGCAGGCGTCGTGCCCGGCCTGAACCTGCTCGATGCCGACATCGTCTTCGCGTCCGAGAAGACCCTGTTGCGTCACGAAGAACCGTTGTCCGGCTACGAGATTCATCACGGTCGGATCGGTCGCTCGACCGAGGAACAGTGGCTCGGGGTGGGCTTGCGGCGGGGTGCGGTGTACGGCACCCACTGGCACGGCGTGCTCGACAACGACGACGTGCGGCGCGCGTGGCTGGTCGAGGTCGCGCAGGCGGCCGGCCGCGACGGGTTCGTCGTGGCCGACGATGTCGACGTCAGTGCCCGGCGCGACGCGCAACTCGACCTGATGGCCGACCTGCTGACCAGCCATCTCGACCTGGACGCGGTGCTCACCCTGCTCTCCGACGGCGCCCCGGCCCGGCCCGACATCGTGACCGGACTGCGGCGATGATCCGGCGACTCGCCGTGGCGGCCGCCCTGACCGCGGTGACGTTGACCGGTTGCGCGCACTCGACCGAGGGCTCGCCGACCTGGCCAGGCGCCCGCCTGGACCGAGCGCTGCTGACCGCGGCCGACTTCCCGCAGGGGGTGCAGTTCGACCACGTCGTCCGCGAACCCGGCGAGGGTGGCGACGGTGCTGGTGCCCCTCCGGCCATGCTGTCCCGACCGGCGGGGTGTTCGGAGGGACTCACCCGGGTGATCGCCGGGACGGGGGAGCGCGGACCGGGCAGCGCCGCGGAGTACGTCGTGGGCTACGACGGCGCCCGCATCGTGATGACGGTGCTGACATGGCGTCTGGATCTCGACAAGCTGGCGGCCACGGCCGAACGGTGTGCGCACTTCGAGACGTTCTTCGACGAGTCCTCGCCGGGCATCCCGATGACGACGACCAGGATGGATCCATCTCGCGCCGACGCGCTCCTCTATGAGCAGACCATGCAACTCGGCGGAGTCGACAGCAGCGTCTACTTCACCTTCGAGAACATCGGGACCATGGCGGTGTACGGTGTCGCGTTCCCGACTCCGAACCCGACGGTTCCGGTCAAAGCCACGCTGCCGCAAACCTTTCTGGACATCGCGGCCGAGCAGGCAGAGCGCGTCGCCGCGCTCTGAATCGCCCCGTTCACTCCCGGCGAAATGACCGCGTCGCACCGTCGACCGCTGTAGCGTGGCCCAATGCCATCCACCACGGTCACCGTCGAGGGGTTCAGCGTGCCCGTCGACGTCGCCGGTCCCGAGAAGGGGTCGGTCGTGGTGGTGCTCGGGGCAGGCCATCAGCCGGCCGCCGCCTATGACGCCGTGTGTCAGCGGCTGCACACCGCGTCGCTGCGGACCGTCGTCGTGCCTCCCGATCCCCGGCTGACCGCGAAGTCGGTGGTCGGCATCCTCGACGCCCTCGACGTGAAATGGGCGCTGCTGGTGGGGGACCGCGTCGGCGGCGAGCTGGCGTGGGAACTGGCCGCCACTCGGCTCGACCGATTCATCGGGTTGGTCGTCATCGACCGCGGGCATCCGCGCGTCGCGGACGCCGCGGGCGTGATTCGCGACGAGCACTGCCCGCCGGTGGAGATGAACACCACGGCACTGGTCAGCACCCCCGCGGCGCGTGCGGTCGCCAAGGCCAGCCAGCGCTATGTGTACGGCGACTACCGGATGGTCGACCTGCTCGGCAGGCGCAACGCCGCCGAATCCACCGCGCAGCTGGCCGCCGAGATCGTGATGCGCACCAGCACCTGGTGACTCAGGCGGGCGACTCCTCGGGCGTCCACGCCTGAGGCAGCGCCGGGCTGCCCGGGAACAGAAAGTCGACGAAAGCCTTTGCGGTGGGCTGTGGTTCGTGATTGGCCAGCCCGGGCCGCTCGTTGGCCTCGATGAAGACGTACTCCGGCTCGGTGACATCGGGCACCAGCAGGTCGATCCCGGTGACGGGGATTCCGATCGCGTGGGCGGCCCTGACCCCGACGTCGCACAGGTGGGGGTGGACCTTGGCGGTCACGTCGTGAATGGTGCCGCCCTGATGCAGGTTCGCGGTGCGGCGCACCCGCAGCCGCTCGCCTTCGGGAAGCACATCGTCGAACGACCAACCCGCCTCGGTGACCGTCGACTCGGTGACCGCGTCGATCGGGATGCGCGATTCACCGCCCGTGGCCGCCGCCCGGCGCCGGCTCTGCGCCTCGATCAGCTCGCGCACCGTGTGGTGTCCGGTCCCGACGACCTCGGCGGGCTTGCGCAGCGCCGCGGCCACCACCTTGCCGTCGATGACCACCAGCCGAAGATCGTCGCCGGGTGCCCGCTGCTCGATCAGCACGTGCGGATGTTCTTGGCGGGCGCGGGCCACCGCGGCGTCCAAGTCCTCGGCGCTGCTGATACCGACGGTGATGCCCTTGCCCTGCTCACCCCGCGTCGGCTTGACCACGACGTCGCCGACCTCCTCGAGAAACTCGTGGTCCTTCTCGTCGAAGGTCGCCAGCCTGCCCTTGGGCACCGCGATGCCGTTCTCGGCCACCAGCCGCCGGGTGAGGCGCTTGTCGTCGCAGCGCGCCATCGCGACCGCGGAGGTGAACTCCGACAACGACTCCCGGGTGATGACGGTGCGGCCCCCGTGAGACAGGCGCATCTCACCGGCCTCGGCGTCGAGCACCTCGACCCAGATCCCGCGGCGTATGGCCTCGTCGGCGATGATCCGCGCGTACGGATTGAGGTCCTCGACGGTTTCGGGCGGGTGGGTGAACAGCGGTTCGTTGATCGCGTTCTTGCGCTTGACCGCCATGACCGGCACGCGGTCGAATCCGAGCTTTTCGTAGAGCGAGATCGCAGCCGCGTTGTCGTGGCTGACCGACAGATCCATGTAGGCGCGGCCGCGTTCGCGGTAGATCGCGGCCAGCGCCCGGGTGAGCGCCGCGCCGACACCGGGCAGGCTCGTCCCCGGGTCGACAGCCAGCGTCCACAGGCTCGAACCGTTCTCCGGATCGGAAAACAGCCGTTTGTGGTCGACACCGGTCACGGTGCCCAGCACGGACCCGTCGTCGTCACGCACTGCGACCAGGTAGTCGAGGGCGTCCTGAGTCCGGTGGTTGTTCCACAGCACTTCGACGGGCGCGGGCACCATGCCGCAGCGCACGTACACGCGGTTCATCTCGTCGGCGTCGTCGGCGCTCTGCAGCGTACGCACCGAGAACCCGTTCGGCGTCTTGTCGGGCTCGGGGTCCTCGGTGAACCGCAGCCGGTAGGTGTGGCTCGGATCGATGAAGAGTTCGGCGGGCGCCATCGACACCAGGACGTGGGGTTCGCGCGCGTAGATGCAGATGTCGCGTCGTCCGTGTCCCTCATGCCTGAGCACTTCGGCCAGCTTGGCAGGTTCGGCGAACGTCTGACCGAAAATCAATCGCCCCCAACCCATCTCGATGACGACATCGTCGGCCATCGCATCGACGAGATGCTGCGGTGACGCGTCGTGCAAGCCGAGGGTGATCGCTTCGGTCTGCTCCGCGTCGGGCCCGAGCGCCGTCATGCCGCGGGTCCGGTGATGCCGTGTCGCTGCAACCACAGCTCGAGCAGCGCCAGTTGCCACAGTTCGTTGCCGCGCAGCGGCGTCAGGCGTCCGTTCGGGTCGGCGAGCAACCGGTCGATCGCGGCGGGCCGGAACAAGTCACGTTCCTTGGCCGCGGGCGCGTACAACGCGTCGCGCACCATGTCCAGGTACGGGCCCTCCAGATGGGTGAGCGCAGGCACCGGGAAATAGCCCTTCGGCCGGTCGATGACGTCGGACGGAATCACCTGGCGCGCGGCCTGCTTCAGCACGCCCTTGCCTTCGTGGGCGATCTTCAGCTCGGGCGGGCAGGTCGCGGCGAGCTCGACGAGTTCGTGGTCGAGGAACGGCACGCGACCCTCCAGGCCCCACGCCATTGTCATGTTGTCGACGCGCTTGACCGGGTCGTCGACGAGCATGACGGTGGTGTCCAGTCGCAGACCGCGGTCGATGCCGGTCTCGGCGCCCGCCCGCGCAAAGTGCTCGGTGACGAAGTCCAGGCTCGGGTCGCCGTCGACGGCGAACGCCGGTGTCACCAGCGCGTCGTAACCCGCGCGGTCGCGGTCGAAGAACGCCTTGCGGTAGCTGGCCACCGCCCCGTCGATCGACGCCGCGTCCGGTCCGCCCAGCGGGGGATACCAGTGGTATCCGGCGAACACCTCGTCGGCGCCCTGACCCGACTGCACGACCTTGACGTGCTTGGCCACCTCCTGGCTGAGCAGGTAGAAGGCGACGCAGTCGTGGCTGACCATCGGTTCACTCATGGCGCCGATCGCGCCGTCGAGCGCGGGCAACATGCGGTCGGTGCCGATGCGGATCTGGTGATGGTCGGTGCCGAAGTGCTCGGCGATGATGTCGGAGTACTTGAATTCGTCGCCGGCCACACCGCCGACCGATTCGAAGCCGATCGAGAACGTCTTGAGCCCGTGCTGTCCCGCCTCGGCGAGAAGCCCGACGATCAGGCTGGAGTCGACGCCGCCCGAGAGCAGGCAGCCGACGGGCACGTCGGCGACAAGGCGTCGCTCCACGGCCACGCGCAGAGCGTCGAGAACCGCGTTCTCCCAGTCCCGTTCGGACCAGTCGGCCCGGTCGGCCCTGCGGGTGAAGTCGGGCTCCCAGTACGTCGTCGTCGTGCGGCGGCCGTCGGGCTCGATCGCCACCAGCGACCCCGGCGGCACCTTGGCCACCCCGCGCAGGATGGTGCGCGGCGCGGGCACCACCGAGTGGAACGACATGTAGTGGTGCAGCGCGACCGGATCGATGCGGGTGTCCACCGATCCGTCCCTGGCGGCACCGGCCAGCAGTGCGGGCAGCGACGACGCGAACCGGACGCGGGCGGAATTCTCGCTGATATACAGCGGTTTGATGCCGAGTCGGTCGCGACCGAGCAGGACCCGGCCGCTGTCACGTTCGACGATCGCGAACGCGAACATGCCATGGAGGTGGTCGACGAACCGATCGCCCCAGTGGTGATACGCCTTGAGTAGCACCTCGGTGTCGCTGTGCGAGAAGAACCGGTAGCCATGGCCGCTGAGCTCGCGGCGCAGCTGCTTGTAGTTGTAGATGCAGCCGTTCCACGCGATCGCCAACCCCAGCTCGGGGTCGAGCATGGGCTGACCGCCCGCCTCGGAGAGATCGATGATCTTCAGGCGACGGTGACCCAGCGCGACCCTGCCCTGAGACCAGGCGCCCGCCGAGTCCGGGCCCCTCGGTGTCATCGCCTCGGCCATCGCCGAGACAGCTGCTACATCAGGTATCCGGCCGTCGAGACGCACCTCGCCGGTGGCTCCACACACGCCCTCGACATTACCCCTGTTGACGGTAGCGAAACCTGTTACGGGTGTGACGTAGGTCTAGTCAGTGCTGGTGGGACCGCAAAACCGCCCACGCGGGGCTCCCCACGGGCAACGTGTGGCGCCGCGGCGGCTCAGTCGGTGCGGCCCTTGAGGATCTCGTCCTCGATGGTGCCGCCGAGCCCCTCGGCGCTCGGGTCGTAGCCGTGCAGGCCGCCGGTGACGGCGTACTCCTCCTCGGGCGACAGCACCAGGCGGTGCCTGCCATAGAGGCCGAACACCAGCAGCCCCAGGATGTAGAAGATGACGATCGCGATGACCGCCGGCCGGTAGTCCGGGTTGACGAGGATGCCGACGAACGTCACCGCCGCGATGACCAGCGCGACGACCGCACCCGAGTTGCCGGTGGGGCTCACCCACGGTCGTCGCGCGTTGGGGAACTTTCGCCGCAGCAGGATGAACGAGACCATCTGCAACCCGTATGCCAGCACCGCGCCCCACACCGCGATGTTGAGGACCACCGCACCGGCGCCCTCGTTGTAGTTGACGATGAGCAGCGCCACGAATCCGATGACCGCGCCCGCCAGCAGCGCGACGTACGGTGTCTGCCGAGAACCGGTCAGCGACAACGTCTTCGGGTAGTAGCCGGCGCGGCTCAGCGAGTACATGTTGCGGCCGTAGGCGTACATGATGCCCTGCAGGCTGGCCAGCAGGCCGATCAGCGCGAACGCCGACAACACCGCGGCGAGGTTGGCGGGCAGGAAGGCGCGGAAGCCGTCGAGCAGCGGTTCGTCCGAACTGCCCAGCGCCTCGGACCCGGTCACCGCCGGGTTGAGGAAGAACACGATCGCACCGCAGCCGATCAGCGAGAGCAGTCCCCAGATGCCGGCGCGGGGAATGTCGCGGGCGGGGTCGTGTGCCTCCTCGGCCGCCAGCGGAAGTTCCTCGATGCCCAGGAAGAACCACATCGCGAACGGCATCGCGTACAGGATCGCCACCCAGCCGAACGGCAGGAACGTCGACGAACCGGCGGCGGCCGGATCGGGCGCGATATCGAAAAGCTTGCTGAAGTCCACGGCGCCGTTGGCGATGGCCAGGATGCCGAACAGCACCAGGATGCCGATCGACAGGATCGCGACGACGAGGGCGAACTTGAACGAGATCTCCGCACCCCACGAGTTCAGCCCGACGAAGAGCGCATACAGGACGACCCACCACACCCACATCGGCAGGGAGAGGTTGAACAGGTCGGTCGTCACGGCGTTGGCGTAGGAAGCCGAGAAGTAGACGATCACCGCGGTGGTGAACACGTACTCGATGGTCTCGGCGAACCCGGTGACGAAGCCGCCCCACGGGCCCATCGCGGCGCGCGCGAATGAGTACGCGCCGCCGGTATGTGGCATGGCCGCCGACATCTCCCCGATCGAGAAGAGCATGCCGAAGTACATGATCACGATGACGACCGAAGCGATCGCCAAGCCGCCCCATCCGGCCGCGCCGATGCCGAAGTTCCAGCCCGAGAAGTCGCCGGAGATCACCGCGGCGACGCCGATGCCCCACAGGCCCCAGAAGCCGGCGGTGCGTTTGAGTTGCCGCTTCTCGAAGTAGCCCTCGCCCGCTTGGCTGTACGTGACCCCGCCCGAGCGCTTCATCTTGTCCCGTGCCTGATCCTGGGCCACGTGGTCGCTCCGTTCTTGCGGTGATGGGGCATAGGGAGAATAAACTTGCAAAGGTCTGGTGTCCTACCTTTGGAAGTGACCTTTCTGTAAAGCCTTGGGCGAAGGCCGGAGCGAGCCACATCCAATGGTTGACTACCCGCAATCTCGCGCTGTCGAAGGAAAGGCCCACCACGGATGAGCGTCACATCGGGCATGTTGTCGCAGGCCGACCTCGAGCGCATGGTCGGCGACGGCGAGATCGACACGGTGATCGTCGGGTTCTGCGACATGCAGGGCAGGCTCACCGGGAAGCGGGTGTCGGCGCGGCTGTTCGTCGAGGAGGTCGCCGAACACGGCGCAGAGTGCTGCAACTATCTGCTGGCGGTCGACGTCGACATGAACACCGTTGACGGCTATGCGATGTCGAGTTGGGAGACCGGCTACGGGGACATGGTGATGAGGCCGGACTTCTCGACGCTGCGCCTCATTCCGTGGCTGCCGGGCACCGCGATGGTGATGGCCGACCTGGGTTGGCACGACGGCAGTCCGGTCGAGCAGGCCCCGAGGAGCATCCTCAACCGTCAGATCGACCGGCTCGCCGAACGCGGTCTGGTGCCCTACGTCGGGACCGAACTCGAGTTCATGGTGTTCGACGACGGCTTCCGCGAGGCGTGGGCCAAGGGTTATCGCGGATTGAGGGCGGCCTCCGACTACAACGTCGACTACGCGATGCTCGGCTCGACCCGGATGGAGCCGCTGCTGCGCGACATCCGGCTGGGCATGACCGGCGCGGGCATGTACTGCGAGGGCGTCAAGGGGGAGTGCAATCTCGGACAGCAGGAGATCGCATTCCGCTTCGACCATGCCCGGGTCACCTGTGACAACCACACGATCTACAAGAACGGCGCCAAGGAGATCGCCGACCAGCACGGCAAGAGCCTGACGTTCATGGCGAAATTCGATGAGCGCGAAGGAAACAGCTGCCATGTGCACATCTCGCTGCGAGGCGACGATGGCAGTCCTGATGGCACGGCGGTGTTCGCCGACGACACCGACCCGCTCGGAATGTCGCCGATGTTCCGCAGCTTCGTGGCCGGCCAACTGGCCACGATGCGGGAGCTGACGCTGTTCTACGCACCGAACATCAACTCCTACAAGCGGTTCGTCGACGGCAGTTTCGCCCCGACTACGATCGCGTGGGGTCTGGACAACCGGACCTGCGCGCTGCGCGTCGTCGGCCACGGCCACGGCATGCGGATGGAGAACCGGGCCCCCGGCGGTGACGTCAACCAGTACCTCGCGGTGTCGGCGTTGATCGCCAGCGGTCTGTACGGCATCGAACGCGAACTCGAGTTGCCCGAGCCGATGGAGGGTAACGCCTACACCAGTGGTGTGGAACGGCTTCCGACCACGCTCACCGAGGCCGCGGCGCTGTTCGAGAAGTCCGAGGTGGCGCGGGAGGCGTTCGGCGACGAGGTGGTCGAGCACTACCTCAACAACGCCCGCGTCGAATTGGACGCGTTCAACGCCGCCGTCACGGACTGGGAAAGGATCCGCGGTTTTGAGCGGCTCTAATGTTTCGGCGGGCGGGCAGAAGCGCAGACCCGTACTCGGGCTGACCACCTACCTGCAGCAGGCACAGACCGGGGTGTGGGATGTGCGGGCGAGCTTCCTGCCCGCGATCTACTTCGAGGGTGTCGAACTGGCCGGCGGAATCTCGGTTCTGCTTCCGCCGCAACCCGTCGACGACCACATCGCCGACCGGGTGCTCGACGGACTCGACGGCGTCATCATCACCGGTGGGCGCGACGTCGTGCCCGCGCACTACGGCCAGGAACCGCACCCGGCCACCGACGCCGACGTCGAAGACAACCGGCGCCGTGACCAATTCGAGTTCGCGCTGGTGCGCGGCGCGCTGCGGCGCGGCATCCCGGTGCTGGGCATCTGCCGCGGCGCCCAGGTGCTCAACGTGGCGCTGGGCGGCACACTGCACCAGCACCTGGCCGACGTCATCGGGCACAACCGCCATCAGCAGGGCAACGCCGTGTTCACGACGTCGACCATCCGCACCGTTGCGGGCACCCGGTTGGCCGAGCTCATCGGCGAGTCGTCGGACGCGCAGTGCTACCACCACCAGGCCATCGACCGACTCGGCGACGGCCTGGTGATCAGCGCGCAGGACGACGACGGAGTCATCGAGGCGGTCGAAGTCGACAGGGCCGCGCACCCGGACGACTTCGTGCTGGCCGTGCAGTGGCATCCCGAAGAGCGCCTCGACGACCTGCGGCTGTTCGCTGCCGTCGTCGAAGCAGCGGACGCATACGCAACAGAAAGGGCGAACGCTTGAGCACATCCGACGTGATCAACCCGGCGACCGAGGAGCTGCTGCGTACCGTCGAGCAGACCGACGAGGCCGCGGTCGACGATGCGGTGGCCCGGGCGAAAGCGGCGCAACGGGATTGGGCGCGGCAGGCGCCCGCCGAACGGGCGGCCGCGTTGCGCGCATTCGCGGCGACGGTCGACGCGCACGTCGACGAGCTGGCGGCGCTGGAAGTCGCCAACTCCGGGCATCCCATCGGTAACGCCGAGTGGGAGGCCGGCCACGTCCGCGACGTGCTGCAGTTCTACGCCGCCACACCGGAACGCTTGTCCGGCAACCAGATTCCGGTCGCGGGCGGTATCGATGTGACGTTCAACGAGCCACTCGGCGTGGTCGGTGTCATCACGCCCTGGAACTTCCCGATGACGATCGCCTCGTGGGGTTTCGCGCCTGCGCTCGCCGCGGGCAACGCGGTGCTCATCAAACCCGCTGAGTGGACGCCGCTCACCACGATCCGGCTGGGGGAGTTGGCCGTCGAGGCGGGAATTCCTGCCGACCTGTTCTGTGTGCTGCCCGGTAAGGGTTCGGTGGTGGGGGAACGATTCGTCTCGCACCCCGACGTGCGCAAGGTGGTGTTCACCGGTTCCACCGAGGTCGGCACCCGCGTCATGGCGAGCGCGGCCAAACAGGTCAAACGCGTCACCCTCGAATTAGGTGGCAAGAGCGCCAACATCGTCTTCGACGACTGTGATCTGGAGCAGGCGGCGGCCACCGCGCCCTACGGGGTGTTCGACAATGCGGGCCAGGACTGCTGTGCGCGTAGCCGAATATTGGTGCAGCGCAACGTCTATGACCGCTTCATGGAACTGTTCGAGCCCGCGGTCAAGGGTGTGGTGGTCGGTGACCCGCGCGCCAAGGACACCGAGATGGGTCCGCTGGTGTCGAAGGGGCATTGGAGCACCGTCGCCTCGTTCGTGCCCGACGACGCGCCCGTCGCGTTCCGCGGCTCGGCTCCCTCAGGCCCAGGGTACTGGTTCCCGCCGACGGTGCTGACGCCGCAGCGCACCGACCGCACGGTGCGCGAGGAGATCTTCGGCCCGGTGGTCACCGTGCTGCCGTTCGACGACGAGGCCGACGCGATCGCACTGGCCAACGACACCCCCTACGGGTTGTCCGGGTCGATCTGGACGGAGAACCTGTCGCGGGCGGTGCGGGTGTCGCGGGCGGTGGAGGCGGGCAACCTGTCGGTCAATTCGCATTCGTCGGTGCGGTACAACACGCCGTTCGGTGGCTTCAAACAGTCCGGCCTCGGACGCGAACTCGGCCCTGACGCGCCGCTGTCGTTCACCGAAACCAAGAACGTGTTCATCGCCGTGCAGGAGGCACCCTAGATGGATCTGACGCAACGACTGGCGGGCAAGGTCGCCGTCATCACCGGTGGCGCCAGCGGCATCGGCCTGGCGAGCGCCAAGCGGATGAAGGCCGAGGGCGCGACCGTCGTCATCGGCGACATCGACCCGGCGGCCGGAAAGACCGTCGCCGACGATCTGAACGGCACCTTCGTCCAGGTCGACGTCTCCGATCAGGTCGCGGTGGATAAGCTGTTCGACACCGCCGCCGAGACACACGGATCGGTCGACATCGCGTTCAACAACGCGGGCATCAGCCCACCCGAGGACGGTCTCATCGAGGACACCAGCGTCGACGCCTGGCAGCGGGTTCAGGACGTCAACCTCAAATCGGTGTTCTTCTGCTGTAAGGCGGCGCTGCGGCACATGGTTCCGCAGCAGAAGGGGTCGATCATCAACACCGCGTCGTTCGTCGCGGTGGTCGGCTCGGCGACGTCGCAGATTTCCTACACCGCATCGAAGGGCGGTGTGCTGACCATGTCGCGTGAACTCGGTGTCCAGTACGCGCGGCAGGGGATTCGCGTCAACGCGCTGTGCCCCGGGCCCGTCAACACGCCGCTGCTGCAGGAGTTGTTCGCTAAGGATCCGGAGCGCGCGGCACGACGGTTGGTGCATGTGCCGGTGGGCCGGTTCGCCGAACCGGAGGAACTCGCCGCCGCGGTCGCCTTTTTAGCCAGCGACGACGCGTCGTTCATCACCGCGTCGAGCTTCCTGGTCGACGGCGGTATCGGCGGCCACTACGTCACCCCGCTGTAGTCATGTCGGCCGACTCGGACGCACCAATGGCGCACGTGGGGTTCACCGCGTTGGCGGCCGCCGAAGCGTTGCTGCGTCCGGTGCGTGGGGGTAACGCCTTCGAGGACACCGTCGCCCGGCTCCTGCAGACCATCCGGCTCGGTGTGCTGGCGCCCGGCGAATGCCTGCCGCCCGAACGCGAACTCGCCTCACGTCTCGGCGTCAGCCGCGACACCGTGCGCGAGGCGATCAAGTCGCTGTCCGACGCGGGTTATCTGGTATCTCGGCGCGGACGGTACGGAGGGACGTTTCTCGCCGACGAACTGCCGCGACCTATTGCCAGAACCGACGCCGTGACGCGCGCGGAGATCGACGACGCACTGCGCCTGCGGGAGATCCTCGAAGTCGGCGCCGCGCACATGGCGGCCAGCCGCACGCTGAGCGCATCGGAGCGCGAACAACTGTGGGCCCGGATGGCCGACGTCCGCGCCGCTGCCGCCGACGACTACCGCCGGCTCGACTCGCGCCTGCACCTGGCGATCGCCGAGGCCGCCGGATCGCCGTCGCTGGTCCCGCTGCTGGCCGAGAACAGGATGCGGCTCAACGCCCTGCTCGACCAGATCCCGCTGCTGCCACGCAACATCGCCCATTCCGACGAGCAGCACGAGGCGATCGTGCTCGCGATCCTCGCAGGCGACGGCGACCGAGCGGCATCAGCGATGCGAACTCACGTCGAGGGGTCGGCCGCGCTGCTGCACGGCTTCCTCGACTAGGCCTCACCTTTTTCGCGCGAGCGTGCGTGTTTGGCGACGACACGCCGTCGAATTTCCAACCTTTGCGCACGCTCATGCGCCCGCGAGCGTGCACATCGGCGCTACATTGAGTCCCGTGAACGAGCCAGTCGGCCAGGTGGACGTCGAACGCGCCGCGTCGGCGCTGGCCGACGTCGACACCGCCAGCTGGACGCAGCGATTCGACCTGCTGTCGGACCCGCATCGGCTGGAGATCCTGCTCACGCTGCATCGGGTGCCGGGAATCCGCGTGGGAGACCTCGCAGCGGCGCTGGGCCGCTCGGAAAACGCCGTCTCGCAAGCGCTTCGCGTGCTGCGCCAGCAGGGCTGGGTCAGCGCCACTCGGGTGGGACGGGCCGTCAGCTACCGCCTCGACGACGAGATCGTGCACGACCTGCTGCACTGGATCGGCGCCCGGCACGGCTGACGCCGTTTCCGCCCTACACACGCTGTTCTGGTGGAGGCTGTATGCCGTGGCGGTGGACGACCGGCCTGAGGTTGAACCCACCGCATTGGCGACGGCGGAACATTTGACGAGGACAAGACATGGCAACTACCGGACAGAACACGACGACGGGTGATGGCGATCGCCAGCTCAAGGCCAAACATCGCGCGTTATGGGCCTCGGGTGATTACCCCACCGTCGCATCCGAACTGATCCCCGCACTCGGTCCTGAGTTGGTCCAAGCCTGCGGGGTGCGTCCCGGCGATCGTGTGCTCGACGTCGCGGCCGGCTCGGGCAACGCGGCGATTCCGGCGGCGGAGCTCGGCGCCGTGGTCACGGCGAGC
Organism: Mycobacterium sp. 852002-51152_SCH6134967; assembly: GCF_001667105.1. NCBI lineage: Bacteria > Bacillati > Actinomycetota > Actinomycetes > Mycobacteriales > Mycobacteriaceae > Mycobacterium > Mycobacterium sp. 852002-51152_SCH6134967. Next base: position 10,438 of record NZ_LZIK01000027.1, on the reverse strand, counting down.
GACCTCACTCCGGAGCTCTTCGACGCCGGGCGTCGGATCGCCGCGGAGCGCGGTGTGAGTCTGGAGTGGGCGGAGGCCGACGCGGAGGCACTGCCGTTCGCCGACAACGGCTTCGACGTCGTGATGTCTTGTGTCGGTGCGATGTTTGCACCGCATCATCAGGAAACCGCCAGCGAACTGATCAGGGTGGCCCGTCCCGGCGGAAGGATCGGGATGATCAACTGGACGCCCGAAGGCTTCATCGGGAAGTTGTTCGCGACCATGAAGCCCTACGCGCCGCCGCCGCCGCCGGGGGCGACCCCGCCGCCGCTGTGGGGCAGTGAGGAGCACGTGCGCGCGCTGTTCGGTGATCGGGTCACCGACCTGACGATGCGCCGCCAGACGGTGCGGATGGACCAGTGCGCCACACCGCTTGAGTTCCGTGAGTACTGGAAACGCAACTACGGTCCCACGATCGCCGCGTACAAGTTCAACGAGAACAACCCCGAGCGCGTCGAAGCGCTGGACGAGGATTTTCTCGCCTTCCTCGAGCGGTCCAATCAGGGCGTCGCCGAAGAGGGGTTCTGGGAGGCCGAGTACCTCCTGGTGACAGCGACCAAGCCGTAACGCCCGGCGCGGACCCCGTCTGAACATGTGTTCAGCTAGACATGTGTTCGTCTGGAGCTCTAGGCTCGCGGGGTGACCTACTCGTACGTCGCGATGCATATGAGCGACGGCATCGTCAACGCCCCGACCTCCGTCGTCTTCGGTCTCATCGCCGTCGCTGTTGTCGCACTGTGCGCGGCCAAGGCCAGAAACGAGCTCGACGAGCGCACGGTGCCTCTCGCAGGCCTCGTCGCCGCGTTCATCTTCGCCGTCCAGATGATCAACTTCCCGATCCTCCCGGGCGTCAGCGGGCACCTGCTCGGCGGGGCGCTCGCCGCGATCCTGGTCGGCCCCTACACCGGGGCGCTGTGCATCGCCATCGTGTTGGTCGTACAGGCGCTGCTGTTCGCCGACGGCGGGGTCACCGCGCTGGGCACCAACATCGTCAACATGGCGGTGATCGGTGTCGCGGCCGGCTATCTGACCGCCGTCCTGCTCTACACCTCGGTCAGGAAGCGCGCCGAAGTACCAGTGGCCGGCTTGGGCGTGATCGCCTTCGTAGCCGCGCTGATCGGAACCATCTGTGCGGCAATGGGCTTCGTCGTCGAATACGCGATCGGTGGAGCGGCCACCACGTCGCTCGGCGCGGTGACGGGCTACATGCTCGGAACCCATGCGCTGATCGGCGTGGGAGAAGGCATCATCACTGCCGTGACCGTGATGGCCGTCGCGCGTTCGCGTCCCGACCTCGTCTACCTGTTGCGCCGCACCCGGCGGGAGGTTGCGGCATGAGGTCGCGCTGGCAGTTCTTGGCGATTTTCGCGGCTGTCACGCTGCTGATCGCCGGGGTGGTGTCCTACCTCGCCAGCTCGAACCCCGACGGGCTCGACTCGACGACGCTGCGCGGGTGCGAGGTCGTCGAGACCGCTGCCGGCGAGGAACTCACCGGCGAGTGCATCGCCCAGCACGCCGAGGAGCACAGCCTGGCGGCCTCCCCGCTCGCCGACTACGCCATCGGCGGACGCGACGGCACCGGCGGCATCGCCGGGATCATCGGCGTGCTCGCGACGCTCTTCGTCGCAGGATCGGTGTTCTGGCTGATCGCGCGGAACCGCAGAGCGACCGACCGCAGCGGATCGGGCTGACCATGGGCGCGGGCGCTCACCCCCTCTACCGGCACGACGACTCCGCCGTGCACCGCGCCCCCGCCGAGGTGAAGGTCGTCTGCCTACTGGTGTTCGTGCTCGCGGTCGTCGCGACGCCGCGGGAGATGTTCTGGCCCTTCGCCGTCTACGCGCTGATCGTCGTCGGCATCTGGCGTCTCGCCCGCATCCCGCTGCGGTGGGTCCTGCCCCGGATGCTGATCGAAGCGCCGTTCCTCGTCCTGGCCGTGCTGCTGCCCTTCGCCGAGGGCGGCGAACGTATCGACGTTGCAGGACTGGCGCTTTCGGTCAGCGGGTTGTGGGCGGCGTGGGGCATCGTCATCAAGGGCACGCTCGGGGTCGCGGCGGCACTGACCGTGGCCGCCACCACGTCGACGACAGAGCTGCCCACCGCGCTGGGCCGGCTCGGTGTGCCCGCGATCGCGACGTCTGTGCTGGTGCTGATGATCCGCTACGTCGATCTGCTGACCGCCGAGGCCGGCCGGATGCGCATGGCACGCATATCGCGTGGCGATTCACCGCGCGTCCTGCATCAGGCCGGTGCGATCGCCAAGGGTATCGGCGCGCTGTTCCTGCGGTCTTACGAACGCGGTGAGCGGGTCTACGTCGCGATGCTGTCGCGCGGGTTCGACGGCAACGCACCGGATCTGGCCGTGATCGGTGCGCCGCCGCGCGCCGTCGCGTCGCAGTGGGTGATCGTCATGGCTCCGGCCGCGGCCGCGGTCGCGGTTTCCGCGTCGGCGTGGGTGCTGCGATGAACGCGATCACGATCGAGGGTCTGCGCCACGTCTACCCCGACGGCCACGTCGCCCTCGACGGTGTCGACCTGACCGTGCGCGGCGGCGAACGCATCGCCGTGCTCGGCCCCAACGGCGCGGGCAAGACCACGCTGATGTTGCACCTCAACGGCGTGCTGACCGCGACGTCGGGTTCGGTGCGCATCGGCGATGTCGCGCTGACCCGCAAGACGCTTCACGACGTGCGCAGACGTGTGGGCCTGGTCTTCCAGGACCCCGACGACCAGTTGTTCATGCCGACCGTCGCCCAGGATGTGGCGTTCGGTCCCGCGAACTTCGGGTTGCGCGGTGACGCGCTGGCCGACCGGGTCCGAGAAGCGCTCCAGACGGTGTCTCTGACCGAGGAGGCCGACCGCAGCCCTACCCACCTGTCGGCGGGCCAGCGTCGCCGTGCGGCGCTGGCGACCGTACTGGCATGCCGGCCCGAAATCCTTGTGCTCGATGAACCGTCGGCGAACCTCGATCCGGTCGCTCGCCGGGAACTGGCCGAGACGTTGTCTGCGCTGGACTCCACGATGTTGATCGTCACGCACGACCTGCCCTATGCCGCTCAGCTGTGCGAGCGGGCGGTCGTGATGGATCGCGGCGTGATCGTCGCCGACGGCCCCATCCGGGAGATCCTCGCCGACACCGAGCTGCTCGCCACGCATCGCCTCGAGCTGCCCTGGGGCTTCGAGGTGCCCACCCGGCCCTGACTTGTGCACATCGAGGAGCGTTGAGCGCTCCCAAACGTGCACAAACCGCCGGCAAGTCAGTGTCGTCGGGACGGCGGCCACGGCGGCTCGCCGCACAGCGCCAGCAATGCGTTCTCGACGACCTCCGGCAGGGCGGGGTGAATCCAGTACTGCCCGCGCGCCATCTCCTGCGCGGGCAGGTCGAACGCCATGCCCTGGACGACAGGCTGGATCAGCGATGACGCCTGATGGCCCATGATGTGCGCACCGAGGAGCAGCCCGGTGTCGTCGTCGACGATGACTTTGGCGATACCGGAGGTGTCCTCCATCGCCCACCCGTAGGCGACGTCGGCGTAATCCTGGATCTTCACCCGGATCCGGAAACCCTGTGCGCGCGCCTCGTTTTCGGTTAACCCGACGCTGGCGATCTGCGGGTCGGTGAACACCGCCGACGGGACATGGCGGTGGTTGGCAGGCATGAGCGCGTCCGTGTCATCCCAGTCCTGCAGAAGATTGTGTTTGACGACGCGCGCTTCGTGGTTGGCCACGTGCTTGAGCTGGAAGTCCGACGACACGTCGCCGAGCGCGAAAATGCCGCGGGCGGTGGTGCGTTGGTATTCGTCGACGACGACCTGTCCGCTCGCGGTCACCTTCACACCGGCATGCACTGCGTCGAGCAGGTCACCGTTGGGGACGCGACCGGTCGCCACCAGCAAGACGTCGCCGCGCAGTGTCGAGCCGTCGTGACAGGTGACTTCGACGCCGCCGTCGACCTCGCGGGCGTCGGCCAGCTCGTGATGGTTGCGCACCTCCCACTTCTTGGCGGCGATGTCGGTGAAGCGCATCGCGATGTCGTCGTCGTGGCCGCGCAGCAGAGTGCTGCCGCGGATCAGCAGCGTGATCTTGCTGCCGAGCGACGAGAAGATGTGGGCGAATTCGCAAGCGACATAACCGCCGCCGACGATGATGAGGTGTTCGGGCAGATCGGTGATCCGCATGATCGTGTCGCTGGTGTGGTACGGCGCACCGCATTCGCTGACCGCGTCGGGCACGACCGCGCGAGAACCGGCCGCGATCACCACCTGGTCGGCGGTGAACTCGTCGCCGGCGTCGGTGCGCAGCGCATACCGGCCGTCGGGTCTCGTGGGCGCAAACCTGGTGTGGCTGGAGAACACCTGCACATTCGGTGAGGAGCGACGGTAGTTCTCTCCCGCTACGGCCAACGGGTCGATCCGTCCGAACACCCTCGAGACGACGTCGGGCCACCGCACCGCGTCTATGTGCGCGTCGACACCGTATCGCGCCGCGTCCCTGACGGTGTCGGCGACGCCCGCCGCGTAGACGAACATCTTCGTCGGGATGCAACCGACATTGAGACACGTTCCGCCGAACACACTCTGCTCGCAGATCGCGATCTTCTTGTCGATGTAGCGCTCGTCGAGGATCGAGTTGCCCGAGCCCGCTCCGATGATCGCGATGTCGAAGTGCGTCATGACCAGCCTCCTGGGGATCGGGTGACGGCGGAGCCGCGGGCGGCCGGATCGAGGTACCAGTCCAGCCACCGGTCCAGTTCGCCGTAGGCGGCCCGTCGTGCCTCGGGTACCGACAGGAACACGTCGTGCTTGGCGTCGGCGATCGGCACGATCGTGGTCCGGTTGCCGATGCATCCGGCCCACCGGGCGATCTGTTTGACGTCGAGCACCGCATCGCCCTTCTGAATCGCGTCCGGATCCTTCACCTCGCGCACGCTGCGGTCCGAGCGCAGAACGAGGTTGGGCACGCCGACGTCGAGACCGCGGTGCAGTCTCGCGTGGCCGCGGCGGACGGCGGCGATCCAGCCCGTCGTGACGGGAAAGCCGCCGACGGGCTTCCACTTCAGGTCGTAGTCGAAGTCGCCGTGGTAGTCGCGGTGCAACGACGAGCCGTAGCCACCTTCGCTCGGCGGGCGCACCACCAGCCGCTTGTACACCCGCGAGACGGCCCCCAGTGCGGCGCGCGTCGGTGCGGCCCGAAGGATCGATGGCCCCTGCAGGTCAAGCCACGGGCTGTTCAGCACGAGGCCGCCGATGCGCTTGCGCCCGGTCCGCCCGCGCCGACGCAACCGGTCCAGCCACAGCGACACGATCAGCCCACCGGCCGAGTGCCCGTACACCAGGACCTCGGCCGGGGACACCGAGCCGATGATGTCGAGTGCGCGTTCGAGTTCGACGTCGTAGCGGGCCAGGTCGGTGGTGAAGTGAGGGGTCTGGCCCTCCCGCCACGAACGCCCGCATTTGTGCAGGTCGATGGCGTAGAACGCGAATCCGCGACCGGCGAAGTGATCGGCGAGCTCGGTGTTGAAGAAGTAGTCGGTGAACCCGTGCACCAACAGCACCGCGCGCGTGGCCGACCGATCCGGTTCACCGCGCCGAACCAGGGTGGCGACGAGCTCGCCCTCCCCGTCCGGGTCCGCGCCGAGGGCCATCGTGTGTTGCCAGTAGCCCGGCAGCACGTCTGCCTTCCAGTCGGGCACGACAGCAACGATAGCCGCGACAGCCGGTACCGCTGGGCGAAGCGGCGCTATGGCGTTCTGCGCGCGGCGATCGCGCGGGGATTGAGAACGCGCTTTGCGGGCTAACCTGATGATCGACCATGGCCGCGGCCGCGCGGAAAACCGAGTCCAGTCGGGGGAACTGAGAGTGTCTGACGAACCGAGGAAGACAGACGTCGTGCTCATCGGGGCCGGCATCATGAGCGGAACGTTGGGCGCGCTGCTGCGACAGCTGGAGCCGGACTGGGACATCACGCTGATCGAGCGCCTCGACGCGGCGGCCGCCGAGAGCAGCGACGCGTGGAACAACGCCGGTACCGGCCACTCGGCGCTGTGCGAGCTGAACTACACCCCGCAGCAGCCCGACGGGTCGATCGACATCTCCAAGGCCGTGCGCGTCAACGAGCAGTTCCAGGTGACGCGCCAGTTCTGGGCGTACGCGGTCGAAAACGGGTTGATCAGCGATCCGCGCAGCTTCCTCAACCCGATCCCGCATGTGAGTTTCGTGCACGGCGCCGAAAGCGTGAAGTATCTGCGGCGCCGCTACGACGCGTTGGTGACCAACCCGCTGTTCGCGCGCATGGAGTACATCGACGACGAGGACGAGTTCACCCGGCGGCTGCCGCTGATGGCCGAGATGCGCGACTTCTCCGAACCGGTCGCGCTCAACTGGACCGAGCAGGGCACCGACGTCGACTTCGGCGCCCTGTCCCGCCAGCTGCTCGGCTACGTCGCCCAGCGCGGTATGACCACATATTTCGGGCACGAGGTGCGCGATCTGAACCAGGAGTCCGACGGTTCGTGGACCCTGAAGCTGGTCAATCTGCGCACCGGGCGCACCAGCAAGCTCAAGGCCGGCTTCGTGTTCGTCGGCGCGGGCGGCGGGGCGTTGAACCTGTTGCAGAAGGCAGGCATGAAGGAGGCCAAGAACTTCGGCGGCTTCCCGGTCAGCGGCAAGTTCCTGCGCACCGACGTCCCGCGCCTGACTGATGCGCATCAGGCCAAGGTGTACGGCCAGCCACCGGTGGGTGCGCCGCCGATGTCGGTTCCGCACCTGGACACGCGCGTGATCAACGGCCGGTCCTGGTTGCTGTTCGGGCCGTTCGCCGGCTGGTCACCGAAATTCCTCAAACAGGGCGACGTCTTGGACCTGCCCGAATCCATCACGCTCAACAACGTCGCGTCGATGGTCAACGTCGCGCTCACCCAGTTCGGACTGCTCAAGTACCTGGTGGGCCAGCTGATGTTGTCGGACGCCGAGCGAATCGAAGCACTCCGCGAATTCGCGCCCAGCGCAAAGGAATCCGACTGGGAGCTCAACGTGGCGGGGCAACGGGTCCAGGTCATCTGCGGTAAGAGCGGCAAGGGTGTGCTCGACTTCGGCACCACCGTGCTCACCTCCGGTGACGGCACCATCGCCGGGCTGCTCGGCGCTTCCCCGGGAGCCTCGACCGCGGTGCCCGCGATGATCGACGTGCTGCAGCGCTGCTTCGCCAAGCGCTATCCGGCGTGGGAGTCCGAGATCAAGGAGATGGTGCCGTCGCTGGGACACGAGTTGTCCTCCGAGCCTGCGCTGTTCGACGAGGTGTGGTCGCACGGAACGCGGGTCCTGCGTCTCGACGAATCCCCGGCGGTGGCCACGGGATGACGGTTGCGCTGCGCCGCAGTTGGTCTCGAGACCTCGACGCCGCAACGCTCTACGAACTGCTCAAGCTGCGGGTCGAGGTCTTCGTCGTGGAGCAGGCCATTCCGTATCCAGAACTCGACGGCCGCGATCTTCTCGCCGAGACGCGGCACTTCTGGCTGGAAACGTCCACCGGTGAGGTGATTTCGACGCTGCGTCTGATGGAGGAGCATCCCGGCGGGCAGAAGGGCTTCCGCATCGGCCGGGTGTGCACCAAGCGTGAGGCGCGCGGGCAGGGGCACAGCACGCGGCTGCTGCAGGCCGCGCTGGCCGAGGTGGGTGACTATCCCTGCCGCATCGACGCCCAGACGTACCTGGCCGATATGTATGCCCGCCTCGGCTTCGTCCGCGACGGAGAGGAGTTCATGCAGGACGGCATTCCGCACGTCCCTATGCTGAAGCCGTGACCTATCCCTTCAGCGCGATCGTCGGGCATGACCGTCTGCGGCTGGCGCTGCTGCTGTGCGCGATCAGCCCCGACATCGGAGGGGTGCTGATCCGCGGGGAGAAGGGCACCGCGAAGTCGACGGCGGTGCGTGGGTTGGCCAAGGTGCTGGAAGCGGCCGCTGCGGCGGACGGGACGACGGGCACCACTGGGCAGCTGGTCGAACTGCCGATAGGCGCGACCGAGGATCGGGTGGTCGGCTCGCTGGATTTGCAGAAGGTGCTGCGCGACGGTGAGCACGCGTTCTCGCCGGGACTGCTCGCCCGGGCGCACGGCGGTGTGCTCTACGTCGACGAGGTGAACCTGCTGCACGACCATCTGGTCGACGTGCTGCTCGACGCCGCGGCGATGGGCCGGGTGCACGTGGAGCGCGACGGGGTGTCGCACAGCCATGAGGCACGCTTCGTGCTGATCGGCACGATGAATCCCGAAGAGGGCGAACTGCGTCCGCAGCTGCTCGACCGGTTCGGGCTCACCGTCGACGTGCGGGCGTCGCGCGACGTCGATGTGCGCGTCGAGGTGATCCGACAACGCATGACGTATGAGGCCGATCCCGCCGGGTTCGCCCAACGCTACGCCGAAGACGACGACGAGCTCGCGCGCCGTGTCGCGGCGGCCCGCGCTTCGGTCGACTCGGTTTCGTTGCCCGACAGCGAATTACGTCGGATCGCGGCGCTGTGCGCGGCTTTCGACGTCGACGGCATGCGTGCCGACCTGGTCGTCGCCAGGACCGCTGTCGCGCACGCCGCGTGGCGCGGAGCCGAGGTGGTGTCCGAGGAGGACATCCGGGTGGCCGCTGAACTCGCGCTACCGCACCGCCGACGCCGCGACCCGTTCGACGACCCGGGCCTGGATCCCGGCCAACTCGACGACGTGATGGCGCAGGCCGACGAGGCCACCGACGAGAACCCCGACCCCGAACCCGATCCCGACCCACCGGGCGGTGGCGCGTCGTCGTCGCCGGAGGGTGACGGCCGCGATGGGCAACCATCACAACGGAATTCGGGGAGTTCGCGTCCCAGCGCCGCACCCTCGGCGGTGTTTCGCACCCGTTCGCTGGTGGTGCCCGGTGTGGGGGAGGGAGCGCCGGGCCGCCGGTCGCGGGCGCGTAACCGCACCGGCAAGACGATCTCGGCCACGTCTGACGGCCGGACCGGTCACGGTGTGCACGTGTTCGGCACCCTGCTGGCCGCCGTGGAGAACCAACGCAGGCCCGGAGCGCCCCGGCCGCAGCCGGGCGATGTGCGGCGCGCGATCCGGGAGGGCCGCGAGGGGAATCTGGTGATCTTCGTGGTCGACGCATCGGGTTCGATGGCCGCGCGCGACCGGATGTCCGCGGTCGGGGGTGCGGCGCTGTCGCTGTTGCGCGACGCCTACCAGCGCCGCGACAAGGTCGCCGTGATCACGTTTCGCCAAAGCGACGCGAAGGTCCTGCTGCCTCCGACGTCGTCGGTGCATATCGCCAGCCGGCGTCTGGCCCGTTTCGACACCGGCGGCAAGACGCCTCTGGCGGAAGGCTTGTTGGCGGCGCGCGACCTGGTCGTGAGGGAGAAGGCCCGCGACCGCGCCCGGCGCAGCCTCGTGGTGGTGCTGACCGACGGCCGCGCCACCGGCGGTGCCGACCCGTTGGGGCGCACGCGCTCGGCCGCCGCGCGGTTGGTGGCCGAGGGCGCCGCCGCGGTCGTTGTCGACTGCGAAACGTCGTATGTGCGGTTGGGTCTGGCCGCAGAGCTCGCCGAACAACTGGGCGCCCCGGCGGTGCGGTTGGCCCAGCTGCGGGCGGACAGCCTCACCGACGTGATCCGCACCGCCGCCTGAGATGGGCCACAAGGAGTAGGGAGAGGTAGGTATGCCTCAGGGTCAGCCGCTGACGGTTCCCGACGACGGGTTGACCACCCGCGCACGCCGCAACGCCCCGCTGTTCGCCGTGCACACCGGTGCGGGTAAGGGCAAGTCGACCGCCGCGTTCGGCATGGCGCTGCGCGCATGGAATCAAGGCTTTGACATCGCGGTGTTCCAGTTCGTCAAGAGCGCCAAGTGGAAGGTGGGCGAGGAAGCGGCCTTCCGCGAACTCGGCAAACTGTACGACGAGCACGGCGTCGGGGGACCGGTGCAGTGGCACAAGATGGGTTCGGGTTGGTCCTGGTCGCGCAAACACGGCGACGAGGTCGACCACGCCGCGGCGGCGGCCGACGGCTGGGCCGAGATCGCGCGGCGGATCGCCGACGAACGCCACGATTTCTATGTGCTCGACGAGTTCACCTATCCGCTGAAGTGGGGCTGGATCGACGTGGACGAGGTCGTCGAGACTCTCCGCTCGCGACCCGGGATGCAGCACGTCGTCATCACCGGTCGCGACGCCCCGCAGCAGTTGCTCGATGCCGCGGATCTGGTCACCGAGATGACCAAGGTCAAGCACCCGATGGATGTCGGGCGCAAGGGTCAGAAGGGTATCGAGTGGTGACGCTCGATCGGCGCGAGCGACCGCGAAATGACACCATTTGCGGTGTGTCGGCGTGCAAACACGGTCGCTCGCCACGGGTGGGTGGGCCCACGCGGG